>NZ_JBANRL010000001.1:2298483-2626838 GCF_037154015.1 Altererythrobacter aquiaggeris
TTGCGCGCGGTCTGTGCGGCCGGCCCGATATGGCCGATGATCTGGTGCAGGAAGCCATGCTGAAAGCGTGGGCGGCACAGGACCGGTTCGAGCCGGGTACGAGCATGCGCGCATGGACCTTCGTCATACTTCGGAACGCCTATCTGACCGATATGCGCCGCAACCGGTTCCGCGGCGAATATGACGAAGGTGTGGCGGAACGAATTCTGACCGCGCCCGCCGGACAGGAGGAGCCGCTGCATCTGTCAGACATGCACCGTGCGCTGCTTACTCTGCCGCCCGAGCGCAGGGAAGCATTGCTGTTGGTCGGCGCCGGCGGATTTTCGTATGAAGAAGCAGCCGATATTTGCGGTTGCGCGGTCGGCACTATCAAAAGCAGGGTCGGACGCGCGCGTGCTGCATTGTCCGGGATGCTGGAAGATGGCGATATTCCACGGCGTTCCATGAATGACGCAACAGCCCACCGGGCTATCCTTGAAGAGCTGGACACTGTTGCCGAAGGCAACGGGGTTACCGGCAACTAGACTGCCCTGATGGCTGCGGTGCATCGGCAGTGAAACCTTGCAGGCGCACTCCTGTTGGCTCAGACAGATCTGATGACCGAGCCTGTTAACGATGCACCTGCGCCGCCGGCGCAGCCGAATATGCGAAATGCATTCGCTGAACAGGAAATTCGCCTTATTTCCGCGCTCGTCGTGCTGCTGGGTGCGGGCCTGTTTCTGGCGCTTCCTTTCGTGCTGTCCATAGGGGCGGTGGTCTTCCTGCCGTTATTTGCGGCGCTGATCCTGACCATTATTCTGTCCCCGATGGCAGATCGCCTATCCGGCTGGGGCATACCCAACATTCTGGCTTCGCTGTGTTCGCTTATCGCGTTCTTTGCGATTGTTCTGCTGGCACTGGCGCTGGTCTTGCAGCCTGCGGTTACCCTGCTCGAGAAAGTGCCCGGGATGGCTAAACGGGTGGGTGACCGCTTTTCGCAGATCAGAGACGAGTTTGCATGGCTGGGTAAACTGAACGACCAGTTCGCCGAAGGATTGGGGCAAAGCAAAGGCGGTCAGGAGGTCGTTCTCGCGGCTCCGACAGCGATCGAGCAACTGGCGCTCGCTACACCAAGCGTTGCGATCGGCACGTTGCTTACCTTCCTGATGACATTCTTCATGATCGAGGCACGGGTTCGCTTGCGCCGCCGCATGCTGCTCGATCGCAGCGATTTTGGCGCCAGCGTCAAGGCTGCACGCGTCCTGCGCGAGATTCAGGACCGTGTCGCAGCCTATATTTTCACTGTCGGGTTGATAAATGCCAGCGTTGGCATTGTCGTGGCCACGGGCGCATGGCTGCTGGGTGTTGATGCACCGGTCATGTGGGGCGGGCTGGCCATGATTCTTAATTTCCTGCCCTATATCGGACCGTTGGCGATGGTCGCTCTGCTCGGCCTGTTTGGTATCGGTACGTCGGAAACTGTCTTGCTCGGCCTGATACCTGCAGCGGCTTACCTTGGGCTGCACACGGTGGAATCCAATGTCGTCACCCCGTCCATACTGGGTGCAAGATTTACGATGAACCCCGTGCTGATCCTGCTGGCGCTAAGTTATTTTTCATGGATTTGGGGCGTTGCCGGCGCGTTGCTGTCCGTGCCCATATTGCTCACTCTGACAGCGTTCTTCGACCATGTCGGACGGCCAAACGTGGTCGGGTTTGTATTTGGCGAACCCTTGTTCGCAACACCGCTGATGGATCTGGCCGCGCCTGGCGACCCTGCGGAGCGATAAATATTCGCACAAAAAAGCCCGCCCGAACATCGCCGGGCAGGCCTTTTGTCAATCCTCTGAGCCAGCCTAGCAGGGATATGACCAGACGGAACCGCGGGCCAGGTTTTCAGCCGCAAATTTCCAGTTCAAATGTCCGTCGATCACAGATTTGAGATATGCCGGACGCGCATTCTGATGGTCGAGGTAATAGGCATGTTCCCACACGTCGATGGTCAGCAGCGGATTGAAATCGCTATCCGCCAGCGTATCGCCGTCATGCGTTTCCTCCAGGCTCAGCTTGCCGTTTTTTTCAGCCAGCCAAACCCAACCCGACGCGAAATGGCCCGCACCCTTATCGGCCAATTTGCCTTTCAGCTCGTCAAACGAACCGAATGCATCGTCAATTTTCGACGCCAGGTCGCCTTCGGGTGTACAACCATCCGCGCATAGCGAATGCCAGTAGAAACCGTGGTTCCAGCTTTGTGCGGAATTGTTGAACAATCCCTGATCGCTACCGCGCGCCGCTGCGATCACTTCTTCGAGTGATTTATCCGCGTGGTCGGTCCCTTCGATCGCGTCGTTTGTTTTGGTGATATAGGCCTGATGATGCTTGCCGTGGTGATACGACAGCGTTTCGGCGGAGACTGCTGGCGCAAGAGCGTCAGAATCGTATGGAAGATCGATCAGTTTGAAGGACATGGAAACTCCGTTTATGTTCGAGTGACTGGTTGTAAGCTTAACGCACAAGATGGATTAGGGTTGCAACTGGGTCGGACTTTCGGCCGCGCTTACCACGCCTCCTGCCCGATCGACGGCGCTGGTGACCGCGACATTCATCGTCACATTGGCAATTGTGCGCATAATATCGGGCAACATTTCGACCGCTACCAGCAAGGCGAGCGGTTCGACCGGCACCCCCATCGCCAAGGCGATCGGCCCGATCGAGACGACAAAACTGATCGATCCGGGCAAGCTTACCGACCCGATGCTTATCACAAGCGCCACCGCGATACCGGCTGCGAGGGTGACCGGGGTCAATTCCGTGCCTGTCAGATAGGCGACATATATTGCCACAGCCAGGTTCATTGCCGGACTGGTGGCGCGAAAAATCGCCACCGCCAGCGGCAGCACGAAATCAGCAGTCGTTTCGCGCAGTTCCAGCCTTCGCGCACTGTCGAGCATGGCCGGCAGACTGGCGAGCGAACTTTGCGTTGACAGCGCAACCGCCTGCGCGGGGATCATTGCGCGCGCAAATTTCAGCGGGCTTTGGCCGCCCGCCAAGCCAGCCAGCAAATAGGCAGCGACCAACACAATCGCGCCCATCGCCGAAACAGCAAGAATATAGTGCCCGAGCGCCGCAATCGCGCCGCCCCCGCTCTTCGCCGCAACTCCCAACGCCAGCGCAAACACGCCTACAGGCGCAACCCACAGCACCCAGCCGATAATCACCAGCATGGCATTGCCCAGCGCGTGAAAGAAGCCCAGCAATGTCTCGCGCTGCACTGCCGGAATCCGCGACATTGCCACAGAAAACAACACCAGAAAGATGACCAGCGGCAGCATCGCCGTTTCCGCCGCCGCGGCAAAAATATTCGGCGCAATCAGCGACGCGATAAAATCGCCAATCGGCGGCACCACCTGCTCGCCGATTTCCTGCGTGCCCAGCACACCTTGCGCGGAGCCGGGGATCGGAAAGGCCTGCAACAGCAGCGGCATGGCGATAACCGAAGCCGTCCCGCTGAAGATCAACACGGCAAATATCCATCCCAGGGTCCGCCGCGCAGCCTGACCCGCTCTGGCAGTATCCAGCATTTGCGAAATACCCATCACCAGCAATGCGGCGACCAACGGGATGATGGTCATTTGCAGCGCGCGCAGCCACAGCGTGCCGACAGGCCCGGCTACGGCCAGAACCGGTTCAATCGCCGGACTTTCCGCCAGCAGCATTCCCGCCGCCAGACCGGCAAGCAAACCCGCCAGTGTCCAGCCAGCCGGGAGTCTGAGCGACACCAGCTTCCGGTCATCCTGCGCAAGTCTATCCATCATGGCCCCCTGTTACCGCGCGTGACATTAGCGCCGACACGCGGCATGGCAATCCGCGAAACGCAACCCGCATGAAGGCTTGGAAATGACGCGCAAATATTTCGGAACAGACGGTATCCGTGGCCGGACAAATGAAGGCGTCATGACGCCCGATATCGTCATGCGTGTGGGCCAGGCTGCCGGACGCCATTTTCTGCGCGGAGAACACCGGCACCGCGTGGTGATCGGTAAAGACACGCGTCTGTCTGGTTACATGATGGAAAGCGCGCTGGTCGCCGGATTTACCAGCGTTGGCATGGATGTGGTTATGACCGGCCCCCTGCCCACCCCCGCCGTGGCGCTGCTCACCCGCGAAATGCGCGCCGATATCGGGGTGATGATTTCGGCCAGCCACAATCCCTATGAAGACAATGGCATCAAACTGTTCGGGCCCGACGGTTTCAAACTTTCGGACGAGGACGAGGTGGCTATCGAAGCCGCGCTGGACCGGCAGTCGCGGCTCGCCCCGGCAACCGAAATCGGCCGCGCGAGGCGGATCGACGACGCGCGCGGACGCTACATCCACGCAATCAAGCAATCGGTTGCGGAAGATGTCCGGTTCGATAATCTGAAAGTCGTGGTCGATTGTGCCAATGGTGCGGCGTATCAGGTCGCGCCCTCGGCGATTTGGGAACTTGGTGCGGACGTGATTGCAATCGGCACCGAACCCAACGGCATCAATATCAATAAGGATGTCGGTTCGACCTCGCTCGAAGCGCTAAAGGCGCGCGTCCTGTCCGAAAAGGCCGATGTGGGTATTGCGCTGGACGGCGACGCTGACAGGCTGATTGTCGTCGATGAAAAAGGCCAGACTGTGGACGGCGACCAACTGATGGCGCTGATCGCTACACGGCGGGCCTTGCGCGGCGATCTGAAAGGCGGCGGGATTGTCGCCACGGTAATGTCGAACCTGGGGCTCGAACGTTACCTGACAGAACAGGGTCTGGTGCTTGAACGTACCAAAGTGGGCGACAGGCACGTGCTGGAACGGATGCGCGAAGGCGGCTTCAACGTGGGCGGCGAACAGTCGGGACATATGATCCTGCTTGATTACGGCACAACGGGCGATGGCACGGTTGCCGCGCTGCAAGTCCTATCGGCGCTCGTCAGGATCGGCAAACCCGCGAGCGAAGTTTTGCATTTGTTCGATCCGGTGCCGCAACTGCTCAAGAATGTGCGTTATTCGGGCGGCGCTCCGCTCGAGAATGAAACCGTGAAAGACTGTATTGCCAGTGCCGAAGCCGAGCTTGCGGGCAAGGGCCGGCTGGTCATCCGCGCATCGGGCACAGAACCGGTCATCCGGGTGATGGCAGAAGGCGATGACAAGGCTCAGGTCCACCAGATCGTCGACCGGATATGCACCGCTGTCGAGGCTGCTGTGTGATGGCAGCGACGAATGCGCCCCCACGGATACCACCGCGCATTCTGTCGATCGCCGGATCGGATAGCTCGGGCGGGGCGGGAATACAGGCTGATATCAAGACAATCACGATGCTGGGCGGTTATGCGATGACCGCGATTACCGCGGTCACTGCGCAGAATTCTACCGGGGTGGATGCGATCGAGGTCCTATCGCGCGATCTGATCGACCGCCAGATCGCCGCATGTGTTGACGATATCGGGGTCGATGCCGTTAAGATCGGGATGCTCGGCTCACCCGAAATTGCCAAAACACTGGCTGACCGCCTGCAATGGCTGGGCGTCCCGATTGTCTTCGATCCGGTCATGGTCGCAACCAGCGGCGCCATTCTGGCCGATGACAAGACGATCAGCGGGTTTCGCCGCCTGCTGGGAATGGCGACACTTGTGACTCCCAACCTGCCCGAACTGGAAGCGCTGACCGCGATGCCCGTCAGCAACAAGGACGAGATTTTTGCAGCGGCCACGGCATTGTCGGATCGCCATGATTGCGCCGTGCTGGCCAAAGGCGGTCACGGGACCGATGGCTCCGTCCGCGATTTGCTGGTCACCCCCCGGTCCCGCGCCGTGTCGTTCGAACATGCCCGGATCGAAACCCGTCATACGCACGGCACCGGCTGCACGCTATCGAGCGCGATTGCGACGTTGCTTGGACACGGTCAGAGCACCGAACACGCCATCCGACTAGCACGGCAATATGTTTTCAAAGCCATCGAAAACGCACCCGGTTTCGGCGCAGGGTCCGGGCCGCTCGGCCATCAGGCGGTCAGGTTCTGACTAGCTTTCAAGCTCGTAGAACTCGGCGATACATTTCCAGGCCTCATCAGCCGTCTCGCACCATGTGAACAGTTCCAGATCTTCGTGATTGATCGTGCCTTCATCGGCCAGCGCTTCGAAATCGATGACTTTGGTCCAGAATTCCTTGCCGAACAAAACAATCGGGATGGGCTTCATCTTGCCGGTCTGGATCAACGTCAGCAGCTCAAAGAATTCGTCGAATGTGCCAAATCCGCCAGGAAAAACCGCAACCGCACGCGCCCGTAACAAAAAGTGCATTTTACGCAGGGCAAAATAATGGAAGTTAAGCGAGAGATAAGGTGTGACGTAGGAATTGGGGGCTTGTTCGTGCGGCAGGATGATATTGAGGCCGATGGATTCGGCCCCCGCATCCGATGCCCCGCGATTGGCGGCTTCCATGATTGACGGACCGCCGCCCGAACAAACGACAAATTGCCGTTTTCCGTCCTCGATCAGCGATTTCTCGCTTACGAGGCGGGCCAGAGCGCGCGCTTCCTCATAATATTTGGCCTTCGCGGCCAGGCGTTCGGCCACCGCCTTGTTTTCCGGGCTGGCATTCGCAACGCTGGCCTCGGCTTCTTCCTGCGACGGGATCCGGGCAGATCCGTACATCACCAGCGTGGATCCCACCCCCGCTTCGTCCAGCAACATTTCCGGCTTTAGCAGTTCAAGCTGAAAACGCACCGGGCGCAATTCTTCGCGCAACATGAAATCCACATCCTGAAACGCCAGCTTATAGGCCGGATGCTGTGTCTGCGGGGTTTGTGCGGGGGAGGTTACTGCGGTTTTGGCTTCGACTTTTGCCGGATAGAACCTGCGGCCGGTCAATTCGTGATCCTGGTTTTTTTCTGTCATGTGTTGCGCCCTAAGCGCGGTGGCCTGACCGGGCAAGACAGGATATGACAGGAAAGCTGGATGCCCCGTGAGGATTCGAACCTCAATTGACGGAGTCAGAGTCCGTAGTCTTACCATTAGACGACAGGGCAACCGGAAGGGCGCGCATTTAGGTTTGCCAGACGGCGCGGTCAAGACCGGTTTTATAAAGGCCCCTTGTCCCTCCGCGTTTTTCCGAACCTGCGCTGCACAAATCCTACCGCACTTGCCGCAAAGCCCCGCCCCCGCTAGCGTCCATGACAGGTGCTCGTGATTTTCACGGGTGAAAGTGAAAGCAAGTGTAATGGCGGATCATTCTCCGCCGGACGGCCGCAGCGGTAGAAAATCCATGCGGGGCAAAAAAGGACGCGGTGTGGCCGATTTCCGGCCCGGTCGCCCTTCGCAGCCCGAATCCCGGCCCCCCGGCAAACCCGCAGAAGGCTCGTCCAATGGTGCGGCGGGTCAAAAATCCCGTGCAGATGGCAAACAGACATATTTTGCCCGCCGGCAAGCATATGCAGCGCTGGATCTGGGAACGAACAACTGCCGGCTGCTGATTGCCAGACCTGCAGGCGAAGATTTTACCGTGATCGACGCGTTCAGCAGAGTGGTAAAACTGGGCGAGGGTCTGGCAGAGAGCGGAAGGCTCAGCGACGAGGCGATGGACCGGGCGCTGGGGGCGCTCAGGGTATGCGCCGACAAATTGAAACGCCGCAGCGTCCATCTGGCCCGCTCAGTCGCGACAGAGGCGTGTCGCCGTGCGGAAAACGGCGCCGAATTCATCAACCGCGTACGCGAAGAAACCGGGATCGTCCTCGATATCATCTCTGCACAGGAGGAAGCGCGGCTGGCCGTGCTGGGCTGCCATGTGCTGCTGGCCGAAGGGCCCAGTCCGGCGGTCATATTCGACATTGGTGGTGGTTCGACCGAACTGGTTCTTATTGAACCCGGCGATCCGATCCCGCGCATTCTGGACTGGCAGTCGGTGCCGTGGGGTGTTGTCTCGCTGACCGAAACGGTCGGTACCGGCGAAGACACCTCCGAAATCCGTGCGCAGCGCTACGCGCGGATGCGGCAGCTCGTTGGCGACAGCTTTGCCCAGTTTGCGAAACGGATCGCACCGGCGCAGGTCGATGACATGCGGCTGCTGGGCACCAGCGGGACGGTAACGACGCTTGCCAGTCTGCATCTGCAATTGCCGCAATATGACCGGCGCGCAGTCGATGGGCTGATTATTCCCACGCAATCGATGCGCGACATCAATAGCCGGCTGGCGACCATGACGCTGGCCGAGCGGGCACAGCTGCCCACTATCGGCCGCGACCGCGCGGAAATGGTTGTGGCAGGTTGCGCCATTCTTGATGCAATTCTGGATATCTGGCCGGCCCACCGGCTCGGCGTTGCCGATCGCGGCATCCGTGAAGGCATTTTGCGCAGTCTGATGACAGCAGAAAATGATGGCCGGGCTGCGGCTGAAAAATTGCGCGGAGACAAGCAATGAGCAGATCCGGCAAAAACCCCGATCGCAAGGTCCGGACAGCAAAGAAGCGTACTGCATCATCGACACGCTGGCTGGAACGGCAGTTGAACGACCCCTATGTCAAACAGGCGAAAGCCGACGGCTATCGGAGCCGCGCGGCCTACAAGCTGATCGAACTGGACGAAAAGTTCCACATCCTCAAAGGCAGCAAGCGCGTGGTCGATCTGGGTATTACGCCCGGCGGCTGGAGCCAGGTGGTCCGCAAGGTTGCGCCGAAAGCTGCGATTGTGGGGATCGATCTGCTGGAAACCGATCCCATCGAAGGCGTCACGATTTTCCAGATGGATTTCATGGATGACAAGGCGCCCGCCTTATTGGCCGAAACGCTCGACGGGCCGCCCGATCTGGTCATGTCGGATATGGCGGCCAACACCGTGGGGCATAAGCAAACCGATCATTTGCGGACAATGGGCCTGGTCGAGGCCGCAGCCTGGTTTGCTGCCGACAATCTGGCCAAGGGCGGCACGTTCATCGCCAAAGTGCTGGCCGGCGGGACCGACAAGGACTTGCTAGATTTGTTGAAAAAGCATTTCACCACCGTCAAACACGCCAAACCACCCGCGAGCCGCAAGGGCAGTTCCGAATGGTACGTGGTTGCTCAGGGATTCAAGGGCAAGCGCGCGCAAACCGCGCCGCCACCCACTCTACTCTGGCCTAGTTAGCCGGAACCGGCTGCGCCGCGCCCATTGCTCCGGCAGCCTCTACAGCGCTCGCATCGGCACCTTCTACTGCACCCGGGCCGGCACCCGGTGCCTCTTCAGTTTCGGTCTCCGCCGGCGCTTCTTCGGCAACTGCCGGAAGCGGGATGTTCGACCCCTTGGAGTTCATGTAAACGATGACATCCGCACGGTCTTCGATCTTGGACAGTCCGGCAAAGCTCATTTTGGTGCCCGAAGCGAACGCCTTGGGGCTTTTCAGCCAGGCATCCATGTTTTCGAAATCCCAGTTTCCACCGTGGCCCGACAGAGCCGAACTGTAAACGAAACCTGCCGCATGTTTACCGACCGGCACACCCATGATGCCGTAAAGATTGGGTCCGATGCCGTTGGCGCCGCCCTGATCGATCGTATGGCAAGACTGGCATTTCGCGAACACCTTCTCGCCCCTGGCTACGTCTGCGGTGGACAATACCATTGCCAGCGAAGGTCCGTCTTCGCCGCCTTCAGAAGATACCACGCCCTCGATCGGGTAAGCCATTTCTTCCGGGCGTTCGGTCGAAAACACGCGCATCGATATGCTGGAAAGACCAAGGGCCACGACCCCTGCAAACAGAACCCAGCCGGCTGTGGTATTGAAACGGTCGCCCATTGCTTAAATTTTCCGCTTTGTAAAAGTTGATTGGTGCTTTGCCGCCGCAATAGGCAGCCCCTGCACCATTCGCAAGGGCCAAGACGCTTGCCGAGTGCGAAGTGCGCCTATAATTGCCGCGCTATCATGCAAAGTTTTCCCGCACCCGCTCTCGCCATGGTCGAAAAAATGCGCGCCGAGGCCGCCGCCGATCCCATGCGCGCGATCGCATGGCAGGGATCCCCCGGTGCCAATTCGCACCGCGCTGGGATGGAGTTTGCGCCCGATGCATTGCCGTTGCCCAGCTTCAGTTTCGAAGACGCCATCGATGCGGTCAAGCAAGGCCGCGCCGGTTGTGCGATCATCCCGATAGAAAACAGCCAGCATGGCCGGGTCGCCGATATCCATTTTCTGCTTCCCGAAAGCGGGCTGGCGATTGTGGCCGAACATTTCATGCCGATTACCCATGCGCTGATGGCGCTGGATACCAAGGGTCCGTTCGAGGCGGCATACAGCCATCCGCAGGCGCTGGGCCAGTCGCGCCACTATCTGCGCGAACGCGATATCGTGCCGCTCAATTACAGCGACACTGCCGGCGCGGCAGCCTTTGTTGCCGATAGCGGCAATCCGTTTATCGCGGCGATCGCGCCAAAAATTGCGGCCGACCTATATGGCTTGCAGATCATCGATGATCAGGTCGAAGATGCGAGCGACAATATGACCCGGTTTGTCGTGCTGGCAAAGGAAGGGCGCGATCCTGCCGAGCTGAAGGACGAGGTGGCGATGACCACTTTCATTTTTGAAGTGAAAAACATCCCCGCCGCCTTGTACAAGGCAATGGGCGGCTTTGCGACTAACGGCGTGAACATGACCAAGCTGGAAAGTTACCAGAAAGGCGCCAGTTTCGCCGCCACCATGTTTTATGCCGATATCATCGGCGCGCCCGGTGATGCTGCGGTTGACCGTTCGCTGGATGAACTCGCATTCCACTGCAAGGAATTGCGGATTCTGGGGACTTATGCGCAGGCCAGGGAACGCGGCTGATCCGGTCTGCTGCCAACTATCGCCTTGCAGCCGCGCCCCAGTGACCACCGGGGCTGGTAACAATGCGGCTGTTCCGCCGGTGGAGGTCGTTCCGGCTACTGGATCCGGCGCAGCAACTGCCCGGAATGCCGGAGACGAAAGCTGGCGCGACATTCGCGCGGACGAGAGCCTGCAATTTGCGCCCGTCCAGCCGCAGGCCCCTGACCCGCCCCCCGCATGGCTGCAAAATCTCTTCGACCTGCTGGGCGAGCTTTTTGCGCCTGTCGGGCAGACGATCGTCAATCTCTGGCCCGCCCTGAAATGGGTGCTGCTGGCGTTGGCCATCTCGCTGGTGCTTTGGCTGGTCTGGCGTCTGGTTGCGCCGCTGATCGGTGTATCGGCCGATGATGCCGAAGCGGATGACGCATGGACCCCGCAGCGTGAAGATGTGCTTGCGCTGTTGAGCGAGGCTGACCGTTTGGCCGCGGAAGGACACTATGACGAAGCGGCGCACCTGCTGCTGAAACGCAGCGTTGGCCAGATCGCAGCCGCGCGCCCCGATTGGCTGGAGCCATCCAGCACCGCGCGGGAGATTGCCGCACTTGCGGCGCTTCCCGATAATGCGCGCCACGCTTTTGCGACCATCGCGCGACAAGTGGAACACAGCCTGTTCGCGCTGCGCCGGCTCAGCGCAGAAGACTGGCAGATCGCCCGCGCAGCCTATGCCGACTTTGCTTTGGAGCGGCTATGAACGCGCAATCATCCGCCGGCGTGTTCAATCCGCGAACAGTGCTTGTCATGCTGGTTTTCGGCGCGGCGGTGTTTTTTGCCATGCTGTATTTTATCGGCGCAGGGCTGACCGGAAATACCCCCAATGATGGCGGCGGCCATGGCGGCGGGCGCGGGCTAAACGGTTATTACGCAATGGCTGAATATCTGGAGGCAGAGGGGCACGATGTCAGTCGGTCGCGAAGCCGCAGCGCGCATGATGATGGTGCCTTACTTGTATTGACCCCGCCGCATTCCGCCGATGCAGGCCAGCTGGCACAGATTATCGGGGATCGCCGGTACGTTGGCCCGACGATACTGGTGTTACCCAAATGGCAGGCGGTGGCCATTCCGCGGCAGGCACAGGCCGGTACAGCGACGAAAGAAGGCTGGGTCCAGATTATCGGTGCGCAAGTGCCGCGCTGGGCCGAAGGAATATCCGCCACTGCGCCGCTCGACCTCCAGATTTCTCGGGTTGAAAGCCGAACATGGACTGCTCCCGGACGCGAGGGAGCGCTGCCTGACCCCGAAACGATCCAGACGATGTCCTCGGGCGCGATTGCTGCCATTGCGCGCGATGCGAAGGGGCAAACGCTGGCCGGTTACCTTGATGACGGCGATTATCCTTCGCTGGGCGATATGGCCGGCGGCGGCAGACCGGCGGCAAGACCTGAACGCGGGCCAGACAGAAAAACCGGTAAGTCCTATCACGACATATATCCGCTGGTGATCATTGCAGAGCCCGACCTCGTCAACAACTGGGGTTTCACCGGGCAGGCCAACGCCGCATTTGTTCACGCATTGGTCGATGCAGCGATGGATGATGCCGATTTGCCGGTTGTGTTCGACATGACGCTAAGCGGATTGGGCACACAAAAGAATTTGCTCACGCTGGCCTTCGAACCCCCGTTTCTGGCCGCAACAATTTGCCTGATGATCGCCTTGATCGCGGTTGGCTGGCGCAGTTTTCGCAGGTTCGGGCCGCCATTGGCAGAAGGCCCCGCGATCGCGTTCGGCAAACACCAGCTCGTTACCAATGCCGCGGCAATTATACGCAAGACGGGCCGATACCATTTGCTCGGTCCGCCCTATGCGGTGCTTGTCGCCGGACGGATAGCGGCCGCATTGGGCATGAAACACACGGTGGATGATGCGGCGCTCGACAGGGCATTGGCCGGCAGAATCAAAAACGCCCCGTCATTCGCCGATAATGCCCGGATATTGCGCACATCGCGTAACCCGGGCGAGTTGCTGCGTGCCTCGCAAGCGCTCAAATCCATAGAGAGGCTGTTGTATCAATGACCATGACACTCGAACAGTTGCAGGAGCTTGCCACAGCAATCCGCAGCGAAGTCGCCAAAGCGATTGTCGGTCAGGACAAAACCGTCGACCATCTGCTGGTTGCGCTGGTCAGTCAGGGTCACGTGCTGCTGGAAGGCCCACCGGGAACAGCCAAGACGTTTCTGGCGCAATGTTTCGCGGGCGCACTTGGACTTGATTACGGACGCATCCAGTTCACCCCCGATTTGCTGCCCGGCGATATTCTGGGCTCCAATCTGTTCAACTTCCAGACCAGCAGTTTTACACTCACGCGCGGTCCGATCTTTCGCGAATTGTTGCTGGCGGACGAAATTAACCGCACCCCGCCGAAAACGCAGGCCGCTCTGCTCGAGGCGATGCAGGAACGGCGGGTGACGCTGGACGGCGAAACCCATGCGCTGCCGGACCGGTTCACGGTATTCGCAACACAAAACCCGATTGAAAATCAAGGGGTTTACCCGCTTCCCGAAGCGCAGCTGGACCGGTTTTTGTTCAAACTGCTGATCGAGTATCCCAGTGAGGCCGAAGAAACCGCGATTGTCACTCGCTTTGCGGATAAGGGCGGCCCGCCGCGCGCCGCCGATTACGGCATTGGGGCGGTCACCAGTTCCGCCAGACTTGGTGAAGCCGCTGCGGCGCTGGATGAAGTCACGGCAGCGCCGGAAATCACCGATTATATCGTCCGGCTGATCAGATCTACCCGCGAACACGGCGATCTGGCATCGGGGGCCAGCCCGCGCGCCGCCGTTCTGCTTGCCCGTGCGTCGCGCGCGCGCGCCGCGCTTTCGGGGCGCGGTTATGTGATCCCCGACGATGTAAAGGCGTTGGCTGCGGCGGTGCTGCGCCACCGTTTGCTGCTTTCGCCGGCGGCGGAGATCGAGGGCCGCGATATGGAGGAACTTGTCGCCGGGCTTGTCGAAAGCACAGAAGCGCCGCGATAAGGCACTTGATGAATTTCCCGATTGTCCCTTCGGCCAGAGCGGCATGGATAGCAGCCGCAGCCGCGCCGATCGCCTTGCTGGCCGCGGCAACCACGCCCGATGCCTGGATCGCCGCGCCAGCCGCTGCGGCGGCTCTGCTTGTGCTGGTGCTGCTGGACGGCTTTCTGGCGGGCCGGCTGGTGGAAGTCTGGGTGGACGCTCCTGCCGATACCGAAATCGCCAACCCGGCGTTAATTCAGGTGGCGGCGGTGATCGGCGGCGGCGGCCACCGGGCAACCGCGGCATTGGCCTGCGATCCGCGCCTGTCAGCAGGGGGCCGGATCGAGATCCCGCTGGTCCGCGGAGATACCGGCTGGCGGGGCAGCGCGCAGCCGGTGCCCGCGCGGCGCGGTACTGCAGCGATAACACGCCTCTGGCTGCGCTGGCGCGGGCCATTGGGGCTTGGTTGCCGCCAGATCGAGCAGGACATCAACCGCGAGATCAGGATCTGGCCCGACCTTTCACCGGTCAGGTCCCCTGCCATGCAAACAGTCCTGCGCGATGCGCAATTTGGCCTGATTGCGCGCCGGATGCGCGGCGAGGGTACGCAATTCGAGGCGCTGAGCGAATATCAGCCCGGCATGGATCGCCGCCGGATCGACTGGAAGGCCAGCGCGCGCCACACCCGCCTGTATGCGCGCGAGAACGAAAGCGAGCGCAACAACCAGATCGTATTCGCTTTCGACTGCGGTCAGGCAATGTGCGAGCCGGTTGACGGCATCCCGAGGATTGACCGCGCAGTCAGCGCCGCTTTGACCGCCAGCTATGCCGCGCTGAAAGGCGGAGACAGGGTTGCACTGTTCGGATTTGCCGCGCGCCCAGAAATGGCCACGCCGTTCATCGCCAATGCACGGGAATTCCGTCAGCTGCAAAGTGCCGCCGCCAGCCTGGACTACCGGTTCGAGGAATCGAACTTCACACTGGCCCTGGCAACTTTGGCTGCGCGGCTGAAGCGCCGCAGCCTGATTGTGCTGTTCAGCGATTTTCATGATCCGACAGGCGCAGAATTGATGGTGGAAAGCGTTGGCCGGCTGGTGGACAAACATCTGGTGCTGTTTGTTGTCATGCAGGATGCCGAACTTGCGGAAATTCGCGGCGCTGTGCCCGGCGATCTTCGCAGTCTTTCAATGGCGGTTACAGCCGATATCTTGTCCCGGCAGCGCGCTGTCGTGCTGCAGCGGCTGCGGCAGATGGGTGTCGATGTGGTCGAGGCAGGCCATGCCGATGTCGGCAGCCGGCTGATCGACAGATATTTCAGGATCAAGCTGTCAGGAGCAATCGGTTGATGGCGTTTCCCAATCCGTTTGCGCGCAAGGAAGTGGTGCCGCCTGCCGATATCGAGGCCGCTGCACTTCGCTCTGACCGGTTCAGGCTTGAACGTGAGGCCGACTGGCGGCGGCTGGATAAAATCCTTTGGCAGATGGAAAGCGGTAAGATGCGGCGGCTGCCCGATGCAGATGTGCTCGATCTCCCCGTGCTGTACCGGACTGCCGCATCCAGCCTTTCGGTCGCGCGCGAGACATCGCTGGATAGCTCGGTTACCGCATATCTGGAGGCGCTGGTTCGCCGCGCATGGTTTCAGATCTATGGCCCGCGCACCGGCTTTATCAACTGGCTGAGCGGTTTTCTGGGCGGCGGATGGAGCCGTTCGGTGCGCGAGATCTGGCTTGAAATATGTATCGCTTTGGCGGTGATGGCTGCCGGGACTGCGGTGGGTTGGTTGCTGGCTGCGCGCAGCACCGGATGGTATCACGCGCTTGTCCCCGCGCAATTCGCCGATACCCGCGTGCCAGGTGCCAGCCGCGAACAATTGCTGGAGGGGCTTGCGGGCCAGGATACTGCCGCCGGATTGTCGGCATTTTCCGCGATGCTGTTCAACAATAACGCGCGGGTCGCGATCCTCGCCTTTGCGCTGGGATTTGCTTTTGGCATCCCGTCGGTGATGCTGCTGGTTCACAACATGGCGGTGCTGGGCGCGATGCTATGGCTGTTTTCGACCCAGGACCTTGTGCCTGAATTTGCCGCGTGGCTTTCGGTTCACGGGACCACCGAACTTTTCGCAATATTGCTATCAGGCGCGGCCGGAATGCATATCGGCAGATCAATGGCATTTCCGGGCAAACGCACAATCATGTCGGCCGCATCGGAGGCCGGACGGCGCGCCGCAGTGGTCATGATCGGCGTGGTCTTCATGATGGTCATAGCCGGTCTTCTGGAAGCATTCGGGCGTGAACTAGTCACGGATATGCGGGCCAGATACGCCATCGGCGCCGCGATGCTGCTGTTCTGGATGCTTTATTTCCTCGCCGCCGGGCGCGGCAAGCCGGCAGGCGCGCCGTGAGCAGGGCAGCAAACTGGCGCGATGGGGCGGCAAAACGCGCGCGCACTCTGGTGACCCCCGAAGGCGTCGCCGTGCCGGTAACACTGGCCACAATCGGTTCGCGCGCGGGAGCACTACTGATCGATTTTGTGATTATCAATGCAGCTGTGCTGCTGGCGGCCCTGCTGCTGCTGTGGACTGGCATCAGCGTGTTCGGTGCAAGCGGAGAAACCAGCGGACCGATCGAACTGATCATCGTCTTCTGGATGATTTTCACTTTCGTGGTTTACAATTTCTATTTCGTATTTTTCGAAATGGGGCCGCGCGGTGCGACACCGGGGAAAAGGCTGACGGGCATCCGCGTCGCGGCGCACGGGACCAGGCGGCTGACCGCAGAAGCGATCGTGGCGCGCAACCTTCTGCGGCAGATCGAGCTGTTCATGCCTTTGCTGTTCATCATGGGTGCGCCCTCGGGCGAAGGGGGGGCGGCAGGCTGGGCAGCTGGCGGCTGGTTCGCCATATTCCTGCTGTTTCCGGTGTTCAACCGCGATAATCTGCGCGCCGGCGATCTGATTGCGGGAACTTGGGTAATCGAAGCCCCGCGGCCGATACTGGCCGAAGCCATGTTCGCCAAACGGGCCGTATCTGCTGCCTGCCCGAGCATTGTCACCGCCGCTGACTATGTATTTGATGAGGCGGATTTGAGTGTTTATGGTGAATACGAGCTACAGACACTCGAGCGGATATTGCGCGAGGGCCGCGCAGAAGCAATCGAAGCAGTGCACGATGCCATCTGCCGCAAACTCGGCTGGAATAGCGGTAATGGCGACGAGCGCGCATTTCTGGAAGCGTTTTACGCCCGGCTGCGCGCCAAACTGGAACAGGATATGCGCTTCGGAAAACGCAAGGCGGACAAATTCACATGACAGATTATCATCACTGGAACCGCAGAACCATGCTTGGGGCTGCTGCAGCCAGCATTGCTGCAGTGGGACTTCGCGGCTGCACCTTGCCTGAAAAAGGGTTCGACGGCAGCGCGCGTCTGCGGGCACTCGAAATGGAAAGCGGGGGCATATTGGGCGCTGCAATTCTGGACACTGCCAGCGGGCAGATGCTGGGCAACCGGCTTGACGAACGGTTCGCCCATTGCTCGTCGTTCAAACTTTCTCTGGCGGCGATGGCCTTGCGCGCGGGCGATGCGGTGCTGGACACAAAGGTTTCTATCGCGGACAGCGACATCACCACCTATTCTCCGGTTACGCAGCCGCTGGTGGGCCGGTCCATGACCATCCGCGAACTGGCGAAAGCCGCACTTGTCGCCAGCGACAATGCAGCGGCTAATCTGGTGCTCCGCCAGTTGGGCGGGCCGGGCGCGCTTACCGGGTTCTGGCGCTCTATCGGTGATGATGTCAGCCGGCTGGACCGCACCGAACCATCGCTCAATTATGTTCCGCCGGGGGAAGTGCGCGATACGACGACCGCGCGTGCAATGGCGCAAACGGTCGGCAACCTGCTGTTTGGTGATGCGCTTGACGGCCCGCAGCGCACGATATTGCGCGGCTGGATGCGCGAGACACAGACCGGAATGAACCGCGTTCGCGGCGGTATTCCGTCAGGCTGGGATTCCGGCGACAAAACCGGCACCGCTTTTGCGCAAGGCATGGGCAGCATCTACGTCGATCTGGCCTTTGCCGTCCCGCCTGGCGGCGAATCGGTAATCATTGCGGGGTATTTTAAAGTGGCCGAAGTGCACAGCAAGGTCGAACCCGATAGCGCAGCGGTTCTTGCCGCGCTGGGCGCCATCGCCGCTACCTGGGTCCGGCCTGTCTGAACGGGAGAAGAACCGCTGCCCTCCCGCGCAGTCAAGCCGCGCTTATTTGCGCCACTTCATTTCCTGCATCAAGGTGGTGCCCATAAGTTTGCGGAATTCCGCACGGCCGCCGGACTCTGCCTGTAATGTCGCGATGTTCTTTTTCATCATCTCGCGATACATCTTGCCGCGGCGTTCGCTCTCGGCCTCATCCGCAAAATCGGCAAACCGGGTGATGAGATATAGGTCGGGCTCACCGTCGCGGGGATGCACGTTGACCAGAACTTCGTAACTGGAAATCCAGCCCTGCGCGACAGCATAATCCTGGCCCTGGCGCCATTGGGCAGCCAGATGGTTGGCATATTCCAGCGCATGGCCATCATCGATGCTGATGGCGGAAACTTCGACCCAGTCGCCGCCGGTCATGGGATACTGATCCTGTGCAATCACGGGGGTGGCAAAGACAAACCCGGCGGACGCAGCAATGATCGCACCTTTATTAATAAATTTCATAGTATTAGCCCCTCAAACTCTGACACAGGAACAATACACCATCGGTCCTGCCAGAAGTCCAATCAACAGGAAGAATCGAAATCCCTATTGTCATTGGACAAGTGTTGATAGGCCCCAAAAACAAAGGGAGTCAAATCGAACAACTTTTTACGGGTTAGGTCTGATTACTTGAAAATATAGCGACTTCATTAATCCCGCTGCTGTCAGCACGCCCACGATACATGCCGGGCGTGTTCATGGCAAAAGCGGTTGTTCCATCGGGGGATGCGACAATCACGCCGCCATCACCGCCCATCGCGCCAACTTCGGCAATCACAGCATCGGCTGCCGCCTGAGCGGTTTCGCCCTTCATCCGCATTCGCGCGCAGATTTCATGCGCCACGCCTGCGCGGATAAAAAACTCGCCCGCACCCGTCGCGGACACAGCACAGGCGCGATTATCGGCATAGGTGCCCGCGCCAATCATCGGGGAATCGCCGATCCGGCCCCAGCGCTTGCCCGTAAGGCCGCCGGTCGATGTGCCGGCGGCAATATTGCCGTTTTTATCCGTCGCCACGGCGCCGACCGTCCCGTATTTCAGATCGACATCGAACCAGCCCAGCTTTTTTGATTTCAATTCTTCCAACTGCCGCCAGCGTTCTGCCGTTGCAAACCAGTCGGGATCGACCAGTTCGATATCCTGTTCGCGGGCAAACACTTCCGCGCCTTCGCGGCTGAGGAATACATGCGGGCTGTTTTCCATGACGGACCGCGCAAGAATGATCGGGTTCCTGACCTGGGTGGTGCCGGTGCAGGCCCCGGCTGTACGGTCGCGGCCGTCCATGATCGCCGCGTCATGTTCGTTCACGCCTTGATAGGTAAAGACTGCGCCGCGACCGGCGTTAAAATGGGGGTCATCCTCCAGAACGACGACAGCGGCCTGAACAGCGTCAAGCGCTTCGCCGCCCGCCGCCAGAACCGCCTTGCCCGCGTCCAGGGCGGATTGCAGCGCGGCTTCGTAACCGGCCTGAACCTCGCCCGTCATCCGCTCGCGCGTCATTGTGCCGGCGCCGCCGTGGATGGCGATACTCCAGCGGGATTTTTCGGTCGATGTCATGCGAACCTCCTGAGCGCTGGCTGCAGCCGCTATGCTGCAAAAATGCCGCGCAGAGCACAATAAAATCAATCCTGCCAGCGGGATGTTATCCGCAGGCGGGCTTAAGCCTCTTCGGAAGCGCGACGAACTGTGCTAGGTTGTCGATTAACAAACAAGGGGAGACTAATCGTGCAAGTAGGAAATTACCGGTTTGATTCAGACATGGCGATGCAAATCGCCGAGAAAGTCGGCATCGCAGCCGTCATTCTGATCGTAACGTGGGCGCTCGCAAAAGCTGCCAAATGGGCATTTGCCAAACTCGTGGACAATGTCACGTTGCTGCAGCGCAGCACGGGTAGCGGGCAAAGTCTGGGCGAATCGCTGGGCAAGATCGTTTCGCTTCTGATCTGGCTTTTCGGGCTGCTTGCGGTGCTCCAGGTGTTTGATCTGGGCGGCGTCATGACACCGGTCCAGACCTTGCTGAACAGCATCATGGCGGTGGTCCCCAATCTTATCGGAGCCGGCCTGATATTCTTCATCGGCCTGATGGTCGCGGGGATTGTCCGCGATCTGGCGGTGACTGCACTCCAGACACTCGATTTCGACAAGTGGGCCAACCGGGGCGGGGTCGAAACCGCAACCGGCAACAGCACAATCAGCCGGACCATCGGTACGATCCTGTATGCCCTGATCGTGATTTTCGTATCGATCCTGGCGCTCGACACGCTCAACCTCGACAGCGTTTCGGGCCCTGCCAGCAATATGCTGCAACTGATTTTCGATGCCATTCCGCGGATCATCGGCGCAGCAATCCTGCTCGGCATCGGTTATCTTATCAGCCGGTTCGTGGTGCAAATCCTGACCGAAGTCCTGACCGGTCTCGGCGTGGATCAATCGCTGGGTTCTGCCGATATCCTGCCAGCCGGCACGACGGCCACGGGCATCATTGCCCGCGTCACACAGATCGCAATCATACTGTTCTTTGCCATCGCGGCGACGCGTATGCTGGGCTTCCCCGAACTGACCGCCATCCTCGATCAAGTGCTTGAACTGGGCGGACGGGTTATCTTCGGTGCGGCAGTTATCCTGATCGGTTACTGGATTGCCGGAATGATCGCCCGGATGATCGGCGGAGCCGACGGTTCCGGCATGGCTGCCAGTGTGGTGAAATATGCCGCGATGTTGCTGTTCACATTCATGGGTCTGCAATTCATGGGAGTGGGCGAAGACATTGTCCGGCTCGCATTCGGCGCATTGGTTATCGGCGGCGCAGTGGCTGCATCGCTGGCGTTTGGCCTTGGCGGCCGGGACTGGGCGGGCCGCAAGCTCGAACAGATGGATACCGATGCCAACAATGTAGCCAAAACCAGCAAGAAGCCGCTTCCACCGGGCGCATGATCTGCCGGTCACTTCAATTTGACGGCAAATAAAGTTAGGGGCGCGGGATGATGATCCTGCGCCCCGCTTCGTTGGACGATATACCCGCATTGGCTGCGCTGGGGCGCAGCAGCTTCGTCGCGGCCTTCGGGCATTTATACAAACGCGAAGATCTGGATGCCTTTCTGGACGCGGCCTATTCACGCGCCGCGGTCAGCCAGGACATGGCCGACCCCAATCGGCTGTACCGGCTGGCAAGCGATGGCAACGCACTGACCGGCTATTGCAAGATCAGCCTCGTCAGCCCTTATGCCCAACATTCCGATGCGCGCGACCCGATGGCGATCAACCAGCTTTACACTGCGCCCGGCGCCACCGGTCAGGGCATTGGTGCCGCATTGATGGAATGGGCGCTGGCCGAAGCAAACCACCGCGGCAAGGATGCCATCCAGCTATCGGTATGGAGCGAAAACCACGGCGCACAGCGTTTCTATCAGCGATACGGCTTTGCCAAAATCGCCGATATCCACTTCATGGTCGGCAACCACCGCGATGACGAACTGCTGTTCGAATTGCGTCCGGGATAGCCGCGGCCCGGGCCAAGCCGCTAGAGCCACTTCCACCATTTGAACAGCATCAGCAATGCGATCAGGATGAAACTGCAACCGGCCACCACAATCCAGAATGCGTGCGGATCATCAACCCCGGGTATCCCGCCCACATTGATACCCAGCAGCCCGGTCAGAAAGCCGAGCGGCAGGAAGATCGCGGCCACAATGGTCAGAAGATAATTCGTCCGGTCGGACCGCGCCAGCGCCCGCGCGCGAATATCGTCCTGCAGGACCAGCGCACTTTCCTTGCTGATGTCCAGATCATCGAGATAGCGCCGCAGCCGGTCGATGGTTTCCGCAATTTCGCGCCGGTCATGGTCCTCGAACCAGTCAGGCGCATCGCGTGATATCTTCTCCAGCGCCTCGTGCTGGGGCGACATATGCCGTTTCAGCGCAAGAGTATTGCGCCGTATACTGGCGATTTGCTCAAGCATTTTGCCAGTATTTTCATCAGGGTCGGCATCTTCGAGCCGGTCGATATTGTCGTTCATATCGACAATCGACTGGTTCATCCGGGCGACAAGCTGTTCGACAATCTGCGTGATCGCAGCCGCAGCATCGCAGGGTCCCCGCCCCGAATCGAGCAGCGCCAGCACATCACGCGGCGTTTGCATGGGCGCGCGCCGCAAGGTGACCAGCCGCGCGCCATCGCACCACAGCTGCAGTGAAATCATGTCTTCGGGCTGCGCATCGGCATTGAAATTTATGCCGCGCAGCGTCGCCACCAGTGTGCCATCTTCGCGGAATGCCCGCGGGCGGGTGCTGTCCGATACAAGCAGCGCAGCACTGGTTGGCGGAATACCTGCTGCGCCTTCGAGCCACGGGCGCACTTCGGGATTGTCGCGCCGCAAATGGACCCACAGGACTTCGCCGGCCGCACCCGGTTTCCAGTTTGCAGCTTCTTCCCATTCGATCGGCCGGCCCCCGCCGTTTCCGTCGAGCACGCGCCCGAAGATCAGCGGCCCCTTGCCGTCGGCCCAATCTGTGGCGTTCTGTTCGATCACACCCGTCCCCTTCACACCGAAAATCGCACCAACGCTACACGATGCCTTTCACCCGCAACAGTCTGTCTCTATAGAGAGGTTATGTCCTCTATCAGACCTTGGCGCGATATCGACCGCCGCAAGAGCCGCCAGATCATGGTCGGCGCTGTGCCGGTGGGCGGCGATGCCCCCATCACCGTGCAGACGATGACCAACACACCGACATCCGACCCGGTGGCGACGATCGACCAGATCCGCCGCTGCGAGGATGCCGGTGCCGATATCATCCGCGTATCCTGCCCCGATGTCGAAAGCACCGCCGCGTTTGGCAAGATTGCCAAGGCTGCGCGCGTGCCGCTGGTGGCGGACATCCATTTCCATTACAAACGCGCATTGGAAGCAGCCGATGCGGGCGCGGCCTGCCTGCGGATCAATCCGGGCAATATCGGATCGGGCGAACGGGTCGCCGAAGTTGTCCGCGCCGCCAAAGCCAATGGCTGCGCCATCCGTATCGGGGTCAATGCGGGCAGTCTGGAAAAGCACCTGCTTGAAAAATATGGCGAACCTTGTCCCGAAGCGCTGGTCGAAAGTGCACTCGATCATATCAAGCTGCTGCAGGATCACGATTTTCACGAATACAAGGTGGCCGTGAAAGCAAGCGACGTATTCCTGGCCGTCAGCGCCTATATGCAATTGGCCGATGCGGTGGATTGCCCGCTTCATCTGGGCATTACGGAGGCCGGCGGATTGATCGGCGGTACTGTCAAAAGCTCAATCGGCATGGGCAATCTGCTGTGGGCCGGGATTGGCGATACGATCCGCGTTTCGCTGTCGGCAGAACCGGAAGACGAAGTGCGTGTCGGCTTCGAAATTCTCAAATCACTGGGGCTGAGAACGCGCGGTGTCCGCGTGGTGTCCTGCCCCAGCTGCGCGCGTCAGGGTTTTGACGTTATCCGCACGGTGCAGGCATTGGAGGACCGGCTCGCCCACATCAAGACACCGTTGTCACTGTCGGTCCTTGGCTGCGTGGTCAATGGCCCGGGCGAAGCGCGCGAAACCGATATCGGCATCACCGGCGGCGGGAATGGCAAACACATGGTGTATCTTTCCGGCGTGACCGATCACACGGTGCAATCTGATGCCATGCTCGATCATATTGTCAAACTCGTCGAAGCCAAGGCGGCCGAACTGGATGCCGAAGCCGAACGCGTGTCGGTGCCCGCCGAATAGCTCTTAACTCCAGAAAAATCCTATCGGGAAACTTGAAATGGCCGACTTTGAAACAGATTACCTCGTCATCGGTGCTGGCGCGGTGGGTCTGGCATTCGTCGATACGCTGCTCGATGAAGACCCCGATTGCCATGTCACCATCGTTGACAAGCACGCCAAGCCCGGCGGCCATTGGAATGATGCCTATTCCTTCGTCGCGCTGCACCAGCCATCCGCTTTCTACGGCGTCAATTCGGTGGGCTTTGGCGATGATGTGATTGACGATCACGGGCCGAACAAGGGTCTGTACCCGCTCGCCAGCGGGACCGAGGTTTCGGCCTATTTCTCGCATCTGATGAACCGCCGGTTCCTGCCCAGCGGGAGGGTCGGTTACCATCCGCTGTCCGAATATCTGGGCAAGGACGAGGACCTGGTCGGCACGTTCAAGTCGATCCTGTCGGGCCACGAAACCACGGTCAAAATCCGCCGCAAGATAGTCGACGCGACCTTCTACAAAACCTCCGTCCCCGCAACGCACAAACGCCAGTATGACGTGGCCGAAGGAACCCCGCTGGCGATCCCTGGCGATCTGCCCGATCTGTGGATGCGCGGCGATGATCTGCCGGGCCATTATGTGATCGTGGGGGCCGGCAAAACCGCGATGGATGCGGGCGTCTGGCTGCTCGAAGCGGGCGTGCTGCCCGAAAATATTTCATGGGTCCGCCCGCGCGATTCGTGGCTCATCAACCGGACCTATACGCAGCCCGGACCAGATTTTTTCGAGGCTGTCGTCGATAACCAGATTGCCCAGCTCAAAGCCGCGGCCCAGGCCGAAACGGGTGACGAGATGTTCGAAATACTGGGACGCGGCGGCTATATGCTCAGGCTTGATCCGGACGTAAAACCCGAAATGTTCCACTATGCCACGATTTCCGAAGGCGAGGTCGAATTGCTGCGGAAAATCAGGAACGTCATCCGCCACGGACGGGTTACCGCGATTGAACGCGGCAAGCTTACCTTTGCCGATCACGTAAAAGCCGTGCCGCAAGACGCGCTGTTCATCGATTGCACCGCGACCGCTGTTCCCTTTAGCGAGAACCGCGAGCACGGACCGCAATTTCGCGGGGATACGATTGTCCTGCAACCACTGCACGTTCCGCTGGTCACGCTGAGCGCCGCACTTTCGGCTTTTCTCGAAGCGAACTTTGATGATGACGCGACCAAAAATGCGCTCGGCACGCCCGCGCCGCTGACAGATACGCCCAATACATATCCGCTGGGGATGCTGATCAATTTCATGAACCGCGGCGCCTGGTCGCAAAATCCGAAAATCGCCGCATGGCTGGCGAAAGTCAGGCTGGACCCCACCGGCAGAACTGTCGCCAAGCTGATGGCGCAGGGCAGCCCCAAACTGGCGGTCATGGGCGGTTTTCAGGAAGCCATCGCGGTCGGGATGCCCGGCCTCCAGCGGCTGGCCGTTGCCGCACGGGCCCAGCACCAGCCGCGATGAAATACGCTGTGCTGGCTGCGGCGCTATTTGCAAGCGCGCTTGGCGGATGTGCAGCCACCCGGCCCGGTGCAGCCGCAACCGCGCCGCTGCATCCCGAAGCCAGACTGTTCGACCCTGCTGGCGACAGCGCGGCAGAGGTCGCGCGCGCGCTGCAACGGGCACGCGAAAACAGCCGGAATGTTCTGCTGGTGATGGGCGCAAACTGGTGTCACGACAGCCGCGCCTTTGCCGGATGGATGCAAACCCCGCGGTTTGCCGCAATGGCGGCATCGCGCTTCGAAGTGGTCTATATCGACGTGGGCAATCCGCAGCGCGGCGATGCGCGCAATCTTGAAATAGCGCAGCGTTTCGGGATCGGTGAAATCGTCGGCACCCCGACCGTTCTGGTTGTCGCACCGGACGCGGCGTTGCTCAACCGCGGCAGCGCGGGAAGCTGGCGCAATACCGCCAGCCGCAGCGAAGACGAAATCTTTGCCGAACTGGCCGCGTTTCCTCTGCCCTGACCGGCGTTTTTCGGGCTGTTTGGCGCGCAACACCCGCGCGTCTGTTTACCCTGGATTAAGCACCTAGGATTACTCTGATCGTTACGATGGGAAAACAGATCTTTTTTCTGGTGCTTGGCGCGATGATGCTTGGCTGGATCGTGCCCAATTTCATGGCGCCCGGCCTTGAACGCAGCGACCCGCGCCCCGACCCTGTCAAACGCGAATATGTTGGCGGGGCGGGCGATTGGGGCCGCGGGACAGTATCAGGCCCGGGCAGACTGTCGGTTTCCGACCATGTGCTGAGCCGTTCGAGTGACGGACATTTTTATGCTGTCGCAACGGTGGATTCGCGCGACTACCGCGTGATGGTCGATACCGGCGCCAGCATAGTCGCGCTGACGGGCAGCGACGCGCGCGATATGGGCATATATTGGGACGAAAGCGAAATCCGCCCAATCGGCCGCGGCGCGAGCGGCGACGTGCTGGGCACGCCCACGGTGATCGACCGGATGACTATCGGCGATCTCGAAGCGCGCAACATTCAGGCGGTCATAATTCCCGAAGGACTGGATGTTTCGCTGCTTGGCCAGTCGTTTCTGCAGCAAGTCGGCGGAATGCGGGTGGAAGCGGATCAGATGACATTGGGCAGCTAAGACCCGGTCCTCAGCGCTTGCAGCAGGGGACGTTCAGATTTAGGATAGGCTCTGCATGATAAAGCCGATTTTATGACCCAGAAAATTCTATCGAAAATGCCGCGCCGTACCCTGCTCAAGGGGGCGCTGGCGATGGGCGGTGTGGCCGCCGTTCCGGGCAAACTGTTTGCGCAGGCGCGTAGCTATGGACTGCGCGATGCCAGATTATTCGAAATTGCCAGGCGCGAGCTCGACAAGGCGGGTGAGGCAATATGGCGCAAGGATATGGTCGGTATCGCCGATTTCGGCCTCCATTCGGCCAGCGAGCGGTTCCATTTCGTCAACCTGGAACGCAGCGAAGTCCGCTCTTTCCTCGTCAGTCACGGGACCGGTTCCGATCCGGAACATGATGGCTGGCTGAACAATTTCTCCAACCGTTACGGCTCCAACGCGACCAGCCGCGGCGCCTTTGTGACATGGGAATGGTACAAGGGCCGATTTGGCACTTCGATCCGGCTGGGCGGATTGAACCCCGACAATTCGATGGCGCTGGACCGTGCGATCGTGGCCCATGCGGCAACCTATGCCACGCAATCCCATGTCGATCGCTGGGGCAGGCTCGGTCGTTCCAACGGCTGTTTTGCAATGGGGCCGGACAATTTCCGCGAGGCATTGTGGAACCTGTCGGGCGGGCGGCTGATCTTTGCCGACCGTTTGGGACTGGCCGGCGATGGAAGCATTGTCACGCCTCCGCCGCCCGTCAGGGATTCCGCGGCGGACAGCGGGCAGCGGCTTGGCGGAATACTTCCACCCGGCCTCTAACCCGCATTACGCCCTTTCAAATTCAGGTACGCATATCGTCGATTATCTCGACCGCTTCCTCGCTCGTCACACGCGGGCGGGTAATTTCGCGTGGCTGCGCAAAACTGGCCAGAACCGGTGCATCACGATCATAGATATCGGCAAATGTCGCAAGGTTGCCGTCGATGTCCTGCGCCATCGTGAAATAGGTGATGTAAACCGGCATCTTCTTCTTGATCGGCACGCGCGTATATTTGCCCGAAGTCGAAATATCGACCGCTTCCTGCGAGTCGGCGCCCTGCCCGAGAATGGCCATCGTGATGGCCAGTTCCAGCGCCCGTTCGGTACGGATACAGCCGTGGCTCAACGCGCGGTCGTCGCGGTTGAACAGGCCTCTGGACGGCGTGTCATGCAGGAAGATCGCGTGGCGATTGGGCATGTCGAGCTTCATCTGGCCAAGCGAATTGCCCGGGCCGGGCTGCTGCACCACCGTCACCCAGCCATTTTCGCCCTTGGTCGCAGTATATCCGGCGCGGCGCGCCCATGCCGGGTTGCCCAGGACCTTTGCGCCCAGACCTTCGCCCTTCACGATGCTTTGCGGAACGGTCCAGGTCGGATTGAATACAATCCCTTCAACCTCCTCGGCCAGTTGCGGCGTCGCGGTGCGGCCGGGTTTGCCGACGATCGTCCTGTAAGTGCGGATAATCTCGTCACCGACTGTCAGCCGCAGCTGATATTCTGGCACATTGGTCATCAGATATTGCGGCCCCAGATCGCGCGCAAGCCAGCGCCAGCGATCCATATTCGCACGAATACTGGCAATCCGATCGGGCTGCCTTGCCTTGGCGAGTTCTTCGCGCAGGCGGGCATAATCGCGGTGCGTCGGTTTCACGCTATCCAGCACGCCGGCGATATCACCGGTTTCCAGCGCACGCGCCATCATTTCGTTGGTCGGCATCAGATCGGGGTCGGGATCAACGACAAACCACTGCTTGCGCGCGCTCATCGGGGTGCGGCCATCGCGCAAATCCTCGATCAGCCATGCAAAGCTGGTGCTGGCGGCAGCGTTCACTTCACCGGCAGTACCGCTTGCCATCGCGGCACGCAGTACTTCTGGTTCGTAATCCGCCGGGTTCAGGCCTTCGCCGGTAATATTTTCGATCACATCGAGCAAAGCGTCGAGATCACGGCCGGACCATTCCTGCAGGGCCGGGAAAGTTTCCTGCACAACCGGCTGCGCGTCCTGAACAACCGGCTCAGCGGTTGGCGCAGGAATATCGCGGATGGGTAACAAATCTTTTGGCGCACCAGCGTCTTGTGCGGCAAGCACGGCCGGCATTGCCAGCGCGGCCATGCCGAGCATCAGTTTCTGCGAAAATTTACGCGATATCATCCCTGCACCCTTTGAGTTGCGAGTCCCGGCAGCCAACGTCTTGTTATAATGCCGGCCACTTGTCGGCAAACATACTGCCAAATCAGCGCATTCATCAAGGCCGGCGACTGACTGTTTCCTGAATATCCTGAAATTCAGGCAATTTCCGCCCCGCCGATCAATTGAGATGACGGCGCGGCACTGCGTGATTACACCCCGCCCATGCCGTCTGCCAGGTTTTCCAGCGTCAACCGCGACCATCATCTGATGCCGTATCTGGCCACGTTCATCGGGGTCGGGCTGTTTTCGCTGATGGACGCGCTCATGAAATCAGCGTCCATCGCGGTCGGGGCGTATAGTGCGCTGATGCTGCGCTCACTGATCGGCATTGCGATCATCGGCCCGATCTGGTGGTTTGGCGGCGGCAAATGGCCCGCCGGACCGGTTTTGAGAATCCATATCCGGCGCGGCTTCGTGGGCGCGGCGATGGCTTTCACTTTTTTCTTCGCGCTGGTCCGCCTGCCGCTGGCCGAAGCCATCGCCATCTCGTTCATCGCACCCCTGCTTGCCCTGTATCTCGCAGCCATTCTGCTGGGCGAGAAAATCGAGCGCAAAGCGATCATCGCTGCCATTCTGGGACTGATCGGTGTGGCCATTATTGCAGGTTCGCGGATCGACCAGACCGAAATGTCGCGCGATGCGCTGCTCGGGCTTGGCGCGATCACCCTGTCCGCGCTGCTCTACGCTTACAATCTGGTCCTGCAGCGCGAACAGGCTCTGGTCGCGCGGCCACGGGAAGTTGCCGCGTTTCAGAACGCGATCGTCAGTCTGATCCTGCTCGTCGCCGCACCCTTCGCGCTGGTATGGCCCGACAACAGCCGCGTCTGGATCGATATTTCCGGCGGAGCGGTGCTGGCAGTGGCTGCGGTAATCGTGCTGAGCTGGGCATATAGCAGGGCCCAGGCCCAGGCGCTGGTGCCTATCGAATATAGCGGACTTTTGTGGGCAGCCTGGTTTGGCTGGCTGTTTTTTGCCGAGCCTGTCACGGTACCGACGATTGCCGGTGCCGGGCTGATTGTCATCGGCTGCTGGATTGCCACCCGCAAACGCACGATCCAAACCGCACTTTAGCGGGCTTTCTGGCCGCAAAGGGGGTGTTTTTGGGCTCGCTCCCCTTGACCTCGGGGCCGCTACCGCGCAGTTGCAGCATCACACTGCTCCCCACCATTTTCGCGGGTACGAGCACCGGAACAATGAAAGGAATATCCTCTCCATGACCAAGGTCGGCAAGGACACACTCTCAACCCGCAGCACCATGACTGTCGAAGGAAGGGAATACGCCTATTATTCGCTCGCCAAGGCGGCGGAGACGATCGGCGATGTCAGCCGGCTGCCGTTCAGCATGAAAGTGCTGCTGGAAAATCTGCTGCGCTTCGAAGACGCCGGATTTACCGTGTCGCAGGACGACATCCAGAAGATCGCCGACTGGCAGAAAGACCCCAGGACGGGCAGCGAAATCCAGTATCGCCCCGGACGCGTCCTGCTGCAGGATTTCACCGGCGTGCCGTGCGTGGTCGATCTGGCCGCGATGCGCGATGCCATTGCGAAACTGGGCGGCGATACGTCGAAGATCAATCCGCAGGTGCCGGTCCATCTCGTCATCGATCACTCGGTCATGGTTGACGAGTTTGGCCATCCCAAGGCGTTCGAGCACAATATGGCGATGGAATACCAGCGCAATGCGGAGCGGTACGACTTTCTGAAGTGGGGTTCCAAGAGCCTCGACAATTTCAGCGCAGTCCCTCCCGGCACCGGTATTTGCCATCAGGTGAACCTTGAAAACATCGGCCGCTGCGTGTGGGCTACGGAAGATCCGGACGGCACGATGGTCGCCTATCCCGACACTTGCGTGGGGACCGACAGCCACACCACGATGATCAACGGTCTGGGCATTCTTGGCTGGGGTGTCGGCGGGATCGAAGCCGAAGCGGCAATGCTCGGCCAGCCGATATCGATGCTCTTGCCCGAAGTGGTCGGCTTCAAACTGACCGGCGCAATGGCCGAAGGCGTGACCGCAACCGACCTGGTGCTGACCTGCGTGCAGATGCTGCGCGAAGTGGGCGTGGTGGGCCGCTTCGTCGAGTTTTACGGCCCCGGCGTTTCCTCCCTGTCGCTGGCCGACCGGGCCACTATCGCCAACATGGCCCCCGAATATGGCGCAACCTGCGGCTTTTTCGGCATCGACGACAAAACGCTGGAATATCTGCGCCTTACCGGCCGCGAGGAAAGCCAGCTTGCGCTGGTCGAAGCCTATGCCAAAGAACAGGGCATGTGGTTTACGCCTGAAAACGAGCCGGTGTTTACCAGTACGCTCGCTCTCGATATTGCCAGCGTCGTCCCCTCGCTCGCCGGGCCCAAGCGGCCGCAAGACAAGGTGGCGCTGCCCGACGTGGACGAATTGTTCAATTCGGATCTGACCAAACTGTTCAAGAAATCCGGACCCGAGCGCGTCGCGGTCGAAGGCAAGGATCACGACATCGGCGACGGTGACGTGGTGATCGCAGCCATCACCAGCTGCACCAACACGTCCAACCCCGATGTCCTGATTGCAGCCGGGCTTGTTGCCAAAAAGGCCAACGAGCGCGGGATGTTGCCCAAGCCATGGGTGAAAACCAGCCTCGCCCCCGGATCGCAGGTGGTTACCGATTATCTGGTCAAAGCCGGCCTGCAGGAACATCTTAATGCCATCGGCTTTGATCTGGTGGGCTATGGCTGCACAACCTGCATCGGCAATTCCGGGCCGCTGGCCCCGCCGATCAGCAAGGCGATCAACGCCAACAACATCGTCGCTGCATCGGTCCTGTCGGGGAACCGCAATTTCGAAGGCCGCGTATCGCCCGATGTGCAGGCAAACTTTCTCGCATCACCGCCGCTTGTGGTTGCCTATGCGCTGCGCGGCACGGTCACGACAGACATGGTCGATACCCCGATCGGTCAGGACCGTGACGGCGCCGATGTCTATCTGAAAGACATCTGGCCCAGCAATGCCGAAATCAACGAACTGCGCATGAGCTCGATCGATCGCGGGATGTTCGAAGCGCGCTATGCCAACGTCTATGAAGGCGATGAACACTGGCAGGCAATCGATGTGACCGGCAGCGACACATACCAGTGGCGCCCGGGCAGCACCTATGTCGCCAACCCGCCCTATTTCGAAGGGATGGAAATGAAGCCGGAACCGGTTGCGGATATCATCGACGCGAAGCCGCTGGCTGTGCTGGGCGATTCGGTCACCACGGACCATATTTCGCCCGCGGGTTCGATCAAGGAAGATTCGCCGGCTGGCGAATATCTCAAATCCAACCAGGTCGCGAAGGCCGATTTCAATTCCTACGGTTCGCGCCGCGGCAATCACGAAGTGATGATGCGCGGCACCTTTGCCAACATCCGGATCAAGAACGAAATGGTCCCCGGCGTCGAAGGCGGCGTGACCAAATACAATGGCGAACAGATGGCGATTTACGACGCCGCCATGAAACACAAGGCCGACGGCACACCGCTGGTGGTGATCGGCGGCAAGGAATACGGCACCGGCTCCAGCCGCGACTGGGCGGCCAAGGGCACGATTTTGCTTGGTGTGCGCGCGGTGATGGTCGAAAGCTTCGAGCGTATTCACCGCTCCAACCTGATCGGGATGGGCGTGTTGCCGCTTCAGTTCAAAGCCGGCGACACGCGCGAAACGCTCGGCCTGACGGGCGATAGCAGCTTCACGATCAAGGGGCTGGCCGATCTTGCGCCCGGCCAGGAAGTCGAAGTCGAAGTGAAGCGCGCAGACGGGTCGGTTGGCAGCTTCATGGCCCACTGCCGCATCGATACGGCCAACGAGATGGAGTATTACCGAAACGGCGGCATCCTGCAGTACGTTCTGCGGAATTTAGCGGTCTGATTATCAGGCATCCGGCGCGGCGCAGGCAGTCGCCGGGGCAGATATAAAAAGGGCGGCCTCCCGGTTTGGGGGGCCGCCCTTTCCATCAGGTGGTTGGCTCAGGGTGGCGGGCTCAACGCACCTTCTTACGGCGCAGTTTGCGGCGGCCGAGGATGGCGGCTGCCCCCGCACCGAAAAGAATCATCATCGGCGGAGCGGGCACTTGCGTACCGCTGGTGGAGCTCATGCCGCTGGTAGAAATATCTCCGCTGGTCGAAGAACTGCTTGAACTGCTCGAACTTGTCGAACTGGATGTCGATGTCGAACTGGACGTCGAAGACGAGGTTGATGACGATGTCGAACTGCTGGTGGACGATGTGACGTTACCCGAAGTCGAACTGGTGCTGGTGACACCGCCGGTCGTGCTGGTCACGCCGCCGGTAGTGCTGGTCACGCCGCCAGTGGTGCTCGTGATACCGCCAGTGGAGCTTGAGGTCGAACTGCCGCCCGTGGAACTGCCACCTGTCGAACTTGTCGTGGTGCTGCTCAGACCGCCGGTTGAAGTCGAGCTGCCGCCCGAAGACGTCGATGTCGAACCACCGCCTGAGGAGGTCGAGGTGGAGCCGCCGTTATTGCTGTTATCGATATCGATGTTGATGGCTTCACCCTCACCGCCCGAAGACGATGTCGAGGTGGAAGTGGATGTCGAATTATCGACCACCACACTGCCACCGCTCGATCCGCCGCCAAAGAAACCGCCGCCAAATCCGCCGCCAAATCCGCCGCCAAATCCGCCGCTGCCGCCAACCACGGTTACACCGCCGCCGCCGCCGCCGGCAAAGCCTGGCTGCGGGGGAAGCGGAACGGGCATCGGCACCGGTGCCATGGCATAACGGTAAAGCGGCGGGCATCCGTCGGCGCCAACGACATTGGCCCCACCCGCACGGGCGCCGTTTGCTTCAACCGGGTAGGAATGTCCGGCCCCGCCCATCGGAACGGGGACACATTCGGTCACCTCGCGCACGATGCGGCGATTGCGCTTGACCTGCCTGGGCACATGACGCGTCACACGAGGTGGGCGTTCCTTGACGTACTTAACCGCCTTCACGCTCTTGTTATAGGACGGGCTGTCGGTCGCCGGTTTCTCCGCAACGTGGACTGCGCCACCTGCGAGCAGCGCGCCACCGGCCGCGGTCGCGGACAATTTTGCTAAGGCCATACGTACGGACATATGCAAACTCTCTTGTTCATCCTTGAGGAAGCTACGAAGCGGCGGGTCCGGTCCGGGGGCTTCCCTGTCATGCCAGAGAACGGGATAAGCGGCGTCGCTACAATGCTGTTAACCGCGTTTTCACGCGGTTCGGGCCGTTTTTATCGATTGAGAGGGGCGGTCCTGCATGACCTGTCCCATAGTGGAACCGTTCGGGAGACAAATCCGAAGCGGTTGTTAACTTTTATCGTCAAACAACCCTGTCTGGCCGGTCTGCGGGTCCGGCCGCGGAGGGGTCATGTCGAGGTGTGCCCACGCCGAGTCGTTCAGACACCGCCCGCGCGCCGTCCGCGCGACCAGACCCAGCTGGATCAGGAAAGGTTCGATCACTTCCTCTACCGTATCGCGCGGCTCCGAAAGGCCGGCGGCAAGCGTTTCTACGCCTACCGGCCCGCCTTTGTAGATATCGGCAATCATGGTGAGATAGCGGCGATCCATCGCATCGAGGCCAAGCCGGTCAACCTCCAGCCGGGTCAACGCTTCGTCCGCCACCTTGCGATTCACGATCCCGTCACCCGCGACATGGGCAAAGTCGCGCACCCGGCGCATCAACCGGCCTGCAACGCGCGGCGTTCCGCGGGCCCGGCGGGCAATTTCCAAAGCGCCCGCTGGGTCAATTGTCACATCCAGCTTGCCCGCAGCACGAGTGACGACGCGGGTCAGCTCTTCCTCGGTGTAGAAATTCAGCCGCACCGGAATGCCGAAGCGGTCGCGCAGTGGCGTTGTGAGCAGCCCCTGCCGCGTGGTTGCCCCCACCAGCGTAAAGGGAGGCAGATCGATCCGCACGCTGCGCGCCGATGGCCCCTCGCCGATAATCAGATCGAGCGCGCGGTCTTCCATTGCGGGATAGAGCACTTCTTCGACCACCGGATTAAGCCGGTGAATCTCGTCGATGAACAGGACATCGCCCTCTTCCAGATTGGTCAGCAATGCCGCAAGATCACCAGCCTTGCCGATAACCGGGCCGGAAGTGGCGCGGAACCCCACGCCCAGTTCCTTGGCCACAATTTGCGCCAGCGTGGTTTTCCCAAGACCGGGCGGTCCGAAAAACAACACATGGTCCAGCGCCTCGGCGCGCGATTTCGCGGCCTCGATAAAAACCCGCAGATTACCGCGCGCCGCCTCCTGCCCGATAAATTCGTCAAGCGTTTTGGGCCGAAGCGCCGCATCCGGATCCTCCGGTGCGCGTTCGGGGTTGAGGATGGGGTTATCGGTCATTCAACAGGGCAGTTTTCTGATGTGTAATGCCGCGCACCACAACTGTCCGGGAAGTTGTCCGTGTCCAATCGGACATCGTCCTGTGCCCAGGTATTGGCGGATGAAACGCAGTTGAAAAATGCTGCGACTGTCTTCCCCGCGGTCACTTCGACGCCCTTTTCAATGCCGCCCGCACTAGCGCATTCAGATCCGCGCCCTCGCCCAACTCGCCTTGTGCCTCCGCCACTGCTTGCGCGGCAATCGCGGGTTTGAAGCCCAAGTTCTGCAAGGCTGAAACCGCATCCGCGCTCGCACCGCTTTTCGGCAAAGCTGCGCCGCCGCCGCCCGGACCCAAAGCAGGCAATGCGCCCGCCTTGTCCTTCAATTCATTGACGATCCGGCCCGCCAGTTTCGGCCCCACGCCGTTCGCGCGTGCTACCATTGCGGCATCACCGCCAGCGCAGGCATCGCGGATTTCACCGGGGGAAAGCGCCGAAAGGATCGCCAGCCCGACTTTTGAGCCCACCCCCTGCACGCTGGTGAGCAAACGGAACCAGTCACGCTCGCCCGCTTCCGCAAAGCCAAGCAGCCGCATGTCGTTTTCGCTGACCTGCAAATCGGTGAAGACGGTGCAGGCTTCTCCCTGATCACCCAGCGCCGCAAGCGTCCGCGCACTGCAATGGACGAGATAGCCAACACCCTGCACATCGATCACCGCCCAGTCGGAACCGGTTTCGTCGAGCAGGCCCTTCAGCTTTGCAATCATCTCGGTTCCCTGGGCATGGTTTGTTCCTGCCCGCTCCCAAGCGTTTTGACCAGAGCTTTAACCGCATAGCTTATGGACAGATTTACGCGAATCCGACAGGAACACCCGCATGAGCGTCAACACATTCGGTAGAACCTTCCGTTTTTCAACCTGGGGCGAAAGCCATGGGCCGGCCATCGGTGCGATGGTTGACGGGTGCCCGCCGGGTCTCCAGCTAAGCGAAGCAGACCTTCAGCCGTTTCTGGATGCGCGCAAACCCGGCACGTCCAAATTCACGACGCAGCGTAAGGAGCCCGATCAGGTCAAAATCCTCTCTGGCGTATTCGAAGGCAAAACCACCGGCACATCGATCGGCTTGATGATCGACAATGTTGACCAGCGATCAAAGGATTATTCCGAAGTCGCCAAGGCATATCGGCCCGGCCATGCAGATTATTCCTATGACGCGAAATATGGTTTTCGCGACTATCGCGGCGGCGGGCGCAGTTCTGCGCGTGAAACCGCGATGCGCGTTGCTGCTGGCGGGGTTGCAAGGCTGGTCATCCCCGGGGTTAAGATAACCGCCTATGTCAGCGAGCTCGGCGGCGACGCCATCGACCGCGAAGCCATGAATTTTGACGAGATTGGCAATAATCCCTTCTTCTGTCCCGATGCGTGGGCCGCCAAACGCTGGGAAAAACTGGTTGATGATGCCCGCAAGGCAGGCTCTTCGCTGGGAGCAATCGTCGAATGCGTGGCGGAAGGTGTGCCTGCCGGATGGGGAGCGCCGGTTTATGCCAAGCTGGATGCTGACCTGGCGGCGGGTATGATGGGCATCAATGCGGTCAAGGCATTCGAAGTCGGTGACGGTTTCGGCGCTGCGCGGCTATCGGGTGAGCAAAATGCTGACGCCATGCGGCCCGGTCATGATGGTGATCCCCAATTCAAGGCCAATCATGCCGGGGGCATTGCAGGCGGTATTTCAACCGGACAGCCGGTCGTGTGCCGCGTGGCTTTCAAACCGACCAGTTCCATCCTCACGCCGGTCGAGACCATCGACAATGAAGGCAACGCAGCTGAAATCCGTACCAAAGGGCGCCATGATCCCTGCGTCGGAATTCGCGGAACACCGGTGGTGGAAGCGATGATGGCGCTGGTTCTGGCAGATCACAAACTGCTGCACCGCGCGCAATGCGGCTGATGCTGCAGACTGGCTTCAGCGCTGGCGTTTGAGCACGATATACAACGCGCCTTCACCCCCGTGGCGGCGGTGCGCATTGCGGATCGCGGCGATGGCTGAACCATGTGACCCAGCGGCCAGCCAATCGAGTATCTTGGCCCTGATCGCGCCGCGCATCGATCCGCGGTCGGCAGCATCGACCGGGCGCGGCTTTCCGGTAATCACCAGCACCAGACGCGCATCCATTGCGCGGGCCTGACGCAAGCCGCGATCAAGCCGGACATAAGCCGCGTCAAGATTGTGACCGTGCAGGTCCAGCGTGTAATCCGGGTCGATGGAGGCCCTGGACAGTTTGCGTTCCCACGATGCATCAAGTCCGGTCCGGCCGGTTTGCGGCGGGGGTTGCGGGTTTGCCTTGGGCGGTGCGGGGGCAGGAACCCGCCCCTGAATACGCTTGTCCGGCGCTAACGATCGTGGTGGTGGTGGATTAGCCGGAAGGAGGGTCTTTCGCACAGTTGGCCCGCGGTCCAGCGGGACAACTGTCGCCGCGACTTGCTCCCACAGCGCAGCCTCGTCAGCGCTCAAGCCGCGCGGATGGGTCATCGCTTTAGAAGGCGATTGACGCTCGGTTTTGGCAACAACAGCAATGCCTGGCCGCGCCCGCTCATCCCGCCGGCAATTTGCCGTGCATCATCGCCGGCGCCCCAGAAAGTGTCAAACCGGTTGGGACCCTTGATTGCCCCGCCCGTATCTTGCGCGATCCACAGCCCGTTGGCCTCGCCGCGATCAAGCTGCAGCCAGACCGGCGCGCCCAGCGGAACGTATTGCGGGTCTGCTGCAACCGACGATTCGCGGCGCACCGGCACGTTCAGCGCGCCAAGCGGACCGTCACCGGTCAATTCACGAAAAAAAATCCAGCTCTGGTTGAGCCGCATCAGATCGCGCCCATCTTCAGGATTGTCGCGGATATATTGCACGATACCTTGCATCGAACCGGCATATTGGCCCGGCCCATCGCCCAGCAGACCGCGTTCGCGCATAACGCCGCCTATGCCTGTGTAACCGCGCCCGTTCTGCCCGGCATAGCCGATACGCATAACCGTGCCGTCAGGCGCGCGCAGGCGCCCTGAGCCCTGGATTTGCAGGAAGAACATCTCCACCGGATCGGCCGCCCAGCCGATTTCGAGACCGCGTCCGGCCAACGCGCCCTCTTCGATCTGCGTGCGATCAAAATACGGCACGAATTCACCATTTTCATCATAACGGCCAAGCGGGGCGCGCCCCGTCCGCTCCGTTTCTGGAGTGTCGGCTGGCCATCCGCGCACCAGATCATCCGGTAAACGGTAAACGGGCACATCGAAGCCGGCGCGTTTGTCACGAACGCCGGCAATTTCGGGTTCGAAGTAACCCGTCGCAAACGCCTTTCCTTCGCCAATCTGCACAGCTTCGAAATAGCGCGTAAAAAATGCCGCGCCCTCGAGCACCGGCCAGCCTGCGGCGGCGGCGCAGGCCTCGCGCCAGTCTTCGTTCAACGTCAGGCCGCTTTGGTCGCTGCGCGACAACACGCGGGGGCAGCTTTCGATAAAGGAGCCCAGCGCAGTCCGCGCATCCTCGATAGACAAACCCAGCGCAGCGATGCCCGGGCCAGCGCTCACACCGGTCAGCACCGCGGTCGCCGCGGCGGGCAGCGGGGCCGGCGTAAGGACGGTGGTATTGGCAGCGGTAGGCGGCAGCGGAACCGGTGCCGGCCCAGCCACCGGCGCACCGGTTTCGGGAATTATCCCGGCGCATCCGCCCAACAGCGCCAATGCTGCGCCGATACCAAGGCCGCGCAGCAATCGCGTCATGTGCCGATTATCCTTCGTCTGTTTCGTCGAGTATCCAGTCCGGCCCCGCAGCATTCAAGTCGCGCGAGAATGTCCAGATGTCGCGGCTTTCGGCGGCGTCGTCCAGCGAACCGGCAATGAGATTGCCATCCTTGTCACGCACGACCGTGGCAATATCCGCAACAAACCGCACGGCGACGCGCGCAACCCGTCCGTCAAGCATGGCAGAATGGATCAGCGCGTCTTCGATCCGGATCAATTTGTTGTCGAGCGTTTGACCAGCTTCTTCGCGGGCGGCAATCGCGGTATCGAAACTGGTATAAACATCGTCATCGCACAGTTCGCGCAATGTCTCGCGGTCGCCGCTCCAGAATGCCTCGAGCACCATTTCGTACGCGCCTTTTGCGCCATCGAGGAAACGGAGAATGTCAAAACTGCGATCGGCAGCGGCGATATCACGAACCCCGGTTTCCACAGCCGGAGCGATTCCGGGGAGTGCCCTTTTGGGCACTGCAACAGGCGCAGGCGCCAGTCGCGGCGCGCCGCCGGACTTTGTTTGCGGCCCGTCAAACCGGCTGGGCGCGTGCTCTTCTTCGTGTTCTGCCCGCTGGCCCAGCACCGAATACAGGCGAAGACCCAGAAATGCCGCGATCATGGCAAGGATGACAATTTCAATGATACCCACGTAAAACCCGTTTCCCGATATGCTTTTGGCGGCCCAGTGCGTGAGCCGCGACCAATGCTTCAATCGTGCCTTAAATGGTAAGCAATTACAAATGAACAAGCGATGTGCAGCACAATAATCTTGGCTTAGGCGGTATTTTCGCGGTGCAAAGCCATATTCGCCAAGTTGCCCTGCATAGTAGTCGGTGCTAATCGCGCCGCCGACCCGGCCGCCAAATACCTGCGCGGCTGTTTAGTGAATCAACCGAAAGCATACAGACATGGCCGACGAAGGCGACATCATTACCGATATTAACGAAAACCCTTCAGCCAATGGCGCGGACAATCAGCCGGTGGCAGGCATAATTTCGCAATATGTGAAAGATCTGTCGGTCGAAAATCCCAATGCGCCCGACTGTTTCAATTACCAGTCGCAGCCCGATGTGAACTTGCAATTCAATATTGCCGCAACCGAAGTGAACGATGAAATCCGCGAAGTCGAACTGAAGATCAATTGCAGCGCCAAGGCCGACGAAGGCGATCTTTATATGGTCGAACTGAGCTATTGCGGCCTTGTCGGGATGCGCAATTTGCCCGACGACCAGGCGCATGCCTTTCTGTATGCCGAAGCGCCGCGGATACTGTTTCCCTTCGCGCGGCGGGTGATCGCTGATGCCATCCGCGATGCAGGCTTCCAGCCGCTAATGCTTGACCCGATCGATTTCAACGGATTGTATCTGCAGCAGTTGCAGCAAAAACAGGCTGAAGAAGCTGGTGCAGCGCCTGCTCCCGGCAACGCCTGAGCTATTTCGGGCATAGGGTGAACAGGCTAGCGGCATGAGCCTCGTCAAAAATGTCGGAACAATCGGCGGGTTGACTGCAGTCAGCCGGGTGTTTGGCTTCGTTCGCGATATGTTGCTCGCCCGCGCTCTGGGCGCTGGCGCGGCGGCCGACGCGTGGCAGATTGCCTTTATCCTGCCTAACACATTCAGGCGGCTGTTTGCCGAAGGCGCTTTTTCGGTCGCCTTTGTGCCGATGTATTCGCGCGCTTTGCACGAAGAAGGCGGTGGCGAGGCCGCAGCGCAAAAATTTGCCAATGATGTCATGGCCGTATTTGTCTGGGTGTTATTGGGCTTTTCTGCTGCCGCGATGCTGGCGATGCCAGGCCTGGTATGGCTTCTTGCGCGCGACTATCAGGATGTGCCGGGGAAATTCGAACTTGCAGTCAGCCTGTCACGCATAACTTTCCCCTATCTGGCGCTGGTCAGTCTGGTGGCGATGCTGTCGGGAGTGCTTAATGCGCGATCACGCTTCGCGCCCGGGGCATTCGCGCCGGTTTTGCTAAATGTTGTGCTGATAGCTTCAATCGGCACAGGATATTGGCTGCGCGGCGACACGATGAATGATGAAGTGCTGGCCTATGCGCTCGCTTTCGGCCTGGCTATCGCGGGTGCGGCGCAGGTTGCTTATATGGTCTGGGCTACGCGCAAGGCGGGGGTTCAGCTGAAATTGCGCCGCCCTGCGATCACGCCCCAGGTCAAGCGGCTCTCCGTCCTGATCTTGCCGGCTACCTTCGGTGCGGGCATTTACCAGATTAGCCAGTTCGTCGACACATTCTTCGCAACGACTTTGCCGCAAGGTTCACTTACCCTCCTCAAATTTGCTGACCGGCTTAACCAGATGCCCCTCGGCATCATCGGCATTGCACTGGGAACGGCGATTTTGCCGATGCTGGCCCGCCATATCCAGTCGGGCGACGACCGCGAGGCCCAGCGGCTGCAGGCCAATGCTGTGGAGATGGCCCTGCTTCTCACGCTGCCCGCCGCGGCTGCACTGGCGGTGTGCGCCGGAGCATTCACGACAGCTTTCTTCGAAGCGGGGAAAATGACCGCCAGCGATACCGGCATCATGGCGAGCATCACCGTTGCACTGGTGATTGGTCTGCCCTCCTATGTGTTGGTCAAGGTATTCCAGCCCGCATTTTTCAGCCGCGAAGATACCAAAACGCCGGTCTGGATCGCGGCGGGCGCCCTGATCGTAAACATCGCGATTAATTTCTACGTCGTTCCGCGTTACGGGATCGTCGGTCTTGCCGGCGCGACAGCCTTTACAGCCAGCCTTAACGTGTTGCTGCTCTACACGATCCTCCAGCGCCGCGGCTGGTTTCACTGGAGCTGGAAACTGACAGGCAAGATCGCCCGGCAAATCGTAGCGACCGCGGCCATGGCGGCTGCACTTTATTTGCTGATGCCGGTGCTGACACCCTATTTTGGCGGGACAGTGCTCGACCGGGTATGGTCGTTAAGCGCGCTTGTTTTGGCCGGGATGATCGTGTTTTTTGGCGTAGCCTTGCTGATCGGCGCTATCGACAAAGACCTGCTCGCCCAGCTACGCCGCAAAAAAGCCGTCCAGCCGGCCGACCCTCAAGAGTAGTAACGGACAAGTACAATGCGTGTAGTTTCCGGCATCCAGCCGACCGGCAATCTCCATCTCGGCAACTATCTGGGCGCGATCCGCAACTGGGTGCGTATGCAGGACGAGATTTCGGATCACGGCCAGTGCCTGTTTTTCCTTGCAGACCTGCACGCAATTTCGATGCCGCATGATCCGGCCGAACTGCGTTCGGGCACCCGCGACATGGCCGCTGCACTGGTGGCCTGCGGGATCGATCCCGACCGCTCGATCCTGTTCAATCAGGCACAGGTTCCGGCCCATGCCGAATTACAATGGTTGCTGAGCGGGACCGCCCGGATGGGGTGGCTGAACAGGATGACCCAGTTCAAGGATAAATCGGGCAAGAACCGCGAAAGCGCCAGCATCGCGCTTTACGCCTACCCCATCCTGCAGGCAGCAGATGTCCTGCTGTATCAGGCGACGCATGTGCCCGTTGGTGATGATCAGAAACAACATCTGGAACTGGCGCGCGACATTGCGCAGAAATTCAACAATGATTTTTGCCCTGATGACAAACCGGTATTCACGCTGCCCGACCCGATCATGCCGCCCCATGCTGCGCGGATCATGTCCCTGCGCGACGGCGAGGCAAAGATGAGCAAATCCGATCCTTCCGATGCGAGCCGCATCAATCTGGTCGATGATGCCGATACGATCATGAAGAAAGTGAAAAAGGCCAAAACGGATTCCGACCCGTTGCCTGCGGCGTCAAAGGAATTGGAAGGTCGGCCCGAGGCGCGCAATCTGGTCACGATATATGCCGCGCTGGCGGGTAAGACAGCGGACGAGGTGCTGGCAGATTTCGTTGGCGAAGGCTTTGGCAAATTCAAGCCGGCACTGGGAGAATTGATGGTCGAAGTACTCAGTCCGATATCGGAGCGTTACAAGACCCTTCGCGGCGATGATGAAGCGCTCGATGCGATCCTCGCCAAGGGAGCGTCCAGGGCGCGCGAGATTGCTGCACCCACGTTGGCCGCGTCATATGGCGCGCTGGGCCTGTTGCGCGGTTAAGATCCTATTATGGTTGACGTTTGTCAGTCGCTATATTCAACGTAGGTTCAGTCATGTTAGGATAGACCCCGCACATCCAGATGAATGCGCGAAGCCCTGAGTCCTTGTTTCAGAGCCGCTGTTTGTTCTGTTTTCAAAGGGGTTTATGATGACCGGATTTTCGACCAGGTGGGGCCGCACCGCAAAACTGGCCACCGCGCCACTGTTGCTGGCTGGGCTTGCTGCCTGCGCCACGCCGTTCAACGCAGATGTTTCCCGCTTCCAGACACAGCTTCCTGCTCCGCAGGGCCAGACCTTCGCTGTAATCGCGGATGATCCCGCGCTTGCCGGCGGGCTGGAATTTTCGCGCTATGCCGACTTTGTCGAAGCCGAGATGCTTCAGCTCGGCTATACCGAAAGTTCGCCTGAAAATGCCACGTTGCTGGTCCGCTTCGATTATGGAGTGGACAAGGGGCGCGAGCGTATCCGCCGGACCGGATTTGGCTATGCCGACCCGTTCTATCGGCCATGGTTCGGCTACAACCGCTATCGCAGCAGGTTTTATCATCCCGGATTTTCGCGGTGGGGATATGGCTGGCATGATCCGTTTTTCGATGACGGCCTGACCAGCCAGACCGTTTACACCAGCGGGATCGACCTGAAGATCGACCGTGCGGCCGACGGCGAACGGATCTTCGAGGGTAAAGCCCAGGCGGCATCGACCAGCAACCGTTTGCAATATCTGGTGCCCAACCTGGTCGAAGCCATGTTCACTGACTTCCCCGGCCAGTCGGGCGAAACAGTCCGCATCTCGATTGCGCCGGAGGATAAAAAGGTCCGCCGGATCGATTGAGCGGTTAAAGCGACGTGATTACAGGGCGGTTCCGGAAACGGAGCCGCCCTTTTTTTATCAAACCAGCTTTGCCGAACCGCCGGTAGAGCCAAATCCGCCTTCACCGCGATCTGTATCATCCAATTGGGCCACTTCTTCCCATCTGGCACGTGTAACCGGTGCCAGCATCAACTGGGCGACACGGTCGCCGCGCTGGATTGCAAAGGTGTCTTCACCGTGGTTTATCAGGATGATCTTCAATTCACCGCGATAGTCGCTGTCGATTGTGCCTGGCGTATTGGGAACCGTAATTCCGTGTTTAAGGGCAAGACCCGAACGGGGGCGCACCTGAATTTCATAGCCCGCGGGGATTGCCACCGACAGGCCTGTCGATACTGCGTGCCGGCTTCCCGGCCGTATATTGATGGTCTCTGCTGCAACCACATCCATTCCTGCGGCGCCCCGCGTTGCATAAGCGGGCAATCCCAGCCCGGCACCATGGGGCAATCTTTTCAGTTTCACGATTACATCATCAGTCATCGTCGCTCTCCGCTGGTTTGTTGAGCGCTTCGGCGATGCGTTCGATCAAAGCACGGGCCACAGCAGGTTTGGGCATTTCTTCCAGGCTTTCGACCGTATCAGCTGTCACGATATGAATCAGATTGTCCTGCCCGCCCATCACGCTGTTTCCGACACCGCCAGACACATCATTTGCGATGATCCAGTCAACACCCTTGCGCTTGCGTTTAAGTTTGGCATTGCCGACCACATCGTCAGTCTCGGCTGCGAACCCGATCAACAGCGCGGGGCGTTTATCGGAAGCAGACAGGTTCGCAAGGATATCGGGGTTCTCGCGCAGGAGCAGCGCCGGCGGGGCAGACCCGCGCTTTTTCATCTTGCTTTCGGCATATTCCTTGGTGCGCCAGTCGGACACTGCTGCCACCATCACCGCCACATCGCAGGGCAGTGCCGCCTTGACCGCCTTGGCCATTTCTTCAGCCGATTCGACATCGACACGGTCCACGCCGGGCGGCGTGGCCAGTGTGACCGGACCCGATACCAGTGTCACACGCGCACCCGCTGCAGCAGCCGCAGCAGCTATGGAATAGCCCTGCCGGCCTGACGAACGGTTGGCGATATAGCGCACCGGATCGATCGGCTCATGCGTCGGTCCGGCAGTGACCAGAACATGCTTGCCAAACAGCGGCCTGTGCTCAGGATCGTCTTCGAAGTCCGGCTGCCCCTCCAGCGGGTCAAATTCGGGGAAGGCATCTTCCGGTTCGCCGGCAAGCGCTTCAGGTATCCCCGCTGTGCTGTTTGCGACCTCGTGATTGATTGCCTGCGGATCGGTGGGCGGCGCCGAGCGCGCGGCGCCTTTCTTGGCCATCATCGGCGCGCCTAAATCTGGGGTGGGCAAATCAGGGGTGGGCCAGTCCGGGTCGGGCCAGTCGGGATCGGCATCCGGTTCACCCGGCATTTCGGACAGTGCCTCGGGGTTCGCTGCACCGCCTTCGAAAGCCTCGTCATACTCGATCTCGTCGTCCTGGATTCTACGCGGCATACTGCGCGAAATGATCGAAGACAGCATTCCGCCAAGGCCGCCCCTGGGCTCGGGTATTTCCGGCGAATCGTCTTCCGGTTCCAACGCTTCGACAAACTCTTCAATGTCGGCCTCGCCAGCCTCGCCAGGATCGAGAGTGAGGAAATCGGCAATCTCGAGCCAGATTGCCTCTGGCTCGGGCAGGCGGCCTGGGCCAAACTCACCACAGGCCATCGCTCCCTCGTCGGGATCGATTACCGTGACGCCGGCCTGGCGCAGCCACCCGACATTGCGCTGCGTAGCTTCGTGCTGCCACATCCGCACATTCATGGCGGGCACGGCCATCACCGGCTTATCGGTCGCCAGAATGAGCGTGGTGGCCAGATCATCGGCAATCCCCGACGCCATTTTGGCCAGCAGGTCTGCCGTGGCGGGGCAGACGACAACCAGATCAGCCTCCCGGCTCAGCTGGATATGCCCCATCTCCGCTTCGTTCTTCAGGTCCCACAACGTGGTATGAACCGGATTTTCGGAAAGCGCGGCCAGCGTCATCGGCGTGACGAACTGGGCGCCGCCATTGGTCAAAACACAGCTTACTTCGGAACCGCTGCGTTTTATCAGCCGGATCAACTCGCATGATTTGTAGGCCGCGATACCGCCGCCGATCACCAAAAGAATACGTGCAGGTCGGCTCATCCAGCGACCCTCGTAACCGCGGGGTGGCGGGCCGCTGTTGCAGCCTTGGCACGATTATTACTGAACACGGCGGCTCCTCCCCTGCGCGCAAACACGAAAATGCGCCTTTTGCACAGGCAGCCCTAGCGTTTGCAGCCCCGCCTTGCCAACAAGATGGTTAAGGTTTGCCTGACGCCAAAGATTAAGACAATCGGGCGCGGGGTTAATAAGGGATAGAATTATGCGTCTCATCTTGACCGGAATCATCTTTTTGGGCGGTATGCTGTTCACTTATATGGGGTTCGACTTCCTGATCCGTCCCGATGGTGCCGGAGCAGGTCTGGGAATCGGTGCACTAACCACAACGGGAATTGCCGCAATTCGCGGCGATATGACCGCGTTCTTCCTGATTACAGGCCTGTCGATGCTGTACGGGTCCTGGAAGCGAAACGGCGACATCTTGTTAATCCCCGCATTCATGCTCGGCTGTGCGCTGTTCGGCAGAACGATCACTTTTTTCGTCAATGGCGGCGAGGAAGGATTTTTCATACCGATGATGGTCGAGGCTTTGTTCTGCATCGCCGCGTTAATCGGTAGCCGGCTTCTGCCCCACCCCGTCACCGATACCGGGACCGGGAGCGACTAACCTGCCCAGCCCATAGCCAGCGCGCCGGCCACTATGCCGCCGCCGACAATCGCGGAAAACAGATAACCGGGCCAGCGCCGATCTTTCTGGATGCGGCGTTCCCACATTAACGCCACATCGGGCAGCGGCGGCGGTTCCGGCGCGCCGCCCTTTGGCGGATATTGATCTTCCAGCCGGCGAACCAGCGCCGGGATACGCAGCAGCGTGTCGGTATCTTCCTTTATCCGGTCGGCAATCGCGGCCTCCGGCCCCAATTCATCGCGGATCCAGTTGCGGACGTATGGCGCGGATACGTCCCACATGTTGATATCAGGATCCAGCGCAGTCGCGATGCCTTCGACCATCACCATGGTTTTTTGCAGCAGCAACAGATGCGGCTGCGTTTGCATGTCGAAATCGCGGGTAATAGCGAAAAGTCCGTCGAGCATTTGACCGACGCTGAGTTCTTTCACCGGCTTGCCGCGCATCGGTTCGCCAACCGCCCTGAGCGCGGTCGCGAATTCTTCGACCGAATGATAACTTGGCACATATTGCGCTTCGAAGTGGATTTCGGCGACGCGTTTGTAATTGCCCGTCGTCAAACCATAGAGGATTTCGGCAAGCCATTGCCGGGCGCGGCGGTCGATCCGGCCCATAATCCCGAAGTCAATTGCCACAATGGTTCCGTCGGCGCGCACAAACAGGTTTCCCTGATGCATATCGGCGTGGAAATAACCCGCGCTGATCGCCTGCGTCAAAAACGCCAGTACCAATCGCCGCGCCAGCGCTGGCAGATCATGACCGGCGGCGCGCAAGGCATCGATTTCACTGATCTTTACGCCGTCGATCCAGTCGATTGTCATGACGGCGCCATTGGTGCGGTCCCAATCGACATCGGGCACCATATATCCTTCGAAGCCCTTCATCGCTTCGGCAAGTTCGCTTGCCGAGGCGGCTTCCCGCCGCAGATCAAGCTCGCGCGCAGTCCAGCGTTTGAAGTTGGCGATTGTAAGGCGAGGCCGCAAACGCTGCGCCTCGCCGCCCAGCGCCTCCAGATGGGCCGCCGACCATTCATAGGTGGCAATGTCTCGCTCGAACCGTTCGCGGATACCCGGACGGCGAACCTTGATCGCAACGTGGCGACCCTCGGTCGTTACCGCGCGGTGCACCTGGGCAATCGACGCCGACCCGACAGGTTCGGGATCGATCGAAGAATACAGCGTATCGATCGGGCGGGCAAAACTTGCCTCGATGGCGCGTTGGATATCGGCGAACGGGAGCGGCGGTAAATTATCCTGCAGCGACAGCAAATTGCGCGCCGCCACATCGCCCACCAGGTCTGGCCGGGTGGCAAGTGTCTGGCCCAGCTTGATCGCAGCGGGGCCGATATCGGTAAACGCGCCGGCATAATCGGGCTCACCCGCCTGGAATGTCCCGAAGCGCGCAATTTTGGCAAGCCGGCTGACTTGCGGCGGCGTATTGGGATCGCGTTCTATTCCGCGCAATGCCCCGTGACGCGCCAGTGTACGCCCCCATTTCAGTAGCCGCCAGATATGCGTCGATGGACGGGTCACTCGTTCTAAATCTTCCAGCCGGAGTGAATTGCAACGGCACCGCCTAATATCGGTTCCGCTTTGGTACGGGCAAAACCGGCGGCCCGTATCATCCGTTCAAATTCGGGCATGGGCGGAAAACGGCGGATCGATTCTGCGAGATAGCGATAGGACGCTTCGTCATCGGCGATGGCCTTGCCTATCTTTGGCATCAATCGGTGAGAGTATAGATCATATACCTGCTTGAACCCCGGCCAGTTTGTGGTCGAAAACTCCATACAATAAAACCGCCCGCCATGTTTTAGAACGCGGTGCGCTTCGGCCAGAGCCTTGTCGATATGCGTAACATTCCGGATACCGAACACGATGGTATAGGCATCAAAAGTGCCGCCGGGATAGGATAACTCCTCCGCATTTTGCCGCGACCAGACCAGCGAATCGATTCCGCGCCCGATCGCCCGGGCAACGCCGACATCGAGCATTTCCTGGTTGATATCGGCCACCGTTACTTCGGCTCCGAATGGTTCCATGCGAAAGGCGATATCGCCTGTCCCGCCGGCCATATCGAGTATCGCCTCGCCCGGCCGGGGCTTTACGCGGCGCACGAAGCGGTCCTTCCACAAACGGTGCATCCCGCCTGACATGGCATCATTCATGATGTCGTATTTTTCAGCAACCTTGGAGAAAACCTCGCCTACCCGCGCGGTTTTCTCTTCTGTGGCGATATCTTCATATCCAAAGGACGTTTTCTCACTCATGGGCGCGCTTTAGGGGTAATTGCTCCAGCGGCAAAGGGTGTTAGGAGTGCGCGATGCCAGAGCTTCCCGAAGTCGAAACAACCGTGCGCGGTCTTGCCCGCTTTCTTCAGGGCGAACGATTGGCGCGCGTCACGCTGAACCGCGCGGATTTGCGCCGCCCTTTCCCGCAAGATCTGGTGCAAGTGCTGACCGGCGCACGCGTAACCACGCTGGCCCGGCGGGCAAAATATGGATTGATCCACACTGATCGCGCGCAGACGATGATATTCCATCTGGGGATGAGCGGGCGCTGGCGCATCGATCCCGATACTATCGATAAACATGACCATCTGGTGATCGAAACAGCCAACCACAGGTTTGCGCTATGCGATCCGCGGCGCTTTGGGTCGGTCGATCTCGTGGCCGAAAATGCGCTCGACCTGTGGCCGCAATTTGCCGCGATGGGCCCCGAACCGCTCGAGGATGATTTCACGCCTGCACATCTTTACGCTGCCTTTGCTGGCCGCAGGCAAGCCATCAAGCTGATGTTGCTTGATCAGCGAATCGTCGTCGGCCTTGGCAATATATATGTCTGCGAAGCTCTCTACCGCGCCCGGATAAATCCCCGCCGCGCGGCGGGCCGGGTTTCGCATGCGGCCCTTCAACGGCTGGTTCCGGCAATCAGGGAAGTGCTCAATGCCTCGATCGAGGATGGTGGTTCGTCGCTGCGCGACTATGCCCGGCCTGATGGCGAGCTGGGATATTTTGCCACCCGGTTTGACGTCTATGGGCGCGAAGGCGAAGCGTGCAAACGCGGTGACGGAACTGTGCGGCGGATCGCTCAGGGCGGGCGCAGCACATGGTATTGCGCCAGCTGCCAGCGGTAATACGTCTGCAGCCTATGGTAATTTCCGGTGGCGGCGCTTATTTGACCAACACAATTCTTGACGATTCGCCCGGCGCTGGTTAAGGCGCGCGCTTTCCGGCGGCTCGTCTGTCGTTTTCACAAGTTTCAAAAAGAATTCCGGCCGCGATTGTGGCGGCCCGAAGTAAGGACAAACATGGCCAATACGCCGCAAGCCAAAAAACGTATCCGTCGCAACGATCGCCGCGCCGAAGTCAACGGTGCCCGCGTCAGCCGCATCCGCGGCTTCGTGAAGAAGGTCGAAGCCGCCATCGAAGGCGGTGACAAGAAAGTCGCGCAAGCTGCACTTAAAGACGCCCAGCCTGAACTGGCCCGCGGTGTTGCACGCGGCGTGATGCACAAGAACACGGTTGCGCGCAAAATGTCGCGACTGTCGAAGCGAGTGGCAGCGCTCTGATTCGCATCTGACAGACCGTTCACCGGCCAATCGGTGGAACGAAAATCGAACAGGCCGGCGTTAACCACGCCGGCCTTTTTCGTATCTGCCGATGGTGCATTGCAGCGCATATCCACAAGCCTAGGCAAACCCGCGATTCGCGGCTGCTCCTTTGGTGAATATTGTTCGTAAACAGATGTTTAAACGGGGGGCTGCGGGCTAGAGGCGAGTCAAGCCAGTATATTTCAATTTTTTTACATTTGTTCTCTTGCCCACAGAAATTTCCCGTCCATAAATGGCCTTGCCGAACACGGGGGATTCGTTGTCGGCACACACATTATGGGTTACCCGAGACGTATGCTCCGGAGGCGACTTCCGGACATCGGCGGAGCATTGCCTGCACGGTATGCAGCGCAAAGATCGGCGGGTCCGATAATGATAATGTGTGGGAAGGGGATGCGGCCCGTACAGATCGGGAAGCGGCCAGACGACTTGAACCGAGAGGCAGGGACCAGAGAATGAAGGGCGAAAAGCAGGAAGACACAGAAGCGGTGACGCTGGCTGCCGATTGGGGCGATATCAGCCAGGGACTTCGCAAGGATCTGGGTCACCAACTGCATAGCCAGTGGATCAAGCCGATCCAGATTGGCGGCTTCTGCAAGGAAACCGGCACGCTCGATCTGTTTCTCCCGACCGATTTTTCCGCAACCTGGGTCCAGGACCGTTTTGCCGACCGTCTTTCACTTGCCTGGAAAATCGCCCGCAGCGAAGTCCGCAATGTCCGCATCCAGGTCCATCCGGGCCGCCGGCAGCTGCCCGAATTGCGGCTTGGCCATAATGGCCGGCGTCCGGCGAATGACGGGATGGGAATGGGCATTGGCGGCGCCATGTCACTGTCCGCAGGCACGATCGGCGAACGCGGTTTTACATCCTCGGTCGGCCTTGACCCTTCGCTGACATTTGCCGCCTTCGTAACCGGTACGACCAATGTGCTGGCCTGCAACGCGGCGCAGCGCATGGCCGCAACCGATACGCCGCAGTTCAGCCCGCTTTACCTCAAGGCTGCGACCGGACAGGGCAAGACACACCTGCTGCACGCAATCGGTCATTCCTATCTGGCGGCGCATCCGCGCGCGCGCATATTCTATTGCAGCGCAGAACGGTTCATGGTCGAATTTGTCCAGGCTTTGAAACAGAACCAGATGATCGAATTCAAGGCCCGGCTGCGCAGCTTCGATCTGCTGCTGGTTGACGATATCCAGTTCATCATCGGCAAGGCGTCCGCGCAGGAAGAACTGCTTTATACGATCGATGCGCTGCTGGCGGAAGGCAAACGGCTGGTATTTGCCGCCGACCGCGCACCGCAGGCACTCGACGGTGTCGAACCGCGCCTTCTCAGCCGCCTTTCAATGGGGCTGGTGGCCGATATCCAGCCGGCCGATATCGAATTGCGCCGCCAGGTGCTGGATTCCAAGCTGACCCGCTTCGCTCCGCTCGAAGTGCCCGCGGATGTCATCGAATTTCTCGCCCGCACCATCACGCGCAATGTCCGCGAGCTGGTTGGCGGCCTGAACAAACTGATCGCCTATGCCCAGCTGACCGGGCAGGAAGTCTGCCTGAAACTGGCCGAAGAACAATTGACCGATATCCTGTCGGCCAATCGCCGGCGGATCACGATCGACGAAATCCAGCGCACGGTCTGCCAGTTCTACCGGCTCGACCGCAGCGAGATGTCGTCCAAACGCCGCGCCCGCGCTGTGGTGCGCCCGCGTCAGGTGGCGATGTATCTTGCCAAAGTGCTCACGCCGCGTTCCTATCCCGAAATCGGCCGCAAATTCGGCGGCCGCGATCATTCCACCGTCATCCATGCGGTTCGCCTGATCGAGGATTTGCGCAAGCGCGATGCCGATATGGACGGCGATGTTCGCAGCCTGCTGCGACAGTTGGAAAGCTGATTTTCGCGGGCCGGACACGCAAACAGGGTTACACTAGTTACACCCTGTAACCCTGCAATTGCGCATGAAAATCACCGCTAATCAATGATTTATTCCGCACTGGCCAGAGTGACAGTGCTCCGGCACGGTTTTCGGCGCGGCATTCGCGGGGGTAGGCTGACAATTTCAAAGAGCCTTCACCCCATGCCCGCCAATTGGCGGTGTAGGAAAGTTTTACCGCAGCCCGTTTGCGGCTAAGGGAGGCGTCATGCCGCTCCCGCCCGAACGCCTCGACCGATTTGCCCGCCATATCGTGCTGCCCGAAATCGGCGGTGCGGGTCAGGTAGCGTTGACCGCGGCGCATATTGTGCTGACCGGGCTGGGCGGGATCGGCTCGCCCGCGCTGCAATATCTGGCGGGCGCCGGTATCGGACGGCTGACGCTGATCGACGATGGCGATGTCGAGCTGTCCAATCTGCAACGCCAGACACTTTATACGCAGCGCGACATCGGCCATGCCAAGGCGGTGGCCGCGCGCGGCTGGCTCGCCAATTTCGACAGCAAGATCGACGTTCACGTCAGCGACGAGCGGATCACCCGCGCCAATGCCCGGGCGATTCTGGCAGGGGCCGATCTGGTGCTGGACGGGACGGATAATTTTGCGACACGGCTGGCGGTGTCCGACGCTTGTGTCCGCCTGGCAATTCCGCTGCTCAGCGCAGCGGTCGGGCGGTTTCAGGGCCAGGTCGCGGCCTTTGCGGGACATTTGCCCGATCAGGCCTGTTATCGCTGTTATGTCGGCGATGCTTTCGATGCCGAAGATTGCGACACGTGTGCCGAGGACGGGATGCTGGGCGCGATGGCGGGCTGGGCAGGAACCTTTGCTGCAATGCAGGCCATCCGCGTCTTGCTGGACGGCAAGGCCGCGCTGGGCGATCCCGGGTGGGGCAGGCTGCATATGCTTGACGGAATGAAGCCCGCCATGCGGACACTGAATATTGCCAAAGACCCCGATTGCAAGGGCTGCGGTCAGTAACTGGCCCCGTCGATTTTCCGGCGCGGCAGATTTTGCCACAGCGCCGGATCGAACAGCCGCAGATTGACCGCCATCCGGTCATATTCGGGATCGTCGATAATCGTCCAATGGGTAACAATGCCGCAAGTGCCGCAATGCCACGTCGTCAGCATCGCATCCCCCTGCACATATCCCCTGCCCTTGCCGCTCACCGTTACCAGTTTTGGCGAACAATGATGCCACAGCGCGCCAGTGCGGCGGCACAGGCTGCAATTGCATTCGGCGGCATCAGCGGGATCATCGCGCAATTCTATCGTCATCGCGCCGCAGTGGCAGCTGCCGCTATGCCCCGTCATCCGAGCAATTCCTCCACCCATTCGGGCACGATTTGCGTGGCTGGCCCATGGCGCGATTCGCCAAACCAGCGCGATCCCTGGCTTGGTTCGAGATTGAGCTCCAGCGTTTTCAGGCCGAGTTTGCGGGCATCGCGCACAAAGCCTGCCGCCGGATAGACCGCGCCCGATGTGCCGATGGAAACGAACAGATCCGCCTGTTGCAACGCGCCGTAAATCTCCTCCATCCGGTATGGCATTTCGCCAAACCACACGACATCGGGGCGCAGCGCGCTGGCATTGCAGGCGGGGCATGGCGGGCGTTCGATCAATGTCCCCGTCCACGGCGTACGCGTATCGCAGGATGTGCACCACGCGTTGAGATGCGTGCCGTGCATATGCAGCACACGCTCTGCCCCGGCGCGCTCGTGCAGATCATCGACATTCTGGGTGACGATCAGCAGCTCGCGCCCTGTTTCTCCGGTCCAGGCCTTGTCAAGCCGCGCCAGCGCATCATGCGCCGCGTTGGGCTGTTTGGTCTGGATCGCCTCGCGCCGCATATCATAGAACCGCAGCACCAGATCGGGATCGCGGGCAAACCCTTCGGGCGTGGCGACATCTTCGACCCTGTGCTGTTCCCACAAGCCGCCTTCGCTGCGGAAAGTGTCGATGCCGCTTTCGGCGCTCACACCGGCGCCGGTCAGGATTACGATATTGCGGATATTGGCCATGGCGGCCATGAAGCATGGGACAAGCGGGAGTGGCAATGACCAGAATCGGAATTATCGGCAGCGAAGGCCGGATGGGGCACGCTCTGGAGATCGCCATTGGCGAGGCCGGACACCGCTTTGCCGGCGGCGCGGACAAGGGCGGCGATCCCGCTGCTCTGGCCCAAATGTGCGATGTGCTGGTCGATTTTTCCGCGCCCGCCGCTCTGGCTGACAACCTCGCCGCGGCGCAATCTGCGGGTATCCCGGTGCTGATCGGAACGACCGGCTTAGGTGATGAACATCAAATTGCCCTGGACGAGGCCGCGCAGACCATCGCTGTTCTGCAAACAGGCAACACCTCGCTCGGTGTTACGCTGCTCGCCCATCTGGTGCGTGAAGCTGCCGGAAAACTGGGCGATGACTGGGATATCGAGATTGTCGAAATGCATCACCGTATGAAGGTGGATGCGCCGTCGGGCACCGCATTGCTGCTGGGCGAAGCGGCAGCGCAGGGGCGCGGGATCGATCTGTCCGCCAGCATGGAAAGCGGGCGAGACGGACATACCGGTGCGCGGGCCAAGGGAGCCATCGGCTTCGCCGCGCTGCGCGGCGGCACGGCGGCGGGCGATCATGCGGTCATTCTGGCGGGCGAGCAGGAGCGGATCACGCTGTCGCATCAGGCCGAGGATCGTTCGATCTTTGCGCGCGGGGCCGTACGCGGCGCGCAGTGGCTGATTGGCAAAGCCGCCGCACGCTATTCGATGAATGATGTTCTGGGCCTGTGACCCCTGACCAATGACCAAAGACCAGATTTTCGAGTTTTTCAGCCGATTGGCGGAGGATAATCCCGCGCCCGTGACCGAGCTGGAATACGGCAATTGCTATCAGCTGGTGGTGGCAGTGGCGCTATCGGCGCAGGCGACCGATGTGGGCGTGAACAAGGCCACGCGGCGGCTGTTTGCCGAAGTGGAAACGCCAGAACAAATGGTCGAGCTTGGCGAAGATGGCCTGAAAGAACACATCAAGACGATCGGTCTGTTCAATTCGAAAGCGAAAAACGTCATCCTGCTCTCACAGCGGCTGATCGATCATTACGGCAGCGAAGTTCCCGAAGACCGCGACGAGCTGGTGACGCTGCCCGGCGTGGGCCGCAAAACCGCCAATGTCGTGCTGAATTGCCATTTCGGACATGAGACTTTTGCGGTCGATACGCATGTGTTTCGCGTCGGCAACCGCACCGGTCTTGCCAAGGGGAAAACGCCCGAAGCGGTCGAGGCGAAGCTGGAAAAACGCGTTCCCCAGCCCTTCCGCCGCGACGCGCATCACTGGCTGATCCTCCACGGCCGCTACACCTGCAAAGCGCGGACGCCCGAATGCTGGCGCTGCAATGTGGCGGAGCTATGCAGTTTCAGGAAAAAGACTATCCGGAAGCCTTGAATTAGAAGGGGTCATTCCCGCAAAGCACGGGATGGCAAGCGCGTGATCAAACATCATCTGCGCTAACCATTTCCTTTACGTCGATCTCACCCGTCATGCTGGCCACAGTTGTCGTAATCGCGGCATCGCCCGACACATTCGTGACCGTGCGCATCATATCCATGATCCGGTCAACGCCCGCGACCAGGGCGATGGTTTCCAGCGGTACGCCGACTGCGCCGAAGACCAGCGCCATCATGATCAGGCCCGCGCCGGGGATACCCGCTGCGCCGATTGCTCCGGCTGTCGCAAGGATCGAAATCAGGAAGTAATCCGCCCAGCTCAAATCCACGCCGAACACCTGCGCGCCGAACAATGTCGCCAGCCCCAGATACATCGCGGTGCCGTTCATATTCACCGTCGCGCCAAGCGAAACGATAAAGCTCGACACGCTGGGCGACACCCCCAGATTGCGCTGGGTGCAGCGCAGCGTGACGGGCAGCGTGGCGTTGGACGAAGCGGTTGAATAGGCCACCGCCATCGCATCCACGATCCCGCGGAAGAAATCGATCACGGGCAATTTTGCAAGGAATTTGATCATCGCGGAATACATCACGAAGATAATCAGCAAGCAGCCGATATAATTCAGACCGACCAGCTTCGCCAGCGCCAGCAGCGCGCCCGTGCCCTGCGTCCCCGCGACCCACGCCATCAGCGCGAACACACCGAACGGGGTCAGTTCCATCACGATCGCGGTGACTTTCTGCATCACGACAGAGCCCGAATCGAAGATTTTCGCAACCGGCTCGCCGTCCTTTTCGGCCATCAGTATCCCGATCCCGACCAGGGTTGCAAACACGATCAGCGGCAGCACGTTGACATCCGCCATCACCTGCACAGGGCTTTGCGGGACAATCCCGAGCAGCATCTCGCGCCAGGTGGTGTCGTTGGGCTCGGGGATGGTCCCCGCCTCGATCATGGCCTTGTCCAGCCCGCTACCGGGCGCGAAAAACGTGCCGAGCAGCAGACCCAGCCACACGGCAATCTGTCCGGTGACCAGAAACAGCAGAATGGCACGGCCGCCCACCGCACCCAGTTTCTTGAGATCGCCGATCGCGGCAACGCCCGACACCAGGCTGAAAAAGATCAGCGGCACGACCAGCATTTTGATAAAAGCGATAAAAATATCGCCGATGATCTTGATACTTTCCGCGTCCGGGCCCCACAGCAGACCAGCGACAATGCCGAGGATCAGCGCAGCAATAACCCGCTGCCACAGCGGGATGGCAAACCAGAAACGCATCATATCAAAGACCCCTCATCCACTGCCATGTCCGGCAGATGACCTGTTATTATCCGGCCTTGTGCCCGCCCAGCGCCGCCACGGCAATACGCCGGTAAATCCGCCCGAGCGTTTCGAGATCGTCCATCGCCACCGCTTCATCCGTTTTATGCATGGTGGCATTGACCAGGCCGAATTCGATAACCGGGCAAAGGTCTTTCAAAAAACGCGCATCGGACGTTCCCCCGCTGGTGCTGGCTTCGGGTTCGATACCCGTTTCGGCCTTTACCGCAGCGGCGATCATCGCTGAAAATTCGCCCGGCGGCGTGAGAAACGGCTCGCCCGAAACTACGGGCACGGCCTTGCCGCCATGTTTTTCGGCGATGGTGATAACTTGCTGCGACAGCGACGCGCCGCTGTGCAGATCATTGAACCGGATCGAGATGCGCGCGGTGGCCAGTGCAGGGATGACATTGTGCGCCGGGTTGCCCACTTCCAGCTCGGTTATTTCCAGGTTGGAGGCCTGAAACCATTCGGTGCCTTCGTCGAGCACCAGCGCGTTCAGTTCGGCCAGTTTGGCCACAAGCCTGGGAATGGGATTATCGGCCAGATGCGGATAGGCCACATGGCCCTGCGATCCCTCGACCTCCAGCCAGATATTTACCGACCCGCGCCGCCCGATCTTCATCATGTCGCCCAGCCGGTTCACCGATGTCGGTTCGCCCACCAGGCACAGATCGGGCACATCGCCCGTCTCGCGAATATGATCGATCAGCGCGCGCGTGCCGTATAGCGCCGGGCCTTCCTCATCGCCGGTGATGATGAAGCTGATCGTCCCGGCATCGGCGGGCACATCGGCTGCCGCCGCCACCATGCTGGCAATCGCGCCCTTCATATCCACCGCGCCGCGTCCGAACAACAAAGCGCCGCGCCGCTCGGGTGCAAACGGCCCGCTGTGCCAATTCTTCCCCGGCGGAACCACATCGAGATGGCCAGCAAAGGCAAAGTGTCTGCAGCCGGCCGGACCGCGCCTGATTGCGAACAGGTTTTCCACCGGCCCGTCAGGCGCCTCACCCGCAGTAAATCTGTGGACATCGAAGCCCAGCGGCGCAAGCATCGCCTCCAGCGCGTCAAACACCAATCCCGTCGCCGGTGTCACGCTGGGGCAGGCAATCAGCGCTTCGGCAAGTTCGACGGCGCTGCGGCTGACAAGGGTGCTGGTTTCGTCCATAGAGCGAGGGTTAGACCACGTTTTAGTGACGCGCCAGCCGGAGTGTACCCGTCATGCCCAAACTTGATCTTGGCAAAATCGAACAAACCAACCGGACAGGCTATCCGCCGCCGTTCGACGCGCCTGTCGCGGGCCGGCTATACCGCCGCCTGGCCCCGCCATCCGGCTTGACGCAAATGGGCGCCAGCCATGTTACGCTGAGGCCCGGTGCATGGTCATCGCAGCGCCACTGGCACGCGGCGGCGGACGAGCTGGTCGTCATGCTGTCGGGCGAAGCGGTGCTGATCGATGATAGCGGCGAGACCATCATGCGCGCAGGCGATATTGCCGCCTTCCCGAAAGGCGAGGCGAACGGACACCATCTGGTCAACCGCAGCGCTGCAGACTGCGTGTTCGTGGCGGTGAGCGCAGGCGACAGGGATGGTAGCGGCGAATATCCCGATATCGATATGCGCTTCACTGCGGACGGTTATTTCCGCAAGGACGGGACGCGCTACGCGACGGACCGCATTCCATGATCCGCAAAAACGTTCGTTAGAGCCCGGATGTGGACTGGCTCGGTTTTGCCATCGCAGTGCTGCTGATCGAGCTGACGCCTGGACCCAATATGGCGTGGCTGGTGGCTTTGACGCTGAGCGCCGGAAAACGGCACGGGCTGGCGGCAACTGCGGGGATTGCGCTGGGTCTTGCCGGTAATGCCGCGCTGGCGGCAGCCGGGCTGGCGGCACTGTTTGCGGCGGAACCGGCGGTGGAACGCTGGATCGGTTTTGGCGGCGCGGCAATGATGGTGTGGCTGGCATGGAGCGCGTGGCAAAATTCGGCCGATACTTCGGCGGCGGTTGCCAAATGGCAGACCCCGCGGCGCGATTTTGCCGCCGGGTTCCTGATCAACCTGTTCAATCCCAAGGCGGCTGTGTTCTATCTGGCGGTGGTGCCGCAATTTATCGACGGAACGCAGCCCACCCTTGCGCAGGCCATAACGCTGGGGATGATCAGCGTGGCCATCGCCACCACTGTTCATCTGGTGCTGGTGCTGGGTGCCACACGCGCGCGGCCGTTCGTCGCCGATCCTGCGCGCACAAAGTTTATCCGGCGGTTTCTGGCGATCATCATGCTGGCGGTGGCCGCATGGTTTATCCGCGGCGCGCTATCCTAATGCCTCGTCCAGCAATCGCGCAATTCTGAGGCCGGCCTGCGTAATGCGCTTTTGCGAGGCACCGATCTGCGCCTCGATATCGGCCAGCGTAAAAGTGGTGCGTTCGGGCAAGTCGCGGCCGCACACATTGCCGTTTTGCGGCGCATCATAGGCCGCGGGATAAATCAGATCACGCGCAAGCAGCCAGCTTTCGCGGCCCCATTCAGCAGCGTCTCCGCCCGCCAGTTCGGCACGTTCCGCAGCAGAATAACGGCGGATCAGCCCAGGCTGCGCCGAAGTGATGGCACGTTCTGCCAAAGGGCCGTCCCAGATCCAGTGCAGATTGAGCTGCGGCACCGCGCCATAATCGACCACGCGGTCATTCCCGCCGCGATCATCGTTATCGCCCGAATGCAGCGGCATATGCACATCACCCACGAAATGGACCAGAAATGCCAACGCCTCCAGACGCCGCGCATCGGGCATCGACTTGTCACCCAATATCGCGGCTGCGCGCTCGATTTGCCCGGTTACACAGGCCCCGCCCGAACAATTCGCGCGCGGATTGAATTCTTCGCAAATCGGCGCGGTGCGGTAATGCCAGGAAGCGGTGTAACCCCAGCGCAGCCGGTCGCCGCGGATACAATCGGCCCAGCTGGAGGCTTCTTCCAGATTGCGCAACCGGCAATCAGGCGTGCCCAGTGTCGGTTCCAGCGCGATCAGCCGGTCGATTTCGCGGCGGGTTTCGGGGGTGATGTTGGCCAGCGCGATTTTTGCGGTCGTGCGGTGGCCGTAACCGCCCCAGGCCGCCGCAGGGACAGGCGCAAAAACCGCGGCAATCAGCGCGGCACAAGCAAGAATTCTACCGATCATTTTGCTGAACTGTCCTCATATTGTTCGATAACCCAATCTTCGTTTTCGGCGGCCGCGATCCATTCCTGCATCCACGGATGTTCCCAGACAGCCTGCATATACGCCTCTGCAAAGCCGGGCACACCGATCCCGTAAGTCAGGAAACGGCTGACAACCGGGGCATAGAATATGTCGGCAGCGCCAAATGTGCCGAACAGATAGGGCCCGCCCTGCCCGAAACGCGCGCGCGCTTCGGCCCACAATGTCAGAATTCGGACAATGTCGGATCTGCTTTCGTCGGTAATGTCGTCGGTGCCGATTTTCTTGCGAATATTCATCGGGCATTCTTCGCGCAGTGCGGCGTAGGATGAATGCATTTCGCATACCATTGCCCGCGCCATGCCGCGCGCCGTATCATCCTTCGGCCAGAACCGGTCGCGTCCGACCTTGTCGGACAGATATTCCAGGATTGCGAGACTGTCCCAGATCACGGTTTCGTTGTCCCACAGCACGGGTACTTTGCCCGATGGCTGCAAATCTTCCGAATCGCGTTTCGCCTGTTCCCATTCATCGCCAAACAGATTGACGGTCAGTTCTTCGAATTGAAGCCCCGACTGTTTGATCGCCAGCCAGCCGCGCAGGCTCCAGCTCGAATAGTTCTTGTTACCGATAATCAGCTTCATGGGAGAGCACCTTTACCCTTTGCAAATCGGCTAGCCGTTCAGCATCGCCAAGTCGAGTATGAACAGCTATACGGCGATTGATTGACCAGAACTGCCGGATAGACCGCATGACCATTCCCCCGTTTCATCTCGCCTTTCCGGTTGGTGACCTTGCCGCCGCGCGCATATTCTACGGATAGGTGATGGGCTGTGCGGAGGGGCGCAGCAGCGACGAGTGGATCGATTTCGATTTCTTCGGCCACCAGATCGTTGCGCATCTGGCCCCCGCCAGCGCGGATACGGTGCATAGCAATCCGGTGGACGGTCATGACGTTCCGGTGCCGCATTTCGGTGTCGTGCTGGATCTGGACAGCTGGCAAACGCTGGCGGACCGGCTCGCAAAAGCCGGCACCCAATTCGTGATTCCGCCGCACATCCGGTTTGCCGGGCAGCCCGGCGAACAGGCGACCATGTTCTTTCGCGATCCATCGGGTAATGCGCTGGAGATCAAGGCATTTGCCGACCGGACCCAATTATTCGCCAGATAGGCCAAGCAGGGAAACAGCATGACATTCGACGAAGTGATTATGGGCCGCCGTTCGATCCGCGGTTACAAGCCCGATCCGGTCCCCAAAGAATTGATCAACGAGATCGTCGGCCTTGCCATGCGCGCACCATCATCGATGAACACGCAGCCGTATAATTTCTATGTTATTTCGGGTGAGCCGCTCGACCGGATCCGCGCGGGCAACAGCGAAAACATGCTGGCAGGCGTACCCGAAAGCCGCGAGTTCCGCACCGGCAGAGGCGCTTTCGAAGGCGAACACCGCAAGCGGCAGGTCGATGTGGCCAAGCAGCTCTTCGGTGCAATGGGTATCGAACGCGACGACAAGGCAGCGCGGCAGGACTGGGTCATGCGCGGTTTCCGCCAGTTCGATGCGCCGGTGTGCGTGATTGTGACTTATGACAAAGTGCTGGACGGTGCCGATGATACGGTTTTCGATTGCGGCGCGGTCGCCACGGCACTGGTCAACGCGGCATGGTCACGCGGTCTGGGTACGGTGATCAACAGCCAGGGTATCATGCAATCGCCCGTGGTGCGCGAACACGCCGGTATTCCCGACGATCAGGTCATCATGAAAAGCATCGCTCTGGGCTGGCCCGAAATGAGCTTTCCTGCCAACGAAGTGATGACGCACCGCAAACCGGTGGAGGACTCTGTGAATTTTGTGGGATTTGATTGAGCGATTGCGGACCGCAGTTTCCGGTCGCGGCGCGGATTTTTCTTCGCCGCGAAATGCAGCCGGCCTCAGTCCCCCGCGGTCACCCTTTCCACGAATGCCCCGATATCGTCCAGCGCGGGCGATTTGCCTCTCAGCGGTTTTGCAATCGACGTGATGATGCCGACGTGACCGACACCTTCGTAAAATTTCACATCGGCATCGACGCCGCCCGCGCGCAGTTTTGCCGCCAATTTTTCGCTGTTGACCGGCAGAACCGTGGTATCGTCCGCTCCGCTTAGCAGGAGCGCCGCCGGGTCGCCCTTGCCCGCATAGGTAACCGGCTGGGTTTCGGCCGCCTTTGGCCAATTGCCAAACGCGGTCTGCGTTACCGGACCGTCGAATGGCAGGAAATCATAGGGGCCGGCCAGACCCACAAAACCGCGCAGCGCAGCGCGGTCATCAGCCAGAAAGCGTTCGTCGAGCGCCAGCATCGCAGCGATATACGCTCCGGCGGAATGGCCGATCACGACCACCTTGTCAGGATCGGCGCCATATTGTGCCGCGTTCACGCGCGCCCAGCGAACTGCGGAAGCGCCATCTTCGACAAAGGCGGGGTAAGTGACTTCGGGGACCAGCCGGTAATCGGGAATCACAGTCACGAAACCGCGCGCCGCAAGCGCACGGCCCACGAAATCATAGCCTTTTCGTGTGCCGCTGTTCCAGCTGCCGCCATAGAAAAACACCACAAGCGGGCGGCCATCCGCTCGTGCCGCGTCAGCCTTCGGCAAATAAACATCCAGCTTCTGGCGATCGTCCGTTCCGTAAGCGATACCTTCGGCCGCTTGCCTGGCGGTATTGTCCTTCGGCACAAATGCGTTGAATGTTTTCAGCGGCGAACACGAAGCGAGCGCCGCCGCACACATAAACAACGGTGCGGAAATACGAATGCTGGCAGTCAGTGTCATGTATGGAAATCCCGGATCAAAGTTTGGCGTCTGCCATCACCGCAGCGCGAAGTTCCGCCAGACCCATCCCTTTTTCCGCGCTGGTTACGTGAAGTTCGGGAAATGCGGCGGAGTGTTTGCGCGCTTCGGCCAATGTCAGTTCGACTTCCCTCGCCAGTTCGCTGGCTTTCAGCTTGTCGGACTTGGTCAGCACGATGCGGTAACCTACCGCGCTTTCATCCAGCAGCGCCATCATTTCGCGGTCAACATCCTTTACCCCGCGCCGCGCATCGATCAGCAGCAAAGTGCGGTTGAGCACTTGCCTGCCGCGCAAATATGAGCGGACCAGCTTTTTCCAGTTATCGACCACTTTGGGCGGAGCCTTGGCAAAACCGTAGCCGGGCATATCCACCAGCCGGAACTGCGTGGGTTCGCCCACTTCGAAGAAATTGAGTTCCTGCGTGCGGCCCGGCGTGACCGATGCGCGCGCGATGGCGCGCCGCCCGGTGAGTGCGTTGAGCAGGGTGGATTTGCCCACATTCGACCGCCCCGCAAAGGCGATTTCGGGCGATGTGGGTTCCGGCAGAAACTTCAGCTGCGGCGCGCTGAGCAGAAACTCGACCCGGCCCGAAAACAGCCGGTCCGCCTCGCGCGCTTCGATATCCGCCTTGGGATCGCTGGAAACGGGGCCGGTCACGTCTTTTTCTTCGTATCCCGGTCAGCCGTCAGCGCCTTGTCGGCCTTGTCCTTTTCGGCCTGCGCTTTGAGCTGCGGATGCTTGGAGTAAAGATAGCTCTGCTGCGCCAGCGTCAGAATATTCGACGTGACCCAGTAAAGCAGCAGACCCGCGGCAAATGGTGCCATGACGAACATCAATATCCACGGCATGAAGCTGAAGATTTGCTGCTGGACGGGGTCCATCGCGGTCGGGTTCAGTTTGAACGTCGCCCACATCGATATACCGAACAATACCGCCAGCACACCGATCGCAAGGAAGCTGGGCGGGGTAAACGGCAGCAGACCGAACAGGTTCAAGATCGTCGCCGGATCGGGCGCGGACAAATCCTTGATCCACAGGATGAACGGCTGATGGCGCATTTCAATCGCCAGGATCAGCACCTTGTACAGCGCAAAGAAGATCGGGATCTGCAGGAAGATCGGCAGACAGCCCGCGAGCGGATTGACGCCTTCCTTTTTGTACAGCGCCATAACTTCCTGCTGCTGCTTCTGCTTGTCGTCCTTATAGCGTTCCTGCAGTGCCTTCATCTTGGGCTGGATCGCGCGCATCGCTGCCATGCTTGCAAACTGCTTTTGCGCGATGGGGAACAGCAGGCCGCGCATCAGCAAAGTCAGCAGCATGATCGCAACACCGAAGTTACCCACCAGCGTAAACAAATGCGTCAGCAGCCACCACACCGGCCAGGCGATCATGGAGAACCAGCCCCAGTCGATCGCCTTGCCGAACAATGGCACCCCGGCGTCCTCGTAAATATCGAGCACCGCGGTTTCCTTGGCGCCGGCGAACAATTGCGTCGTGCGCGTGACCTGCCGCCCGGTTGCAATGGTTTGCGGCTGGTAAATCAGATCCGCGCGGTAGGTTTCATTGCCCAGCGGGCGGAATTCTGCAGTGGGATCGCTGCCCGCTTCGGGAATGAGAGCGGCCATCCAGTAAATGTCCGTAAAGCCCATCCAGCGCGCGCGGCCTTCGGGCGAAAACCGGCCAGCATCATCCAGATCGTCATAATCATTGTCGAAATTTACCGCGTCGCCAAACGCGCCAATCGGGCCGGAATGGACATTCCACGTATCGCTGCTGGCGGTACGGCTGGTGCGGTTGACCAATGCGAACGGCCGCATCACAACCGGCCCCGCGCCGGTGTTGGCGACGGTTTGTCTGGCCGTAATCATGTAATCATCGTCAATCGACAGCGCGATCGTGAATATCTGTCCCGCGCCATTATCGTGGCGCAAGGTTACCGGGCTTGCAGGGGAAAGCGCAGCAGCATCTGCCTGCCACACCGTTTTGGCATCGGGCACCGCGACACCCTGTCCGACCCAGCCGAACTGGGCGAATTGCTGGGCGGGCGTGCCCTGCGGCGAGAACACGCGCACCGGGCCGCTGTCCTTGGCGACGGTCTGGCGGTGCCGGTTGAGCACAATATCATCGATTCGCGCGCCAGCCAGATTGATCGAGCCCGCAATGCCGGGCGCAGCGATTTTGACGCGCGCCGGGGCTGCGAGCGAGGTTTCCAGATCGGCTTCTTCCAGCGCGATTTCAGCCGGATCGTTCAGGCCGCCTTCGCGGGTCCGTTTGACTGCGGCGCGCTCTGTCGGGGCGTCAACCCGCTCGACCTGCCCGACGCTGGCGGGCTGCGGATAAAAGCTGGACATGGCATAGTCCCAGCCGAACAGCAGCAATGCGGATAGCACCACCGCGACGAGAATATTGCGCTGATTGTCCAAAACTTTATCTTAATCCCGTAAAATTGAAATACGACAGGGGTTCATAGAGCCATTACGGCACCGGATCATATCCGTGTCCCCCCCATGGGTGGCAGCGCAATATACGCTTACTCGCCAACCATCCACCCTTGATCGCGCCATATTTTCGCAACGCCTGCACAGCGTATTCGGAACAGGACGGGGCAAAGCGGCAAGTCGGCGGCAAAATTCGCGATGGTCCCCACTGCCATGCGCGGGCAATAAAGATAAAAAGATGTTTCATTTTCGCCGCTTACCCGCGCCGCCGTGAAAACGCCGCGGCGGATCGCCCTTGCCGGCAGCAGCCCGCTCGAGCGCTTCCACCAGCTCGTTATCGAGCCTGGAAAAATCACGTTCGATCCCGCCATCACGCCCGATCAGCACATGATCATGATCCGGCAGGCCCATTTGCGGCAGATGCGCGCGCAGCAATTCACGGAATCGCCGCTTCATCCGGTTGCGGACGACTGCATTGCCGACCTTTTTGGTAATGGTTATTCCGTACCGTTTGCCCGCGCCATTATTAGGGTGCGCAAGCAGCACAAAACCGGGGCGTGCGACACGCAGTCCCCGGTTTGCAGCTAGAAAATCGGCGCGGCGCGTGAGCACCGCAATTTTCTGTGAAGTCGCGTGCGACTCAGGCGCTGAGTTTTTTACGGCCACGGGCGCGGCGTGCGGCAAGAATCCGGCGGCCGCCAACAGTGGCTTTGCGCGAACGGAAACCGTGGCGGCGTTTGCGCACGAGATTGCTCGGCTGGAAAGTACGCTTCATGATAAACCTCGAAAATTCGCGGCGCCGGCTGCGCCAATAAAAAGGGCCCCCGTCAACAGAGGGCCGCCTGTATGGGCGCGCAATTAAGGGAGGGTTGCGGCCAAGTCAAGATATGCGAGCTTTGGCGGAGCAACTTCTTCGCGCGCATTCAGCCATTGCCCCATGTCGTCACCGCTCAGCCATCTGGCATCCTTATTGGCAGCCGAATTGGTCATCGCATAGAACGCCGCTGCCTCTGCCCCCGTCATCCCCATTTCGCGGTAATATTCGAGGTAAATACGGTTTTGCTCGGCATTCATCGCAAAGTCCGACGGCCCGCGCCCCAATTCATCCATCCAGGCATGCACTGCAAACTCGGCGTTTTCGTCCATCCTTCGTTTGGCCCCGGCGAGAAATAATTCCACCGCGCCCGAACGCACCGAACCGCCGGCCGGAACCACGGTGGTGATACCCGCCGAGCGAATCATCCGGCCAACCGCCAGATTCGCGCGGTCGTCATCGGTGCCGGGACAGTCGATCATCTCGAGCGTGGCGATTTGCGGATAATCGCGCAGCATGGCGCCAAACTGGCCGGGGCTGAGCGCGCCTGTCGCATCGACCAGCGCGGCACGGCCATCATCCAGCACGCGGAACGGGCCGTAGGCAGCAATGCCCTGCGGGATAGCTGCAGGGCCATGACTGGAAGGCTGTGCCGCTTTGAGATCGACGAACCGCTGCGAGCCGACTTCGACCCATTCGCCGTTCACCCACTCTTCCACAATCACGCGCTCGGTAACAACCTGCGCAGCAGCGGGTGCGGCCAAAATAGTGGCGCATACGATAAACGGCGCGATAAACGGGGCGATAAACAGGTTGGTCAGCGTGCGCATGGCCAGCCTTGTGGCGCACCCCGTCTTGCGCAATTGCCAACCGGAATGCTTTCAATCCGGTTACTGCGGGCATTTTGTGACCGGCCCCACTCGACAGGGCAGCGATTAACCCCCAGAAGATGCGCGACAATCTGGGGGTCGTAAAACGTGGTCGCACTCGTATCGACAGTAGCCTATCTGGGCTTGGAGGCGCGTGCCGTGGAGGTGCAGTGCCAAATCGCGCCGGGGATGCCGCGCTTTGCCGTGGTCGGCCTGCCTGACAAGGCTGTGGGCGAAAGCCGCGAGCGGGTTCAATCCGCACTGTCGGCCATGGGTCTATCGCTGCCGCCCAAGCGCATAACGATCAATCTTTCGCCGGCCGATTTGCCCAAGGAAGGTTCGCATTACGACTTGCCCATCGCGCTGGCTCTGCTGGCGGCGATGGGCGTGACCGATGCCGAACAGCTGGCCGAATGGGTCGCGGTGGGAGAGCTTTCGCTGGATGGCCGCGTGGTGGCATCACCCGGTGTGCTGCTGGCAGCGATCCATGCCAGCGGCGAGGAGAAGGGCCTGATCTGCCCTGCCGTTCAAGGCGCAGAAGCACGCTGGGCGAGCGGCATACCCGTTTGTGCCGCGCCCGACCTCGTCAGCCTGCTCAACCATTTCAAGGGAACACAGCTGCTGCCCGAGCCGCAAGCCGGCGAGGCACCGGAACCGGCCTCCGGGCCCGATCTCAAGCGGGTCAAAGGTCAGGAAACCGCCAAGCGCGCGCTCGAAATTGCGGCCGCAGGCGGGCATAATTTGCTGATGGTCGGCCCTCCCGGCGCGGGAAAAAGCCTGCTGGCATCGTGCCTGCCGGGAATATTGCCCCAGCTCACCCCCGCCGAAGCGCTCGAAACATCGATGGTCGCATCGGTTGCCGGTCTGCTCGAGGGTGGGCGCATCAACCGGACCCGGCCATTTCGCGATCCGCATCATTCGGCATCGATGGCCGCGCTGACGGGCGGCGGGCTGAAGGTAAAACCGGGCGAAGTCAGTCTGGCGCATCTGGGCGTACTGTTCCTTGACGAATTGCCCGAATTTCAGCGGGCGGTGCTCGATTCGCTGCGCCAGCCGCTCGAAACCGGCGAAGTCAGTGTCGCGCGGGCCAATGCCCATGTGACCTTTCCGGCCAATGTCCAGCTGGTAGCCGCCATGAACCCTTGTCGCTGCGGCCATCTTGGCGATCCGGCGCTGGCCTGCAGCCGCGCGCCGCGCTGTGCGGCTGACTATCAAAGCAAGGTGTCCGGCCCGCTGCTCGACAGGATCGATCTGCACGTCGAAGTCGATCCCGTCAGCGCGCGCGATCTGTCATTGCCGCCGCCCGCCGAAGGCAGCGCCGAAGTGGGCGCACGCGTCGCCGCTGCACGCACATTGCAAACCGCCCGGCTGGCCGGAACAAAAATGCGCAGCAATGCCGATCTGGATGGCGACGCGCTCGAACAGCACGCCACACCTGACGAGGCTGGCCGCAAACTGTTGCTGCAGGCCGCCGACACCATGCGCCTGACCGCCCGCGCCTATACGCGCATCCTGCGCGTGGCGCGCACAATTGCCGATCTGGGCGGGGCTGACACGGTCGGCCGCATCCATGTGGCCGAGGCGCTGAGTTACCGCCGCCAACCGCCGCGCGCGTAATGGCAGGGCGAGGCATCAGTATGCACTGGTGTGCGCGTTGCGTGTGCTGTAACCATTGGTTTTTACCCGGTACGGCAGTTACGCTGCGCCCGCGCCGGTTCTGACGCTAACTCTACTCTGACGAAATTATCCCGACAGGCGCATTGGCCCGATTGCAACAGCACTGTTTTGATATGGAAAGGTTGCCGGATGGAATCGATCGGTGGACATCTCGGTGAAATGCAGCGCAAACCGCTGTCGGACGAGCATGTGGAGGCAATCCGCGCCATCGCGACCGAAGCGAGTTACCAGCCCGGTGATATGGTCGCGGAAGTGGGCGATCCGATGGACAGGTTCGTCTATGTCCTGGGCGGCGAGATCGAAGTCGTCGATCCCTATACCGGAGGAAGATTGATCGAATCTGCGCTCGGCCCGACCCAGTTCATGGGCGAGTTGGCGTTTCTGAATGCAGGCAGCTTCACGCTCCCGATGCGGGCCGCCAAAAACACCCGGACACTTGAAGTTCCCCGTCGTGAAATGCTCGATCTGATGTCCAAGATACCGGAATTGTCGGATCACATCATCACTGTCTTTCTCGCGCGGCGGCGTTCGCAATTCGAGGAAGGCCGCAGCTCGATCACGCTGATCGGCGCCGAACAGGACGATGCCGTCCGGCGGATTGCCAGCTTTCTGTCGCGCAACCGTGTCCCGTTCCAGTCGTTTGAACTCGATGCTTCGGACGAAGAAGCCATCCGGCTGTGCAATCTGGCGGACAACACTCCGGCAGTGATCTTCAATGTCGATGAAGTGATCGAGGATCCCACGCCTTACAAGATTGCCAAGCTGCTGGGGCTGAACCTCAATATCCTCGATACCGAGCCGATCGACCTGCTGATTGTCGGCGGCGGGCCGGCGGGCGTTGCGGCCGGGGTCTATGCCGGGGCCGAAGGGCTCAAAGCCATGGTGGTGGAGGATGCGGCAATCGGCGGACAGGCGGGTACTTCCAGCCGGATCGAAAACTATATGGGCTTCCCGACGGGAATTTCGGGGGCGGACCTGGTCTATCGCGGCCAGATACAGGCGATGAAATTCGGCACACGGTTTGTCATGCCGCGGCGGGTTATCGAATTGATCCGCTGCGAGGATGGCAGTTTTTGCGCCAAGCTGGATCACGGCGACCAGCTATGTGCCACCGCGGTGCTGGTGGCGACGGGTGTGCAATATCGCAAACTGCCGATCACCAATCTTGGCCGGTTCGAAGGGCGCGGCGTCTATTACGCCGCGACCGAGATGGAATCGCGGCTTTGCGGCAAGAAAAACGCGGTGATTATCGGGGGAGGCAATTCTGCCGGACAAGCCGCGATGTATCTGTCGCGCACAGCCAACCATGTGCATATTCTGGTGCGCGACGAGAGTCTGGCCGAATCGATGTCATCCTATTTGTCGGAACGCCTGCTGGCGGATGACAAGATCACGATCCACTACAAGACCGAGGCGAAATCGCTCGGGGGAGACGATTGGCTGGACGCGGTCACGCTGAAGACGCCTGATGGCGAAAGCGAGCTGGAGTGCGGCGCATTATTCGTGATGGTCGGGGCAGCGCCCAATACCGGATGGCTATCGGGGCTGGTGGAACTTGACGACAAGGGGTTTGTAAAATCGGGCGGTTCCGTCGGCCGGCCGGATCCCTTTGGCACATCGGCAGACGGTATCTACGCGGTTGGCGACGTGCGCCATAATTCGGTAAAACGCGTGGCATCCAGCGTTGGAGAAGGCTCGGTGGTGGTTTCCGCGATCTGGAAATACGTCTCGGAATTCAGGGACGGCAAGCGCGACAAGCGGGGTAGCGCCTGACTATCTAGTGGTGATGACTACTCGGCAGCTGCAATCGCGGCTTCGGAACCGTCGCCGCGAACACCCAGCTTGTCGCGCGGCTGAAGATACAGATCGGCAGGTCCGATCACACGGCCATCATGCGCGCGGATCGCAATCGGGCCGATCGGCAAACGGTCACGCTCATCAACCAGAACCGGGTCTTCGATCACTTCGAAACCGTATTTCTGGCCCCACTGGCGCAGCGCCAGCATCGCGGGAAGCAGATCGAGCCCTTTTTCCGTCAGGCGATATTCGATGCGGCGGCGATCATCGGCGCAAGGCTGACGATCGAGAATTTCATGTTCGACCAGTTTGCCAAGACGGCTGGACAGGATGTTTCGCGCAATCCCCAGTTCGCTGAGGAAATCCTCGAAATGATACACGCCGTTGAAGGAGGCGCGCAAAATCATGAATGACCAGCGTTCACCCATGACCTCCAGCGCTTCAGGCAGCCCGCAGGCCAAATCGCGTAACGGCTCTCTCAGTTCACCCATGCATCACCTTTCGAACATCGTTCTACCGACAAATTAGCATCCTACAATTTTAAACTAAGTTTTAGGTTGCAACTTAATACTTAGTTTAGTAGGTAGTGATTCGCAACTGGTTGTTGAATGCAACTGGAAATCGCATCTACAAAAGGAAAGTGAACATGACCCTCTCCCCCGTTACCCGCCCGTTCCGCTCCCTTGCCATCACAGCGATTGCAGGATTGATCACGGTCACCACATTCGCCGCCACTGTTTCTCCCGCGCTGGCAGGTCAGGGCGTTTATTACCGCGCCGAACTCGCCGCCCCGGTCGAAAATACCAGGGAAGTCGTCGGCGGCGTTCTATGGATTTGCGAAGGCACGTCCTGCATCGCCGGAAAGGGCGGCTCCCGCGCCGCATCGATGTGCAAACGCGTTGCCCGCGAATTCGGCGATGTCACCCGCTTCACAGCTGGACCGGACGGATTGTCCGCCGACAATATCGCCAAATGCAACGGCAACTAGTCTGACCCTGTCCCCCGCCCGGCACTCTCTCCAGATCCATTCGCCGGGCACATACTAGCCCTCGTCCTTAACCCGGACGGGGGCATTTTATTCGAGAAATCCCTGCTCGATCAGCGCCGCCTCCAGCGAGACCGCATCGCGAAAGAGATGCGCCTGCCAGCCGCATTCGCGCGCCGCGATCACATTGGGCTCGCTGTCATCGATGAAGAACAGGTTGCGCGCCTCGCGCCCGAAACGCTGCTGTGCCAGCCGGTATATCGCATGGTCCGGCTTGGCGAGCTTTTCAGCGCCTGACACAACTATATCCTCGAACAGATCGAGAGTGGGTTCGGTCGGGCGGAACATCGCCCAGAACTCCGTGCCGAAATTGGTCAGCGCAAACAGCGGAACGCCCGCCTCCGTCAGCCTGCCAACCAGAGCGTGCGTCCCGGCGACCCGTCCGGGAATGGTTTCGAGAAACCGCTGCGCATAGGCATCGAGCAGCGCGGCATATTGCGGAAACTGCGCCTTGCGCTCTGCCAGCATCGGCGCAAGCGGAAGCCCGGCGTCATGTTGGAAATGCCATTCCTGCGTCACGACATGGGTTACAAACCATTCAAGCTGCGCCGGATCATCGATCAGCTTGGCATACAGATAGCGCAGATCCCACCGGACCAGCACGCGCCCGATATCGAAGACCACTGCGCGGGATGGATGCAGGGTCATGGATCAGTCCGGTCCTGTTAGCGCCAGAGACAGAAACGGCCCGCTCCCCATATACGGGGGCGAGCCGGTTTCAGGCCGGATGCACGCGCAGTGCCTCCGGTGACAGGACCGATTAGCCCTGGCGCGCCTTGAAGCGGCGGTTGGTCTTGTTGATCACATAGGTGCGGCCGCGGCGACGGATCACGCGGCAATCACGATGGCGATTTTTCAGCGACTTCAGGCTGTTGCGAACTTTCATTGATCTGCTTTCGGTAATTGTATGCGCGGGATATGGGCTCCCGGCGCTGAATTTCAAGTTCGGCCCTCTATGGATGGCACTGTGACAAGTCAACTATAACCCGCGTTTTTGATCCAGAACCCGCTCCCACTGCAGGGCGTGCGCGACAATTGTGTCCAGATCGGCGTGTTTCGGCTCCCATCGCAGCGTTTCACGGATGCGCGCAGGGTCCGAAACCAGCGAATCGGGATCGCCCGCACGGCGCGGCTCCATAATCCGGTCGAGCCTCTGATTCGTGACCCGGTCAACCGCGTCCAGCACTTCCATAACCGAGAAGCCGCGCCCGTATCCGCAATTCATGGTCAGACAGCGCTCCGGCTGCCCGATCAGCGCCTCCAGCGCCAGAACATGCGCGGCGGCCAGATCGGCAACATGGATATAGTCGCGCACGCCGGTACCGTCGGGTGTGTCGTAATCGGTGCCGAATACCGCGATGGATCCGCGCCGACCCAGTGCGGCTTCGACAGCGACCTTGATAAGATGCGTCGCCCCTGCGGTCGATTGGCCGGTGCGCGCTTGCGGATCGGCGCCTGCGACATTGAAATAACGCAGGATGCAGTAATTCAGATCGCTAACCGCCGCGGTGTCATGCAGCATCTGTTCGGTCATCAGTTTCGACCAGCCATAGGGGTTGATCGGCACAGCGGGGGTGTTTTCTGTTACGGGAGAAATAGCGGGGATCCCGTAAGTCGCCGCGGTCGAGCTGAAGATCATGTGCGGCACGCCGCCTTTGACAACGGCTTCGATCAAGGCGCGGCTCTTCACCGTGTTGTTTTCGTAATAGGCCAGCGGCTGTTCGACCGATTCGGGCACCACGACGGAGCCGGCAAAATGCATCACCGCGCCGATGCCCTGCTCGGCAATGATCCGCGCCAACAGATCGGCATCGGCAATATCGCCCTCGTAAAACGGTACATCGTCCGGCACTGCGAAGCGGAAACCCGTCACCAGATTATCGATTACGGCCACCGGCCATCCGGCATCGCGCAGGGCAAGCACCGCGTGGCTGCCGATATATCCGGCACCGCCGGTAACCAGAACGGGAAGCTTTTGGGTCATGGCCACCCGTTAACAGCATCTGCTTGCAAAATGGTATAGGCCAGTTGCGGCAGGTTCAGGGCATTTCGCCTACTGTCTGCTCCGCTTCGCCATCGGGCCGCGATGCTTGCCAGCCGCACGGCAAAGGGCCAGATTGCGCTTCAATCCGTTTTCAGGTCGCAACATTGGGAGCAGACCAATGCATTTTACGAAATTCGCCGCCGCCGCTTTATGTGCCGCCACCCTGTCCGCCTGTGTCACCCCGGTCGGGCCGGTGCAGGTCACCCGCTTCGTTGCTGACGATGCCCGCGCACAATTGGCAACCGGCACAATTGCAGTCATCAATGCGCCCGGCCCCGGCACCGGAACGCTCGAAGTCCAGAGCTACAAATCGGCGGTCGCGCGCGAACTGGTCCGGCTTGGCTATACCGAAGTGGGTGCTGCCGATGGCAGCCAGATCGCCGAAGTGCGGGTTGAACGCTTTGCCGAACGTGACGGCCGCCGGCGCGGCCCCGTCAGCGTGGGGGTTGGCGGATCGACCGGATCCTATGGATCGGGTGTCGGCATGGGCGTGGGAATCAATCTGGGCGGCGGCAGCGGCGAACAGATCGCCACCGAACTGGGCGTGGTGATCCGCGACCGCGCCACCGGCCAGTCGGTCTGGGAAGGCCGCGCCAGTTTCGTAGTGGGGGAAAAGTCGCCGCTCGCCAGTACGCAATTGGGCGCAGCCGCTATGGCGCAGGCCCTGTTTGCCGAATTTCCGGGTAATGACGGCGAGACTGTAAGCGTAGAGGTTGCCGATTAATGAGCGATATTTTCGTCACTTCCGCTTTCGACAGCGGCAATATCGAAGTTCTGTCCGCCAAAGGAACCACCGCCCGCCTTGCGATTCGCAAGGATAGGGATTCCGATTTCAAACAGTGGTTCCATTTCCGTGTTTCGGGCGCACAGGGCCGCGAAGTGACGCTCAAAATCGAAGGTCTGAAGGAATCCGCCTATCCCGCAGGGTGGCCGGGATACCGTGCCTGCGTGTCGGAAGACCGTGATTACTGGGGCCGCGCCGACACGTTTTATGACAAGGATGCGGGCGTGCTCACGATCACATACGCGCCCGCCAGCGACATTGCGTGGTTCGCCTATTTCGCGCCCTATTCGATCGAGCGGCACCACAACCTCGTCGCCGAAGCTGCGGCCAGCGAAGGCGTGGATTATCGCTGCCTGGGCACCAGCATCGAAGGCCAGCCGATCGACTGCCTCGAAATGGGCACGGGCGACAAGCAGGTGTGGCTGTATGCCCGCCAGCATCCCGGCGAAAGCATGGCCGAATGGTGGATGGAAGGCGCACTCGAAGTGCTGTGCGATCCCACCGACACGGTTGGCCGCGTATTGCGCGAAAAGTGCCGTCTGCATCTGGTCCCCAACTGCAATCCTGACGGTTCATGCCGCGGGCATCTGCGCACCAACGCGGTGGGCACCAATCTCAACCGCGAATGGGACAATCCTACCGCTGAGAAGAGCCCAGAAGTGCTCGCAATCCGTAATGCGATGGATGAAAGCGGGCTGGATTTCGCGATGGACGTCCACGGTGACGAGGCGATTGCGGCAAACTTCCTCGCCGGATTTGAAGGCATTTCCAACTGGACCGACGAATTGGGCGACCAGTTCTACCGCTACCGCGCGATCCTAGATCGCCGGACGCCCGATTTCCAGACGAAGAAAGGTTATCCCGTCTCGAAACCCGGCACCGCCAATCTGTCGATGAGCACCAATCAGGTCGCGCACCGTTTCAGCGCCCCGGCGATGACGCTGGAAATGCCGTTCAAGGATAATGACGACTGGCCCGATGCCGAACAGGGCTGGAGCCCCGAACGCTGCAAGATGCTGGCGCGCGATTGCCTCGCCGCGCTGGTCGAATGGCTGGAGCAATAGCAGCCACTGCCCGGGGCAGACGCAACTGACCGTTATGCGCCTGTCAGCAGGTTGTCGGATTATTGCTCTGCATCGAATTGAGCGAAAACCGCACCCAGACCTGTAATATCATTGTTCGCCTGAAGCGTCAGAATTGCCTCTTCGATAAGAATCTCGATTTCGGTGTCGCCTGTGTCATTACCGGTTTCGTGACCGCCCAGCGACTTGGCAAACAATAGCGCAGGCCGGTTGTTGGGCAGAATGTGGACGGCCAATCGCTCCAGCCCTTCGCGCCTGCAGTCGAGCAGGATAACTGCCGCCAGCAGTCTGCCGAGCCCCAGCCCGTGATATTCATCGAGGACAGCTACGGAAAACTCGGCAGTGTCGGGGTGATCATCGTCGCGAAACGCATGAACCACACCGAGCGCTGGTTTCGATTCGATATCTGTCCTAATGGCCCCCCATGCAATATGATCGTGACCGTCAACATCGACCAATGCATCAATTACGCGTTGGGGCGGCCTTTCCATCCCGGAGAAAAAGCGCAGATATCGCGACTGCGGTGACAGTTTTGCAATCCCGTCCTTCAGTCGTTGTTCGTCAATTTTGCTTACCGCGCGAATGCAAATCGGTGTGCCATCGTTCAACTGAGTGTTTATGATCATGAAACAGCGCCTGTAAGTGGGCCTCTATGGTGAATATATGATGATAGATTTACTGGCGGTCAGCGGCGATCTGGCATCGGATTTGATCTCTAGAACATCAAATACACAAAGTGTTCAGAAGATAGTACAGATATCTCTTGCACCCGTCTTCCTGCTCGCGGCAATTGGCGCGTTCCTCAATGTCATGAACGGACGGTTGATCTGGCTGACCGACCGTGTGGACAGGTTGGATGAAAACAAGAAAGCGGGCGGGGCCGATCCGGGATTGGAGGAACTGCCCGTTCTGCGGCGCCGGCAAACATTCGCATATCGGGCGGTCAATCTCAGCACTGTTGCGGCTTTGCTGATCTGTGTCGTGGTTGCGCTGCTGTTCGTCAGCGCCTTTGTCCGGCCCCAACTGGGAACTTATGTTGCTGTCGCCTGGATATTGGCAATGGGACTGGTTTTCACCGCGCTGCTGTTCTTCCTGTCCGAGACGCGGCTGGCGACAAGTTCAGCCAGCGAGCGCCGCAGGCTTTCCCGAAAGATGCAAGACCGCTCAAAGAGCGATGACAATTAGGTATCCGTTGCAAGATCCTGAGTGATATCTGGCTGCGGTTGCACCCTTGACCGGGTCTTTCAGGGCGATGCCGCAAACCTGCCCGCAAAAATCCCGCGCCGCATTCATTACCCGCGCTTGTGGCCCACGCGCATCAATTGATGGGGCCCGCTAAACCAGACTGTCCGGCCCGAAGGCCATCGGCAGCAGTTGCGACAGTTTGACGGTGACCACTTCATCCGCGCCCGCGCAATGCACATCGGGGTCGGTTCCGCCCAGCGCAGCAAGTTCGTTGAGGACCTGGCGGCACCTGCCGCAAGGCGTAATCGGATCATGCGCGGGGCCGGTTACCGCAACCGCTTCCAGCCCGCCGCGCACGCCGCCGGACATGGCCTTGGCCACCGCGACCGTCTCGGCGCACAGCGCCAGGCCGTAGCTGGCATTTTCGACATTCGCGCCGGTTACCACGCTGCCATCGGCAAACAGCAGCGCCGCGCCAACCTGGAAGTCGGAGTAAGGTGCATAGGCATCACGCGATGCCCCGCGTGCCGCAGCTACCAATTCGTCCCTGTCGATCATCTTGCCACCACCCATCTTACCGGCGCCTCGCCTGCTTCGTTGCGGAAGCTTTCGTTGGCTGTCCAGAGCGCCCATGGACGCCCGGCATATGCCGGCTCCAGCCGGTTGCCGGTAAGCCACAGGTTACGTTCGAACCGGCCGGCGAAATCGAACCGTTCTTCGAAGCTCGGGGAAATTTTCAAAAGTGCGGGTTTGCCGACATGGTTTTCGACCTGGTTGACAAAGGTCATCAGTTCGCTTTCCAGCGCCGCATCGCTCACTTTCGGCACGCAGGCAGCCGTATCACCGCCCAGCGCAATCGCGGGCGGCAGCAGATCCTTCACCCGCGGTACTATCGTGACAAAGTTTGCCGATTGGCCGTCCGCAACCAGACAGGGGTCGTATGTGTGCACCATCCCCACCTGCATTCCGGCGTCGCGGGCGGCGGCGTAATTGCGCGCAAATCCGGCGTCCTGAAAATCGGCACCGCGGCTGGCTTCCAGATAGACGAACTGGGCGCCAATCGCCTTGAGCGCGCGAAAATCGGGCTGCCCATCGACGGCACCGATCAGCACACCCTGCAGCGGATAGCGCGCGCGGTCGGGTGTCCAGTGCACCAGATGCCACCAGCCAAATCCGGCCGCCAGCATCACCAGCAGCAACAGCGCTGCCGCCCAGCGCAACCGCGAGCTGATCGATTTTCTGCGTGCCATGGTTAAATGATGTCCCTGCCCTGATCCCGCACCAAAGCTAGCCCTTGATATGGAGCACACAGATCAATGTGAACAGCCGTCTTGCAGTGGCAAAGTCGGTTTCTACCTTGCCTTCGAGGCGTTCTATCAGAAGTTCTGCCGCGCCGTTATGCACCCCGCGCCGGGCCATATCGATCGTTTCGATCTCTGCGGCGGTGGCCTGACGAATCGCCTGATAATAACTGTCGCAGATCGCGAAATATTCGCGGATCGGGCGGCGAAACCGCGCAAGACCAAGCAACAGGGTTTCAAGCTCGTCCCCGTCATCGTCCGATATGGCCATCAGCAAACGGCCTTCGGGTACCGACAGTTGCAGACGGTATGGGCCGTTATGCCCCGCTTCGGCCGAACGGACAGGCCGGAACGAATTTTCCTCGATCAGATCGAAAATGGCAACGCGGCGTTCCTGTTCGACATCGGCGTTGCGCCAGAGAATCGTCTCGTCATCCAGCGCGATATGAGAAATGCGGTGCGTAACCATGAGCTGTCTGCCTTCGCAGATACGGTAGGGGCGCGGCAAGCCGTGATTGCAAATAATGGCGCCGAAATCCTGCGCCGAAATCCTGCGCCGGGATCCTGCGCCGGGATCCTGCGCCGAAATCCTGTGCGGCCATCTTGCGCAAAACCATTCCCGAAAAAATCTTTGTCGGGTTTTGCACAAACCTGTCCTCGCTTGTGTAAGACCATTGCCTTCCCCTTGCCCCGTTCATCACGCAATAAGCATCGCATGGCTGACCAAGACCTTTTGATCCGATCTTCCGCTTCCACCACCGCGAGCGAAGAAACGGGAAGAACCCTACCGTCCAACGTCGAGGCGGAAGCCGCCTTTCTGGGCGCTGTGCTGATCGACAACCGGGTGGTGGAAGAACTGCCCGTCTCGATCCGGCCCGAACATTTCTTCGAACCCGTCCATGCCCGCGTTTACGACCGCATCATGACCTTGCTCGACCGGTCGATGGTGGTGACACCGGTAACGCTGAAACCCTATTTCGAAGCTGATGAAGCGTTGAAAGAACTGGGCGGGATTACCTATCTGGCGCGCCTGACGGCTGACGGGCAGGGCCTGCTTGCGCCGCGCGAACTGGCCCAGCAGATTTACGATCTGGCCTTGCTGCGCGAACTGGTGAGCGTGGGCCGCAGCCTGGTCGAAGGCGCTCTGGATACGTCAGACAGCGTTGCGCCGATGGAACAGATCGAACAGGCCGAAGCGGATCTGTTCCGCGTTGCCGAAGGTGCAACCGAAGGCAATGACGCGACCAATTTCAAAAGCGCCGCCGTAACCGCGATCAAAATGGTCGAAGCGGCGATGAATTCGGGCGGCGGCCTGTCGGGCAAAACTACCGGGCTTGCCACCATCGATAACAAGACCGCCGGGCTGCATAACAGCGATCTGATCATTCTGGCGGGCCGGCCGGGCATGGGCAAGACATCGCTGGCGACCAACATCGCGTTCAATTGCGCCGAAGAACATCTCAAATACCAGGAAAAGGGTGGCCCGTTCAATTATGGCGGCCCGGTGGCGTTCTTCAGTCTGGAAATGAGCGCCGATCAGCTGGCCACGCGTATTCTTGCCGAACAGGCCGAAATATCATCCGAATCGCTCAGGTCGGGCAAACTGAGCCGTGATGAGTTTCAGAAGCTGTCGTTTGCCAGCCAGCGGCTGGCCGAATTGCCGCTGTTTATCGATGATACGCCCGCGCTGACGATCGGGGCCTTGCGGTCAAGAGCGCGGCGGTTGAAGCGCAGGCATGATATTTCGCTGATTGTGGTCGATTATCTGCAATTGCTGCAGGGCAGCGGCCGCGCAAACGACAACCGCGTGAATGAAATTTCGGAGATCAGCCGGGGTCTGAAGACGCTGGCGAAAGAGCTGCAAGTACCGGTTATAGCGCTGTCACAGCTTAGCCGTGCGGTCGAGCAGCGCGAAGACAAGCGCCCGATGCTGTCGGACCTGCGCGAATCGGGCTCGATCGAACAGGATGCGGATATGGTGTGGTTCATCTTCCGCGCCGATTATTATCACGAATCGCTCAAGCCCGACGAACCGACCCCGGAAAGTTCGCAGGATGTCGTCGCCAAATATGACGAATGGATGCAGAAACAGATGGAACTGAATAACAAGGCGACGCTGATCGTGGCGAAACAGCGTCATGGTTCGACGGGCAATGTGCCGCTGTTGTTCCAGAGCGAATTTACCAAATTCACCTCGCCCAATATGAAAGATTATTCGGATTACGGTTTCGAATAAGCGCGCGTTTGAAAGCTCACCCTGACTATAGCCCCAGATTGAGCCGCCGGCTGACGGTGTAATCAACCACGGAAACCAGAAACCAGCTGACGGCCCACTTCACGCGGTTGACCAGCGTCGCATTGCGCCGGTGCACCGCGTGCGTAATCGCTTCGCTGGCGGGAATATGCCGGTCGATATATGCGCGCATGGTTTCAGCCAGAGCCGCATCTTCTATCCGCAAAACGAGTTCAAGGTTCAGGAACAGGCTGCGCATATCGAAATTTGCACTGCCGACATATACCGTATCGTCCAGCACGATCAGTTTGGCGTGCAGCTTGCACGGCTGGAACTCGTAAATCTCGGCTTTCTTTCGCAAAAGATAGAAATACAGCGCACGGGTTGCGCCGATTGTCGCCCCGTTGTCCGATTTACCCGCCATGATCAGCCGCGCTTCGCCGGTTTTGGCGATCCGTCCGATCCGGCGCAGCAGGCTGGGCGACGGGCTGAAATAGGCCATCATCATATCCAGACGTTTGCCCTTCACCAGATCGCTGCCGACACATTTTGCCCAGCTCGACCAACCACGCGTGGGTCCGCCGATCAGCCAGCGCACTGCGCCTGTTCCGCCATCCCAGTTGCGCACCATTGTGCGCATGGCCCGCCAATTTGCCTTGGGATCGGCCGTCCAGCGCTCGATCTTGTCGAACCAGTCAACCAGACCTGCCACCGCATCGCCTTCCAGCGTCAGGCCGAGATCGTGCCAACCATTGACATCCGGGGCGGCAAAATAATCGTCAGCCACATTAAAGCCGCCGAACATCGCGATCCGGTCGTCGGCAATGACCATTTTCTGGTGGTTGCGGATCAGATAGCGCTGCGACCATCGCGGGCTGAATTTGCAATATCGCCCCCCCGCATCGGACAGCGGTGCAAAAAATTCATCCCCGGCCCCTGCACCAAATCCGTCCAGCACCAGCGTTACATCGACCCCGCGCTCAGCCGCTGCAATCAGCGCATCGCGCACTTGCTGTCCGGCATTGTCTTCCGCGAAAATGTAAAAGCACACTTTCAAGGTGCTTTGTGCATCGGCAATCAGTGTGATGAGCCGGTCCAGACGGTCACGCCCGGCGGGAAAGAATTGCAGCGATTGCCCTTGCGCCTGCGCAGTAAACGGCGCGACTTCCTGCCACCCCGTCACAGGGTTTTCGCTCACGGCTCGCGGCAGCTTATCATCGGTCATCGAGCCGCATCTAGTCGCGCGGCATACTGGCGGGCAACCCCGCAGCGGATTTGGTCCGCACAAGGCGGGGATTTCCTTGACTCTGGAAGGCGCGATCCCTATTTCGCCGGTAATCCTGAAACTTTTATATTTATCGGAGTGCCCATGGCGCGCGTTACCGTCGAAGATTGTGTCGACAAGGTCCCAAACCGTTTCGACCTCGTCCTTCTGTCCGCACAGCGTGCGCGCGAGATTTCGGGCGGCGCAGAAATCACCGTGGATCGCGACCGTGACAAGAATCCCGTCGTCGCCTTGCGCGAAATCGCCGAACAGACAGTCAAGCCCAAGCAGCTGAAAGAAAGCGTCGTTCTCGGTCTGCAGCGTGTGCTGCCTGACGATGAGGACGAGGCTGATGAAATCGGTTCGCTGAGCCAGTCGGCAGAAGCGTTGCGGATTACCGCATCAGCCCCGACGCGCTCCACATCCATCGGCTCCGATTACGACGGCTGATCGCAGCGGGTCTTGCAAAGTTTTGAAAAACAGGGGTCGCAGCGATGCGGCCCCTTTTTGTTTGTGTCAGACGTGGCGGGACTTGGGCAGCAAGGTTTCCGCGCTATAAGGTGCCGGTTGGAGGGGGCCTGAATGAGCGACATCGGTGACGCAATCGGTAGTATGGTCAGCGGCGCGGCGATTGCCCGCGCAATCGAACCCGGTGCCAGCGGCAAACGCCCGGTGGGCGTCGATGCGGGCGAAGGCGACTGCCTCAATTGCGGCACGAAGCTGATCGGCGATCATTGCCATAGCTGCGGGCAAAGCGCGCATATCCACCGGACTTTCGGCGCCTTCATGCATGATCTGCTGCACGGCGCGCTGCATTTCGAAGGCAAGACCTGGCGGACATTACCCATGCTGGCATTCAGGCCCGGCAAACTGACCCGCCGCTATATCGACGGTGAACGCGCGCGGTTCGTATCGCCGATGGCGCTGTTCCTGTTTTCCGTATTCCTGATGTTCGCGGTTTTCCAGATCAGTGGTCTGACCGTGCCGGGCGATATCGCCGCCAACGATGAGGTAAAGGCGGGCATCGAAAACACGCGCGGTCTGGTTGCCGGGGAGCTGGAAATTCAGCAGGAAAAACTGGCGCAGCTTGAGGAAACCAGTCCCGCCTATACAAAAAAAGCCACCGATGTCGCCGAGCTGGAGGAGGCTTTGCGGGCAATCGATGCGGGGGACAGCTTTAGTTTCAAGCCCGAAAACGGTCCTGAAATGAAGATGTCGTTTAACCGGACAGGTTGGCCGCGACTGGATGCCGGGATCAAGAAAGCCCGCGAAAATCCGGGACTGTTGCTTTATAAAATACAGGCCAACTCGTATAAATTCTCATGGCTGCTCGTACCGTTATCCTTGCCGTTCGTCTGGCTGATCTTCTTGTGGAAAAGCCGGTTCGGGCTCTACGATCACGCTGTGTTCGTAACCTATTCGATCGCCTTCATGTCGCTGCTATTTATAGTTTTGACAGTGCTGGGCGGCCTGGGTGTCGGCGCTCAATGGCTGATAATGGCGGCAGGCCTGATCGCGCCGTTCCATATCTACAAGCAGTTGAAGCACGCATACGGGCTGAGCCGTTTCTCCGCGCTGTGGCGCACGGCGATTGTTCTGGCATTTATCGCAATCGTGATCGCGCTGTTCCTGTGGTCGCTGATCATGCTCGGCCTGCTGGGCTGAACGAAAAGGGCGGCGCGGGAATGAACCCGCAGCCGCCCTGATCGTCCGTCTTACGTTGCTCAGGTTCCTTGCGGCGCAGCGTCCGAGGATCCGCCAAACTTCTTGCCCGACCTGGGAACCGCGCTGCCGGCAACCGGCTGATTGATAACCGGGCCCTTCGGTTCGTCGGGACGGTCGATCTTACCGTTCGCCATCAGCTCGTTTATCTCATCGCCGGTCAGCGTTTCATATTCGAGCATTGCCTGTGCCAGCAGATGCAGCTTGTCTTCCTGACTGGTCAGAATATCGGTTGCGCGTTTCAGCCCGCCTTCGACCAATGCCTTGATTTCGGCATCGATCAGCTTGTTGGTTTCGGCGCCGCCCATAGTCCGGCTGGTCTGACCCATACCGAGATAGCCTTCCTGGCTCGCTTCGTATTGCAGCGGGCCAAGCTTGTCCGACATACCCCATTTGGTCACCATATTGCGCGCCAGATCGGTGGCGTACTGGATATCGGACGATGCCCCGCTCGACACCTTGTTATGGCCGAAAATCACTTCTTCAGCCACGCGGCCGCCCATCGCAACCGCCAGATTGGCGTGCATTTTATCGCGGTGATACGAATAATTGTCGCGTTCCGGCAGGCGCATGACCATACCCAGAGCGCGGCCGCGAGGGATGATCGTCGCCTTATGAATCGGATCGGATGCTTCCTCGTTCAGCGAAACCAGCGCGTGGCCGGCTTCGTGATAGGCGGTCATCTTTTTCTCATCGTCAGTCATGACCATCGAACGGCGTTCGGTCCCCATCATGACCTTGTCCTTGGCATCTTCGAATTCCTGCATCGCCACCAGCCGCTTGTTACGGCGGGCCGCCAGCAAGGCTGCTTCGTTGACGAGATTGGCAAGATCGGCGCCCGAGAAACCCGGTGTGCCGCGCGCAATCGTGCGCGAGTTGACATCAGGGGCCAGCGGAACCTTTTTCATATGCACTGCAAGGATTTTCTCGCGGCCATCGATATCGGGGATCGGCACGACGATCTGGCGGTCAAACCGTCCGGGACGCAGCAGGGCCGGGTCAAGCACATCGGGACGGTTGGTCGCGGCGATGATGATGATGCCTTCATTCGCTTCAAAACCGTCCATTTCGACCAGCAACTGGTTCAGCGTCTGCTCGCGCTCGTCATTCGAATTGCCCAGCCCGTGACCGCGCGAGCGGCCGACCGCATCGATTTCATCGATGAACAGGATACATGGGGCATTCTTTTTGGCCTGTTCGAACATGTCGCGCACGCGGCTTGCGCCCACGCCGACGAACATTTCGACAAAATCGGACCCTGAAATGGTAAAGAACGGTACGCCCGCTTCACCCGCAATCGCGCGGGCCAGCAAAGTTTTACCCGTACCGGGCGAACCGACCAGCAAGGCGCCCTTGGGGATGGTCCCGCCGAGCTTCGAGAACCGCTGCGGATCCTTCAGGAATTCGACGATTTCTTCCAGTTCTTCGCGTGCTTCGTCGATCCCGGCAACATCGGCGAAGGTAACCTTGCCCTGCTTTTCAGTCAGCATTTTGGCCTTGGATTTACCGAACCCCATCGCACCGCCCGCGCCGCCGCCCTTTTGCACCTGACGCAGCGCGAAAAACGCAATACCCAGGATCAGGATGAAGGGCAGTGACTGGACAAGGATGTAAAACAATACGCTACGCTCTTCAGCTGCGGCGCCTGCGAACTGGACGCCGTTTTCGGTCAGCAAATCAGCGAGAGTGTTGTCGTTCTGCACCGGCACGGATGTAAACACATCGCCGTTTTCCAGCTTGCCGGTGATGAGATTGGGCGCAATGCTGACCTCCTTCACCGTGCCTTCGGCAACTTTGTTGCGAAAATCGGAATAGGCAATTTCGGTGCCGGGGGCCGCGCTCTGGTTTCCGAACATGGTGACAACCAGCAGCAACGCCATAAATATGCCGCCCCAAACCATCAGGCTTTTCAGCCAGGGATTCGGACTGCCTTCGGGCTCTTGATTGTCGTTCATGTGCTGGGTGTTCCTTTAACGCACTTAATTCCTGCCCAATGTAGGGTCGGATGGGTGAATGACAAGTTGACGCAGCGTAACAGGCAGGCGGTTTATCGCGTGTCGGGGTTTACGCCATAAGCCTTGAGAAATACCTCGACCGCACCGACAATCCGCATCCGGTCGCGTTCGGGATCGCCGGGATGGCCGAACCGGCGGTCCAGATCGCCCATCCCCTTGCACATCGAAACAAATTGTTCAGCCGCAAGGCCCGCGTCGTCCACCCGCAGCGTGCCCGCCGCATCGTTGGCGCTGATGAAGGCGGCAAAGGCTTTTTTCATCCGGTGCGGCCCGGCCGCCAGAAAGGCCGCGCCGATGGCAGGGTCATGCTCGGTCTCGGCAGCGATGCGGCGTTCGAACTGGACCATTTCCGGCCGCGAGAGAAACGCCGCCATCGCCTCGCCGATGATCGTCAGCATTTCGCGCAGACTACCGCCGCCCAGATTATCGAGCGAGAAATGCTGCCGCATATTTTCGCATTCCAGCTCGACCGCTGCGGTGAACAGTCCGCGCTTGCCGTCAAAATTATTGTAGATCGTAACTTTCGATACGCCCGCGCTGGCGGCAATATGCTCGATCGAAGTGGCGGCATAACCATGTTTGAAAAACGCATCGGATGCCGCTGCGATAATCGCCTCATGCTTTTCCGTATCGGCAGGCCGGCCGAGCTTTTTCAAGGGTTCGCTTGACAAAATGAACGGCTCCGTTCAGTTAAACGCTACCGTTCAATAATGGTCGCTGCCGCACGATTCGGCAAGTCCGGTGCCAAGATAAGGTTTTCAGTTTGATCTGGATCGCAATCAGAATGCTGACCGGCGACAAGCAGAAGTTTTACGGCTTACTGTTCGGGATCGCATTTTCGACCTTGCTGATAACCCAGCAGCTGACCATTTTCGTCAATCTGATCGAACGCGGCGCGAGCGGCGTTTACAACGTGCCCACCGCCGATGTGTGGGTGATGGATACGGTCAGCCGGACAACCGATGTCAATTTTCCGATGCCTTCAACCGCGCTTGACAAGGTGCGCGGCGTGCCCGGTGTTGACTGGGCGGTCCCGCATCTGCGCGCGCAAGCATCCGTGCGCACCAAGGATGGCGATCTGGAAGGTGTCGCGGTGATCGGCGTGGATGACGCCAGCCTGATCGGAATGCCCAAAAACATGGTCGAGGGTGACATCAGCGTCCTCTCGCAGCCCGGTTCGGTAATTATCGATGATGTCGGCGCGCTGAAATTTTTCTCCAATGGCGAAAACCCGATTGGCGAGCGGCTGGAGCTGAACGATCAGCGCGCGGTCATTCGCGGTATTACCGATGCGATCCCCACCTTTACCAGCACCGTGTCGCTTTATACCAAATACAGTCAGGCGCTGAATTTCGTGCCCGGTACGCGCAACCGGTTGAACTTCGTCCTGGTGGGCGCGGCAGACGGAATTACGCCCGAAGAACTGACCGGCAGGATCGAGGCGCAAACCGGCCTGCGCGCGCGCACTCGCGATCAATTTGCGCAGGACGGGATCGATTTCATTATCGAAAACACCGGTATCCCGTTCAATTTCGGAATCACGGTGGTGCTGGGCTTTATCGTGGGTGTGGCAATCGTCGGGCTGACATTCAGCCTGTTCATCCGCGATAATATCAAACAGTTCGGCGCGCTGAAAGCGATCGGCGTGACCAATGCCAAGATCCGTTTGATGGTGACCGCGCAGGCCGGGCTGGTGGGAATGATCGGCTACGGCCTGGGCATTATCGGCACGGTTCTGTTTATCGGTGCCTTTTCTTCCAATCCCTTTTTCAAGGGGTTTTACGTGCCCTGGCAAATTCCGCTGATCAGCCTCGTCGCGGTGATCATCATTCTGGCGCTGACCGGATTTCTGGCCTTGCGCAGTGTGCTGAAAACCGAACCTGCGGCGGTGTTCAGATGACAGGTACTGCAACCGGAACCGCCATCTGCACGCGCGGCGTCACGCGCGATTTTCAGGCCGGCCAGCAAACCATCACCGTTCTGCACGGGATCGATCTGGATATTCGCGCAGGCGAGCTGACATTTCTGGTTGGTGAAAGCGGATCGGGCAAGACCACGCTGATTTCCATCATGTGCGGAATTCTTTATCCGACGCTGGGTGATGTCGAAGTATTCGGCACCGACATTTATGCGCTGACCGATACACAGCTGGTCAATTTCCGGTTGCAGAACATCGGGTTTATCTTCCAGCAGTACAATTTGATCCCTTCGATCGATGCCGCCAGCAATGCCGCAGTTCCACTGATCGCGCAGGGCATGAACCGCAAGGAAGCCCGACAAAAGGCGGTTGCCATGCTGGATAAGCTCAACATTGCGGATCAGGCCGACAAGCTGCCCAACCAGCTTTCGGGCGGCCAGCAGCAACGCGTGGCGATTGCGCGCGCGCTGGTGCACGAGCCGCGTCTGGTGGTGTGCGACGAACCGACCGCAGCGCTCGATGCCAAATCGGGCCGCCGGGTGATGGACCTGCTGCGCGAAGTCGGTGTGGCCGACGACCGTTCGGTCATCATCGTCACGCACGACAACCGGATATTCGACCTCGCCGATCGTATTCTCGTGCTTGAAGACGGCAAGATTATTCACGACGGCACTGAAATGCCCGACGACCATTAAACCCGACCTCTAGGATTATCGCATGGCTTTGCTTCCCGAAAACCTTAGTTTCAACCGCAAGATTTTGCCGGTCATTGCTGTTGTCGGACTGATCCTGGCGGCAATCTTTATCTGGCGCGGCCTACCTGATCGCCAATTGGAAGAACCTGACCGGCAACCGCCCCGCGCAACCGGCGCTCTGGCGAATTCCGCACGGGTGGCGGGTTCCGGCGTGGTCGAACCATCAAGCGAAATAATCGACGTTGGCACTGCCCTGTCCGGCCTCGTCACCGACCTGCGCGTCCAGCCGGGCGACTATGTTTCAAAAGGCCAGCCGCTGTTTGTGGTGGACGACCGCGCAGCACGCGCCCGCACGCAGGAAGCCAGCGCCGCCATCGGCGAAGCCCGCGCCGCCATTGCCGAAGCACAGAGTGCTCAGGCCACCGCGCGGCGGCAGCTTGCGCTTTATCGCAGTGTCGATGATCCCGCCGCCGTCAGCCGCGCCGAAGTGATCCGCGCTGAAGGCGATGCCAATGCCGCCAGCCAGCGCCTTACGCTGGCACAATCGCGGCTGCGCGCAGCGCAGGCCAGTGCGAATAGCGCGCAAACCGAATTGGGCCGATTGACAGTGAGAGCACCGATTACGGGCGAGATATTGGCGGTCAACATCCGCCCCGGAGAATATGTTGCGACACAAGGCGGTAGCGGTGTGCCGTTCATCCAGATGGGGCAAACGCGCCCGCTTTATATCCGCGTCGATATTGATGAAAACGAAGCGGGGCGCGTCGATCTGGGCGCGGCGGCGATAGTATCGCCTCGCGGCTTGGCAGAACAGCAAGTGAAAGCCGACTTCGTGCGCGCCGAACCGCTGGTCGTGCCCAAGCGGTCGCTTACCAACAGCGCTGCCGAGCGTGTGGATGTCCGCGTGCTGCAGGTGCTTTATCAACTGCCCGATACCGATGGTCTGTTCAGGGTTGGCCAGCAAATCGATGCGTTTATTCCGGCGCGCAAACAAACCAGATCCGCAACTGCGCAGGATCAGAAATGATGCACCTGCGCCATCTTTTGCTGGCCGGAATGGCGAGCGCCGCGCTCGGCGCCTGTGTCGCTGGTCCGCCCGCCGAAATTGCCACCCCTGCGCCGGTATTGCCCGCGGCATTTGCTTATGCCCCAAATGCCGGCGAGGCCGCTTCGCTCGCCGCTCTGCTGCCAACCGACGATCCGGCATATAGCGCGTTATCCACGCTCGCCCTCGCCCAGTCTCCGACTTTGGGCGAAGCGGTTGCACGGATCGATGCAGCACGTGCTGCGGCAGGCAGGGCAGGCGCCAACCGTCTGCCGCAGATTGCCGCGGGTGCAAATGTCACCGGATCGCGCACCAACCAAAGCCAGATCGCGGATGCGCTGCCGCCGGGTGTCAGCATCGATAGCGAGCAGATAAGCTACGGTGCCAATCTGACCGCCGGATGGGATGTCGATCTGTTCGGCCGCCTGCGCGCGCAGGAACGTGCCGCCACCGCGCGCATCGATGCCGCCGGGGCCGATGCCGCAGCAGTGCGTCTGGCTTTACTGGGTGAAATTGCCGCAACCGTGATTGACTGGCGCACGCTGTCCGCGCGGCAGGCATCGCTCGAGGCCGATCTGGGCGCCGCAAATAATCTGGCCCGCCTAACCGGGTCGCGCGAGCGGGCGGGCATTTCCCCCGGGTTTGACCGGGTGCGCGCGGAAAGCGCTGCTGCAACATCGCGCAGCCGGCTGACTGCGCTGGAGGGAGAGCGGGCGCGGCTGCTGGGCCGGTTGGTCACGCTGACCGCCACTTCCGCGCAGGCTGTGCGGACCAATCTGATGCTTCCTGCGGACAGCATGACCATACCCGAAGCCCCCGCCGCCGCGCCGTCGATCCTGCTGACGGGCCGCCCCGATGTGCTGGCCGCGTGGAGCCGGTTGGCGGCATCGGATGCCGATCTGGCTGCGGTTGCCGCCAGCCGGTTTCCCAATATCAGCCTGTCTGCGGCGCTGGGTTTGCTGGCATTCAATCCGGCGGATTTGTTTGACGGGGAATCGCTGGTCGGATCGCTTGGCGCTGCGGTGGCTGCACCGCTGTTCGATTTTGGCCGGATCGAAGCCGACATCGACCAAGCCGAAGCTGGCAAACGCATTGCCTTCCAGGCTTATCGCGGCGCTGTCTATTCAGCGTTGGGCGACGCAGAGGCAGCCTACGGGATCGTCGCGTCCGCCGATGCCGAGCTGGCCGCTGCGGTTGACGAGGAAGCCCGCAACAGCCGCGCTGCACGGCTGGCGGATGTCCGTTACCGCGCCGGCCTGGCCGATTTTTTGACCGTGCTGGAAGCGCGGCGATCCGCCGATGCCTCGGGCGAGCGGGTTGCGGCGGCCAATGGCCGGGCGCGGCGGGCACGCGTGCTGTTGTGGCAGGCACTTGGCGGTGATTACCAGCCCGCCAGCCTGTCCAGCAGCCAATAGGTTCCGGTAATCCCGATCGCGTATGTCGCCAGCATCAATGCGGGCGCTTCGGTTCTCGGGGCCATCTTTCGTAAGGCCAACCGCAGCGCCAGAACGGCGGCGATAACCACCAGTTGCCCCGCCTCGACCCCCAGATTGAATGATATCAGCGCCGCGGGCACTTCGCCTTCGGGCAGACCGATTTCGCGCAAGGCCCCCGCGAATCCGAACCCGTGGATCAAACCGAACCCAAACGCGGCCAGCCAGGGAAACCGCGCGGTCATTGATGGATCGCCGCGCTTGGCCTGCCGTGCCAGTTCGACCGCAAGAAACACGATTGAAAGTGCAATCACCGCTTCGACCGGACGCTGCGCCATGCCCGTAAATCCCAGCACCGTTGCCGCCAGCGTGAGCGAATGCGCGGCAGTGAATGCGGTGGCTGCTTTGACCACCGCCCACGGGCGCGCCACCAGCAAAACCAGCGCGATCACAAACAGCAAATGGTCCCAGCCCATAAGGATATGTTCGACCCCGATAGCGAAATAGCTGCGCCAGACCTGCGCTGCGGACGGTTTGGCCGCGATTGTCGCGCGGGGCTCCGCAGCGCTCAGCCGCAAGGTTTGCACCGGCCTTCCCAGCGGCTCCACCCTGACCATGACATCGGCATTGCCGAACAGGCCCGCCACCCCTATCTGGCCGCCAGCGATAGCACCATCGCACCGCACATCGGCGCTGCCGAGCAAGGCCATCGGCGCGCCGCGCTTTATCGGTGTCCCGGCAATCGCGCATCCGCCGGGTAATTCGGGAATGATCAGCGGCGCGGGGCCGGGGGTGGATAGCGATTGCTTCCATGTCAGCGACCAATGGCTGTCGCTGCGCTGGATAAACTCGATCGTGCCGGGCCGCAGCTCATCCGCCAGCGCAGGGCATGACAGCAGCAAAACCAGCGCGGTTACAAGCGCGCGGATCATCGTTCCAGCGATACGTCGTAACCCCTGCGCAGGATGCGATACGCCTCCTCGCGGCGGTTTGCCATGGTTTCTGCCCGCCAGTCATTCGCGACCCGCTCGCGGATTTCGGCCAGCGGCGGAACGGGTCCGGTGCTTGCCTTGCGCAGCCGCAGCAAATGGAATCCGAAGCCGGAGCGCAGCGGTCCGGTCCATTCATTAAGCGGCGCGGTGCCTAGCTGGCCGACAAACTCGCTGCCGAAGCGTGCGATCAGATCACTGCGGCTCGCGCTTTCAACGCTGCGCGGCAGACTGATTTGCTCGCCCTGGCCTTCCCAGCTGGCACCAGCGCCCAGCTGCGCCATCGCATCGCGCGCAGCGGGCCCTTGCGCAAACCACAGTTGATCGAACGAGAAACGGCTGTCGGGTGCAAACCGGGCGGGATGCCGCGCCAGCCATTTCTCCAGCACCGCATCGTCCGGCTGCTGTGTTTCGGCGCGGCTGGCGGCGAGATAATCCATCTTCTGCGCCATTCGCTTGCGGATTACGGCATCGTCATTGTCGAGGCCGAGCCGCAATGCTTCGCGGTACAGCACTTCCTCGCGCACATATTGGTCGACCAGCATATCGAGCTCGCCATCGGTGGGCGGGCGCTGCATCGTCTGCTGGAACTGCAGCGCAATCCGCGCCTGCTGTTCGCGGCTTATATCGATCGAGCGGCTGGCCGGATCCACATCGACGCCGCGCCATGCGAAAAACGCAAAAAGCAGCAGGCCGCCGATCAGAAAATGGACGAGCGGTTCGCGGGTCCAGCCGGGCAATGTCACCCCGTACCAAGCCGCTTGGCGGGCGCTTTCAGCCATACGGGCGAGCTGTAGGCCCGCTCCTGCGACACCGAATTGGCCATTGATTCGGGCGACAGTTTGGTTCCGAAACGCACCGCATCGAACAAGGTCCACCGCGGTGTCGGGATTTCGAGCACGCGGACGTAATAAAACGCGCTCTGTCCCTCGCGGTATTCGGGGTCCGTCCACACGGTTCTGAGTTCTGCGGCCCCGATCGTGTTGGTATAGGTTGCCGTCTTGCGGTCCACCGTATCGCCCACCGGCGGGACCGGCGAATTGGACGCGGCATCCATTTCCCGTTCGCTCCATGCGATATCGAACACCCGTTCCTGCGCCGCTCCGCCCGCATCGATCCAGCCCTTCACGATCTGGACCCGGTCAAGATTGGCGCCTTCGGGATCCTTGAGTGCGGACACGACAAAGCGCGGTGCCTTGCCCTGATCCACCAGCGATCCCCCCATCGGCACGCCGCGTGTATAGCCGTCACGCACCCAGTCGCCGGCAAACGCGTCATCGGCAAAATCGAAACCGGCAAACAGCCGCACCACCATGCGCGGGCCGGTAGTGGCATAAACTTCGCGCCGCACCATCGCATCGAATATTTCAGCGCGCGTATTGGCCCGCGCCCACACCGCGGCATAACCGCTGGCGAGGTAATTCCAGCCGAACCGTCCAAGCCGCGTACCCAGATTTTGCGCTTCGTTCCCGCGCTCGGCGCGTGGTTCGTTGCCGGTATGCTTGCCGAAGAAATTATCCTCGTCGGCCGTGGCCAGCGCAGTGTGGCTGTCGGTCGATCCGATCATGCCGAAATGATAGGGGTTCACGCCGGTCTGCTGTTCGATCGACAGCCCGCGCTTCAACGCCTCGCGAAGATATTCGCCCGCGAACATCGCGTCGCTCTTGCCCGCTGTCAGCGGCAAATTGCCCAATTCCCAGCCGGCATCGCCGAAGCCTGCAAATTCGTCATTCGGCGACAGGAACGGGTGCGCCTCGCTGTCACCCTTGATTTGGGTGACTTCGACAACCGGTTCATATTTCGCACGTTTTCTGGCGTATCGGGCTGTCATCGGTCCGCCGTCCGGCCCCGTCAGTTCAAACATCAGCCCGTTTGAAATATTGGAATTATGCGGAATCGCCAATACTTTACCGCCGGTGGCTTTCTCATATGCCTCCATATAATCCCACAGGCCGGTCACAGGATTGTCGATACCCGGATAGGGTAAAACCCGGCCGGTCTTGTCGCTGCCATCGCGGAACATCACCACTCGGTGCAGATTATTGCCATCCGGCATCAGCGTATATTCAAAGCCTGCAATCGCCGTGAACTTACCCGGTTTGTTGAAATTATCGAGCGTGTCCAGATGGTCTTTCCAGATCGTGGTCGTCGCTTCTTTCGAACGTTCGGGGTCGCTCAGCGCAGGCGGTAAAGTATCATTTGCCGCTGCGGTGATCAGTTCGGCAATCGCCATCTGCGACTGTTCGGGGCTGTCATGCATCATATCGTACCAGCGCAGCAGCGTCTTGTCCCGGATCATCATGCGCGGCGCATCATACAGGCGGCGTGTCGCGCCCAACCCGTCGCTGTGATCGGCAATCACCAGGAAATCGAGCGGACGGTCGAGCTTGGCGGTAACCCCTGTGGTGGAAGTGACTTCCTCGCCGCTGGCAAACCGCAACGCATCATCGGGGCCAAGCCGCACGCCAAAGCCGAATGCGTCGATCGAATTGTCCGTGTGGAGATGCGTATCACCCCACAAGGGGCGTTCGGGAAATTCGGCCAGTTCGATGGTGCCGCTTCCGTCGCCGCGCGCATCCGGTGATGCGCCGCCCCCCGCATCGCAGCCCGACAAAAGGCACAGCGCCGCGGCGCCGATCAACCATTTGCGCATATCTGTCTCCCTCAGACCGGAAGATGGCACGCCGGTAAAAGTTTCGTCAAGCCGCCGGTCTGCGCCCGAAGCCGAACCAGAACGCCAGATTGAGTGCGATGAGCGCGCTGATAGCTGCAGCGAAACCGCTGGAAAGATGGCCTGATGCCAGTCCGAAATTCGAAAACAGCAGATATGTTGCCACCACACACGAAAACAGGCTGACCGCTGTCGGCACGGCCCATTTCCAGCTGGTCAGATCCACCCCCTTCACAGGAGTGAACTTCCACGGCTGCGCGCGCGGCGCGATCTTGCCCGCGGCGAGCATGATGGCGACTTCGATCACGAACAGAACCGCGTAAATATGCAGAAAATGCAGCGTAACCACATCGGCCAGCGCGAATTTCAGCAGGCCATAAGCAATCACATGAAAGACAATCACGATCTTGGCAGCGATTGCCGGCACGCGGCGTGTAAACAGGCCGACCAGTACGATCGTAATGACGGGTATGTTGTAGAAGCCGGTGAAGATGCGGATGATCTGCCACAGCCCCTCGGGCGCGAGGAACAACAGCGGCGCTACGACAAAGCTGGAAACTGCAATCACGGCGCTGACGATTTTGGCCGTCCGGACCATCGCCTGATCGGACAGCGGCTGCACGCGCAGCGGCGCAAGAATATCAAGGCAGAACAGTGTGGCGGCGCTGTTGACCAGCGAATTGAACGAGCTGAAAACAGCGCCCAGCAGCACCGCAAGAAACAAACCCATCAGCCAATGCGGCAGCAGGTCGCGGACCAGCTGCGGATAGGCAAGATCGATGGTGGCAAGACCGGGGCCATACAGATGGAAGGCGATGACGCCGGGCACCATCATCAGAAACGGCACCAGCACCTTGAAATAACCGGACAGCAGCACGCCCTTCTGCCCTTCGGCCAGCGATCGCGCGGCCAGTGTCCGCTGGATGACATATTGGTTGGTGCACCAGTAAAACAGATTGGCGATGATCATCCCGGTGAATATCGTGCCGAACGGTGTCGGATCATCCGCGCCGCCTATGGCATTCAGTTTTTCCGGATTGTCCTGCACCAGTCGCTGGATCCCGCCAGCGATATCTCCGCTGCCCAGCGCCATGAGCCCCAGCACGAGGATCAGCACACCCATGAACAGCAGCCCGATGCCATTGAGCGTATCGGACACCGCAACCGCTTTCAACCCGCCAAACACCGCATAAGCCGCGCCGATCACGCCGATTACGAGGATTGTGGCCACCAGCGCGGGAAATTCCCCGATCCCGAACAGACCCGGCACGTCGAAAATCTTCATCACCGCGATAGAACCGGAATACAGCACCGACGGGATCGTCACCAACCCGTAGCCCAGCAGGAACAGCACGACTGACAGGCGCTGGACGCCGATATCATAACGGTCGCGCAGAAATTCGGGCAGTGTGGTGAACGCTCCGGCGAGGTAGCGCGGAAGGAATATGAACGCCATCGCGATGGTTGCCACGGCAGCCGTTACTTCCCATGCCATGCTCGACAGGTTGAAGCCGTAGGCCGAACCGTTGAGGCCGATCAGCTGTTCCGCGCTGAGATTGGTCAGCAGCAGCGATCCGGCGATAAACACCCCGCCCAGCCCGCGTCCGGCAAGAAAGTAGCCGTCCTTCGTATCGACCGAGCCGCGCGCCTGCCGCCATGCAATCAGCGCCACCAGCGCCATGAAGGCGGTGCAGCTGGCCAGCGTGAGTGCCAGTTCGGCTCCGGTCATCAGGTGGTCCTCCCTGCAGCAGCAAATGCCAGCCTGCCGCAGGCACGTCCAGCTTGCCATTCACCGTTTCAATCGCGAGAGGTCTGTTTGTGAGTGCAGATACAGCCACAAATCCCGCCCCGATCCTGCTTGCCGGCGGCGGCCATGCGCATCTGGGCGTGCTGGCAGACTGGATTGAGAACGGCCCACCGGCGCACGGCTGCGTGCTCGTCTCGCGGCATCCCAAAACGCTATATTCAGGGCTGGTGCCAGGCTGGATCAGCGGCGATTGCGCGTTAGGCGATGCAACCATCGCGCTCACCGGACTGACCGGAAAAGCTGGCGCAACATTCATCCGGGGCGATGTGACAGCTTTCGACCCGCACGCAAAAACCGTCTCGCTCGCGGACGGACGCAAGATTGCATACGACCTGCTATCGCTTGGCACCGGCGGAACGGGCCGCGCGCGCGCCGCGCTGGGAGAGGCAAATGCGCCGCTGTTCGACATCAGACCCATGGAAGCATTCGTAGAAAATTATGCCAAATGGCGCGCTGCCCAAGCCGGGCAGGCCGGCCTTGCCATTGCAGTAATCGGCGGCGGTGCGGGCGGGACAGAACTGGCCTTTGCCCTGCGCTCGGGCCATGGGCTGGCAGAGCAGCCGCAGGTGGTGTTCATAACCGGCGAGGACGGCCTTTTGCCCGGATTTCCACGCGGTGTCCGCAAACACGTCGCCGCAGCGCTGCGCCAGCGCGGCATCGAAATTATCACGGCCGAGGCCCAGATTGCGGACGGCCGATTGACCGCGGGCGGGGAAGAAATCCGGCAACCCGACTGCATCGTCACCGCGCTTGGCAGCGGCGCGCCCGACTGGCCGCGCAAAGCGGGTATCGGGACCGATAGTTCGGGTTTCGTCAAAGTCGATGCCCAGCACCGCTCGCTGTCGCATCCGGAGATATTTGCCGCAGGTGACATCGCGCAGCGCACCGACCGCCATCTGCCGCATTCGGGAGTTCATGCGGTGTTTGCCGGTCCGGTGCTGGCTGACAACCTTCGCGCGGTTCACAAGGGAACAGGGAAACTACGGCGCTATAACGCGCGCTGGAACAACCTTTATCTGCTGTCCACCGGCGACGGTTCCGCAATTTTGACCTATGGCCGCTTCCACGCGGAAGGCGTCTGGGTGTGGCGGCTGAAACGCTGGATCGACCTGCGCTGGGTAAAGCGGTTTCGCAAATTGGCAGAAGGTGTGTAACGACGCGCCTGCGCGGGCCTGAACAAGCGTGCGGACAAGCGGTGAAATTGCGCGATACAGGGATTAAATAATGAAGAAAATTCTGGTCGTTGTGGTGCTTGTTGCGGTTATCGCGGCATATTTCCTGTTCGATCTTGGCCAATATCTCTCGCTTGACGGCATCAAAGGCGTCGCCGCCCAGGCTGACACTACTTATCAGGACAATCCCGCACTGGTGATCGGGGTGTTCTTCGTCGTCTATGTCGCCGTTGCCGCCGCCTCGCTGCCGGGCGCTGCGGTGATGACGCTGGCGGCTGGCGCGCTGTTCGGCGTGCTGGTCGGCACGGTTGTGGTCAGCTTTGCTTCTACACTCGGGGCGACGCTTGCCTTTCTTGCCAGCCGGTTTGTGCTGCGCGACACGATCGAGAGCAAATTCGGCCAGCGGCTGAAAACCATGAACGAAGGGCTGGAACGCGACGGTGCGTTTTACCTGTTCACTATCCGGATGATCCCGCTGTTCCCGTTTTTCGTCGTGAACCTGCTGATGGGGCTGACGCGGATCAAAACCTGGACTTACGCATGGGTAAGCCAGATCGGTATGCTGCTTGGCACAATCGTTTACGTGAACGCAGGGACCCAGCTCGCGCAGATCGACAGCCTTTCGGGCATCGCTTCACCCATGGTGATCGGCAGCTTCGTGCTGCTGGGCATCATGCCCTGGATTGCCAAGGCGATCATCGGCTGGTTGCAGCGCCGCCGAGTTTACAAGGGCTTTGAGCGGCCCGGATCATACGACCGGAATATGGTGGTGATCGGTGCGGGGTCTGCCGGGCTGGTTTCCGCCTATATTGCAGCCATGGTGAAAGCCAAGGTGACATTGGTCGAAGCGCACAAGATGGGCGGCGACTGCCTCAACACCGGCTGCGTGCCCAGCAAGGCGCTGATCAAGACGGCGCGAGTAGCCGACATGATCCGCCACGCCGACCGTTACGGCCTCAAAGCCGCCGAACCCGAAGTTCCGTTCCGTGAAACCATGAAACGGGTGCGCGGCATCATCACCGACATCGAACCGCATGACAGTGTCGAGCGGTTTACCGGCCTCGGCGTCGATGTGGTTCAGGGCTATGCCAGAATCATCGACCCGTGGACGGTCGAAATCGCCCGCAATGATGGCGAAACACAGCGTTTGACGACCCGCTCCATCATCATCGCTTCGGGCGGCGAGCCATTTGTGCCGCCGCTGCCCGGGATCGACACTTCGGGCTATCTCACCAGCGACACCATGTGGGATGCATTTTCCGAAATGGACACGGTCCCGCGGCGCATCACCGTGCTGGGCGGCGGACCGATCGGCAGCGAACTGGCGCAGGCGCTCCAGCGGCTTGGCGCGCAAGTCACGCAGATCGAAATGGCAGACCGGCTGCTGGGCAAGGAAGACGTCGAGGTTTCCGAACTGGCGCAAAGCTCGCTCGAAGCGTCAGGCATCGATGTGCTGCTGGGACACCAGGCGGTTCGCATCGAAGCGGGCAACCGGCTGATTGCCGAACATGGCGGGTCGGAAAAGGCGGTCGAATTCGACTGCCTGATCGTTGCGGTCGGCCGCAAGGCGCGGCTGACCGGCTACGGCCTTGAAGAGCTGGGCATCGATACCGAGCGCACTGTCGTGACCGATGAATTTCTCCAGACCAAATTCCCCAACATTCTGGCAGCGGGCGACGTTGCGGGGCCGTATCAGTTCACTCACGTGGCCAGCCATCAGGCATGGTTTGCTTCGGTCAACGCCCTGTTCGGCCAGTTCAGGAAATTCAAGGCCGATTACCGCGTCATCCCGTGGACGACCTTTATCGATCCCGAAGTTGCACGGGTCGGTTTGAGCGAGGCCGAAGCACAAGAGCAGGACATTGCTTACGATGTCACGCGTTACGACCTCGACGATCTCGACCGGGCAATTGCCGAAAGCGCAACAGCCGGCTTCGTCAAAGTGCTGACTGTGCCGGGCAAGGACAAAATCCTCGGCGTTACCATTGTGGGCGATCATGCGGGCGAATTGCTGGCCGAATATGTGCTGGCCATGAAACACGGCTTAGGGCTCAACAAGATCCTCGGCACGATCCACACCTATCCGACGTGGGCCGAGGCGAATAAATACGCGGCGGGCGAATGGAAAAAGGCCAGAAAGCCTGAAAAACTGCTGGCCTATGTCGAGAAATACCACGCATGGCGGCGCGGTTGATGCCGGCTGAGCAGCGGAGAAATTTGATGAAAGCAGTTTCACTGGCGTTTGTGCGCGTTGCCACCGGGCTGACCGCTGTTTGCGAGCGCGGCATTTTCGATTGCGCCAATGCCTTCGCCCGCAAGAACGCTGCAAACTAGCGCATGGAAGTGCTGCAACAGCTTCAGGGCCTGATCGGCATTGCTCTGCTGCTCCTGCTTGCATGGGGCATTTCGGAAGACCGCAGCGCGCGGCCAAGCTGGCGGTGGATCGGTGCGGCGCTTGGCGTGCAATTGTTGCTGGCAGCCGTGATCCTGCGCGTGCCTTTCGTCTGGGATGTCATGGTGCTGGCCAATCACGGTGTGACGGCTATCGAACAGGCAACGCTGGCCGGCTCGTCCTATATGTTCGGCTATCTGGGCGGGGGCGAGCTGCCCTTTGCGCTGCAAAATCCGGACGCGGCACCGCTGATCATCGCATTCCAGATATTGCCGCTGGTGATCGTGTTTTCCGCGCTCGCCGCATTGCTGTGGCATTGGGGCGTGCTGCAATGGCTGGTGCGCGGGCTGTCATGGGCGCTGCAGCGCACATTGGGTGTCAGCGGCGTCGTGGGCCTGTCGGGCGGCGCGAACATGTTCCTCGGCGTGGTGGAAAGTCCGCTGGTGGTGCGCGCCTATTTCGAGAAAATGAGCCGCGCAGAATTATTTGCGGTGATGGTGCTGGCCATGTCGACCATCTCCGGCGCAATCCTGATCCTTTATGCAACCACGCTGTCCAAGGTGGTGCCCGATGCGGTGGGGCATATGATTTCCGCGTCGCTGATCTCGCTTCCCGCCGCGGTGTTGCTCGCCAAGATCATGGTGCCGGGCGAAGGCCACACAGCGGAGGACCGCGAAGAGCCGGGGCTGAAATATGACGGTTCAATCGATGCGATAGTCAAAGGTACGATGGACGGGATGCAGCTGTTTCTGGCGGTAATCGCGATCATTATCGTGGTGTTCGCACTGGTTGCGCTGGCCGACCAGATGCTGACCGTGCTGCCATTTGTGGGTGACGAACCGATTACGGTAAAGCGCTTGTTCGGCTGGCTGTTTGCGCCCGTAATGTGGACGCTGGGCGTACCGTGGGAGCAATCGCAGGCTGCGGGCGCATTGATGGGGACCAAGTCGATCCTTAATGAATATGTGGCTTATCTGGAACTTGCCGCACTGCCCGCCGGCACCTTCGATCCGCGCGCCAGGCTGATCGTAACCTACGCGCTGTGCGGGGTCGCCAACCTGGCGAGCGTCGGCTTGCTGGTATCGACCATCGGAACGCTTGCCCCCAGCCGCCGCGCGGAGGTTGCGGGATTGGGTATCAAAAGCTGGATTGCGGGCAACTGTGCCTCTGCGATGACCGGCGCCTTCATCGGTATCGTGACGATAAACTGAGATGTTCGATGCCAAACTCCGCCCGTTGATCGATCCGCCGCTGAATGCGGTAGGGCGCGGCCTGGCAAAGGCCGGGATTGGCGCGAACACCGTAACATTTGTCGGCCTCGTAATCGGGCTGCTGGGCGCTGTTGCTCTTGTTTACGAGCAGTTCGGGCTTGGCCTCGGGCTAATCTTGGCCAACCGGATTATCGACGGGCTGGACGGCGCGGTGGCGCGCGTAAACGGCCCGACCGATCTGGGCGGATATTTCGACATTGTCGCGGATTTTGCATTTTATGTCTCGGTCCCGCTCGCCTTCGGCATTGCCCATCCGGCTGATGCGCTGCCCGCGCTGGTGCTGGTCGCGAGTTTCGTGCTCACCGGCACCAGCTTCCTTGCCTTTGCCGCGATAGCTGCCAAACGCGGCGAGACGACCAACGCACATGGCCGCAAGAGCTTCTTTTATTCGACAGGGCTGGCCGAAGGAGCCGAAACCATCGCGGTGTTTGCCGCCATGTGCATCTGGCCCGGTCACTTTGCCGTGCTGGCCTATAGCTACGCCGCGCTGTGCGGCCTGACGGTGATCCAGCGGAGCGTTGTGGCTGCCAGACAATTCGGCGAGCGCTGACCGGCCGCCCGAGCGGCAGCCGCGGGCCGCGGCTTATGCGGCGGTTTCGATCTGCTCGCCCAGTTCGAGCCATTCGGCCTCGAGCGTATCGAGCTGTGTACCCAGTTTGCCGCGCCGTTCGGCCAATTCGCCCATCGAAAGGTTTGCGAATTCGGGCGCGGCGCTGGCCGGTTCGAACATCGCCCGGTCCAGGCCGGAGCATTGTTGCTGCAAGCTGGCGATGTCTTTTTCCGCCGCTTTCATCCGTGCCTGAATTTCGCGCTTGGCGGCGCGCTGCTTGGCCGCGGCCTTTTTATCTTTCTTGCTGCCTTTGGGCTTGTCACCGCCCGCTTTGGGCTGGTTCCGGCCAAGCACGAAATCGATATAATCTTCCATGCTGCCGTCATATTCGCGGGCCAGACCTTCATCGACCAGCACCAGCCGGTCAGCGGTCAGTTCCACCATATGCCGGTCATGGCTGATCAGGATCACCGCACCGTCATAATCGTTGAGCGCCTGCACCAGCGCCTCGCGCGCATCGACATCGAGGTGGTTGGTCGGCTCGTCCAGGATCAGCAGATGCGGCGCATCGCGCGTGATCAGCGCCAGCGCCAGCCGCGCCCGTTCGCCGCCCGACAGTTTCGCGACCTGCTGCGTTGCGCGATTGCCCGAAAATCCGAACCGCCCCAGCTGGCCCCTGACCGCGCCGGGGCTCTGCCCCTTCATCGCACGCGTCATATGTTCCAGCGGCGTGTCCCCGGTCGCTAATTCCTCGACCTGATACTGCGTGAAATAGCCCACCCGCATTTTGCCCGAAGAATGCATTTCGCCTTCCATCGGCGGCAATTGGGCGGCCAGCAGCCGCGCAAGCGTGGTCTTGCCATTGCCGTTGCGGCCCAGCAGCGCGATCCGGTCGTCAGGATCGATCCGCAGATTGAGCCGCTTCAGCACCGGCGCGTCCGCCGCATAGCCGACAGCCGCCAGATCGAGCGTGATCAGTGGCGGTTTGAGCTCGCTGGGATCGGGGAAATGGAAACTGAGTGAAGGGTCTTCCATCATCGCGGCAATCGGCTGCATCCGCGCCAGCATCTTGGCGCGCGACTGCGCCTGTTTGGCGGTTGATGCGCGGGCCGAATTGCGCGCGACATAATCCTGCAGGCGTGCACGCTGCGCGTCTTGCGATGCTGCGGCCGCTTCCAGTTGCGCCGCGCGTTCGGCGCGCTGTTTTTCAAACTCGTCATAGCCGCCGGGATACAGCGTCAGCTTGCCGCCTTGCAGGTGGAGAATATTGTCGACGACATTGTTAAGCAGATCGCGTTCGTGACTGATGATCACCACGGTCGCAGGATAGCTTTTGAGGAAATTTTCAAGCCACAGTGTCGCCTCGAGGTCGAGGTGGTTCGACGGTTCATCGAGCAGCAGCACATCGGGCTGCGAAAACAGCAGGGCGGCCAGCGCCACGCGCATTTTCCAGCCGCCCGAAAAATCGCTCAGCGGCTGTTCCTGCATCGCTTCGTCGAACCCCAGCCCCATCAGGATGCGGGCCGCGCGCGAGGGGGCACTGTAGGCATCGATCGCTATCAGCCGCTCATGCAGATCGCCCAGCCGGTTCGGATCGGTGCAGGTTTCGGATTCCTTCAACAGCCGCGCACGTTCTGTGTCCGCGGCCAGCACGGTGTCTGCCGGCGTGGCTGAGCCATCGGGGGCATCCTGCGCGATATAGCCCAGCTTCGTCCGTTTCGGCATGGAGATCGCGCCGTCATCGGGTTCGATCTCGCCGATCATCGCCTTCATCAGCGTCGATTTACCCGCGCCATTGCGGCCGATCAGCCCCACACGTGCGCCAACCGGGACGGAGGCAGTCGCCTTGTCGAGGATAATCTGGCCGCCAAGCCGCACGGTAAGGGAATCGATTGTCAACATTGCCGGCGCGCCTAACAGCATGATGGCATATGCCAAAGCATTTCGGTAAGCGGGCAGCATGAAATCCCGCCTGATCCTGTTTAACAAACCGTTCGGAGTGCTGTCCCAGTTCACCGACCGGCGATCACCCACCGCGCGGCCAACGCTGTCAGCCTATATCGATTTGCCGGGCGTTTATCCGGCGGGCAGGCTCGACAAGGATAGCGAGGGTTTGCTGATGCTGACCGATGACGGGCAGCAGCAGGCACGTATCGCCGACCCCAAATTCAAAATGCCCAAAACCTATTGGGCGCAGGTCGAAGGCGAACCGGGCGGGGCCGCGCTGGACAAATTACGCCGGGGCATCCGTCTGAAGGACGGGATGACCGCACCGGCAGAAGTCGATGCGATTACGCCGCCCGATGTGTGGCCGCGCGATCCGCCGGTAAGGTTTCGCAAGACCGTAGCCGACAGCTGGCTGCGGCTGACCATCCGCGAAGGCAAAAACCGGCAAGTGCGGCGGATGACGGCGGCAGCCGGGTATCCGACATTGCGGTTGATCCGCTGGAGCGTGGGCGACTGGTCGCTGGACGACCTGACCCCCGGCACTTGGCGCGACGCATAGGCATCACGCGAAGTGGCGGCGCGCAGTTGCCGGCCGGCAAACACCGCGCTTGTATTTGCGGGGCGCCTTTCTATTCATGATAACCGGCCGCGCACGCAACATCGGCCTGGAGAACGATATGAAGCTGTTTGGGTATTATCGCAGTTCGACCAGCTATCGCTTGCGAATTGCGCTTAATCTCAAAGGGCTGGAATATGATCAGTCACCCGTCAATCTGCTCGAATCGGAGCAACGCGGGCAGGATTTCAGTGCGCGCAACCCGTTTGCATCGGTGCCGATGCTGGAGGCTGGCGGGCGTGACCGGGCGCAAAGCGTGGCAATTCTCGAATGGCTGGACGAGGTTTATCCCGCCAATCCGCTGTTACCCGCCGATGTCGAACAGAGATTTACCGCGCGCGAGCTGGCTTACGCGATTGCTACCGAATTACACGCGCCGCTGAATTTGCCCGTGCTGCAATATCTGGGCCGCGAGTTCGGACAGGATCAGGAAAGTGTCGCCACATGGTACCGCCATTGGCTGGCCAAAACACTTGTCCCGGTCGAGGCGCGGCTGAAACAGCTGCAAGCGGGCGATTTCCTGTTCGATGCACCCGGCTTGTTCGAAGTTGTCATGATCCCGCAAATCTACAACGCCAGCCGGTTTGATTTCGATCTGGCCGCCATGCCGCATATCCGCCGGATCAACGCCGCCTGCACCCGGCTGCCGCAGTTCAAGGCGGCCCACCCCGACCTCCAGCCCGACAATTCGCAAAGGAAAGAAACATGAAACTAGCCACGCTGAACGATGGTACCCGCGACGGAAAACTGGTGGTCGTTTCCAAAGACCTGACGCGGTACTGTCTGGCGGATAATATCGCACCCACGCTGCAGGCTGCGCTGGATGACTGGGACACGCATGCCCCCGATCTGGAGGCGCTGTACCGCGATGTGGAACATCAGGCGGTGCCGTGCGAACGGTTTCATGAAAGAGAAGCACATTCGCCGCTGCCGCGCGCGTACCAATGGGCCGACGGCAGCGCCTATATCAACCATGTCGAGCTTGTCCGGCAGGCCCGCGGTGCAGAAGTGCCGCAGAGTTTTTACACCGACCCGCTGATGTATCAGGGTGGTTCCGATGCGTTTCTGCCGCCGCGCGGCGACATCGCGTTGGGCGATCCGGCGTGGGGCTGCGATATGGAAGGTGAAGTCGCGGTCATCACGGGTGACGTGCCGATGGGGGTTTCGGCAGATGAGGCAGCCGATCACATAAAACTGGTGATGCTGGTAAACGATGTTTCGCTGCGCGGCCTGATCCCGGCCGAACTGGCCAAGGGCTTCGGCTTTTTCCAGTCAAAACCGCCAAGCGCATTTTCGCCCGTTGCGGTCACACCCGACGAGTTGGGCGATGCCTGGCAGGGATCGGTCATCCACCTGCCATTGCAAGTGGATTACAATGGCGAGCCATTCGGCCGCGCGAATGCCGGAGAGGATGCGACATTCAACCTCGCACAACTGGTCGCCCACGCCGCCAAAACCCGCCCGCTTACCGCCGGAACGATTATCGGCTCGGGAACAGTTTCGAACAAGGGGCCGACCGGCGATCCCGGCAAACCATGCAGCAAAGGCGGCTTGGGATATTCCTGTATCGCTGAAATCCGCATGATCGAGACGATCGAAAGCGGGGAAGCCAAAACGCCGTTCATGTCAGCGGGCGACAAGGTGCGGATCGAAATGCTCGACAAGGAAGGGCGGTCGATATTCGGCGCGATCGAACAGGATGTGGTCGCCATTTGAAAATGGCTGCAAGCCCGAAGCGGTTGCGGCGGAACACAGCATTGGGCATGGGCGTTGCATATTCGTACATTTAACCCGCGCAGCGTTCAATTACAGGTAACATACGGATTATGGCGAAGACAAAACCACTCGACGGCAAACTGGTCGTTCTGCTTGGCGGGAGCGGCTTTTTCGGCACGCATGTGGCGCAGGATTTGCTTGAACAGGGTGCCCGGCTGCGGATTGCCAGCCGCAATCCCAAGGCTGCCTTTCATCTGAAACCATTGGCCAATCTGGGGCAGATCCAGTTTGTCCGCTGCGACATTACCAAACCTGACAGTATCGCCTTGGCCGTCGGCGGCGCGGATGGCGTTGTCAATCTGGTCGGCGAATTCAAGGGCGATCTGGTTGCAATCATGGGCGACGGTGCGGGCAACGCTGCGAAAGCGTCCAGGGAAGCGGGTGCGGCGGCATTCGTGCAAGTCAGCGCCATTGGCGCGGATGCCAATTCGGAGGTCGATTATGCCCGGGCCAAGGCGATTGGCGAACAAGCGGTTCTGGCCGCATTTCCCGCTGCGACGATCCTGCGCCCGCCGGTCCTGTTTGGCGAGGATGATGATTTCATCAACATGTTCGCCAAGCTGATTTCCACCTTTCCGGCGCTGCCCGTGTTTGCACCCGATGCCAAGCTCCAGCCGCTGCATGTCGATGATGCCGCCGCCGCAGTGGTTGCGGCGCTTGCCGATCCGGCGAAACACGGCGGCAAGATTTACGAGATTGCCGGCCCTGCCGTGATGACAATGGCCCGCATCAACCGCGCCATCGCTGCGGCACAGAACCGCAATACCACGTTCATCGAATTGCCCGATTTCATTTCCGAAGGTTTTGCCAGTGCCACGGGTTGGTTGCCCGGCGCGCCGATCAGCCGCGACCAGCTGACTTTGCTGCAACAGGGCAGCGTTCCTTCGGGCGATTTTCCCGGAATTGCCAAGCTGGGCATCACCCCGCGCCCGCTGGAACTGTATCTGGACCGCTGGATGACCCGTTACCGCAAGCACGGCCGGTTTGGCGTGGCGCGGGTCAGCACGCCGGTGGATGATGGCGGTTTAGGTTAGCGGTTCCACGAGCAAATCGGACCCGGCAGCGCCGGTGATCCGGACACGGGTGCCAATGGCGAGGTCTGCGCCGCGTGCGATCCATTGGCTGTCGCCAACCTGCACCTTGCCGCTGCCGCCTTCGATTGGCACCACGACCACTGCGGTTTCGCCAACCATCCGGCTGAGCCGTTTGTTCATCATCGGATCGGCTTCGCGGATCGGCCTGTCCTGCAGGAACCGCTTGGCGGCATAGACTGTAGCCACCGCAATGACGGAAAAGACGATTACCTGAAGCGCCAGACCCAGCCCGAAAGCCCAGGTCAGCAGACCCGCGGCCAAAGCCGCCAGCGCCAGCCAGATCAGATAGACCCCCGGCACCACCACCTCCAGCGCAGCCAGCAGCAGACCAATGCCGATCCATACCCAGTGGGCGTCCAGATTTTGTAGCGTTTCCATCAGCTGCTCCGCGGCGGCGAACGCGGCACACTGGCGCGCGGCGCAGCCGGTGCCCCGCCACCTGATCCGCCACCTGATCCGCCGCCATTACTTTCCATCATGCCCTTGGCCAATTCGCCAATTCCGCCCAGCGTTCCGATCAGCTGGGTAGCTTCGACCGGGAACAGGATAGTTTTGGCATTGGGCGATGTTGCAAAACCGGCAATTGCCTTGGTGTATTCCTGCGCGATGAAGTAATTGATCGCCTGATTGCCGGAACTGGCGATGGCATCCGACACGACCTGCGTGGCGCGCGCTTCTGCCTCGGCTGCACGTTCGCGGGCTTCTGCATCGCGGAAGGCTGCTTCCTTGTTACCCTCTGCGGTCAGGATGGCGGACTGCTTGTCGCCTTCTGCGCGCAGGATGTTGGAGGCACGGTCGCCTTCGGCCTCGAGAATTTCGGCACGCTTCAGGCGTTCCGCCTTCATCTGGCGCGCCATCGCTTCGGAAATATCGACCGGCGGGCGGATATCCTTGATTTCGACGCGGGTGATCTTGATCCCCCACGGCGAGGTTGCCTGATCGACCACCACCAGCAGCCGGGCGTTGATCTCGTCACGCTTCGACAGCGTTTCATCGAGGTCCATGCTGCCCATCACGGTCCGCAGATTGGTGGTCGTGAGCGCCATGATCGCCTGATACAGGCTGGAAACCTCGTAAGCCGCCTTGCCCGCATCCAGCACCTGGAAGAACACGACTGCGTCCACACCGACCATGGCATTATCGGCGGTGATGATTTCCTGTCCGGGGATATCGAGCACCTGCTCCATCATGTTCACCTTGTGACCGACACGATCGACGAACGGGACCAGAAAATGCAGGCCGGGCTGCGCGGCGAGCGTGAATTTGCCCAGCCGTTCGATCGTATAGACGAAGCCCTGTTTGACGACGCGCACCATCGAAAACAGCACGGCGACAACCAGAACGATCACCATCAGCAGGACACCGAATTCCATAAATTTCTCCGTTTATTTTGCGGCATCCTACGTGAGTTGTCGCCGGCGGCCAAGTGGGTGTGGGCGGGTGCGTTGCGGTGTTTCTAAAGCCCCGCGTATAGCGCCAGCTTGTCGGCATAGGCCTTTTCCGCTGCCGCTTGCGCGTAGGACGGGCTGTCGAGCACGGTCCAGCCGTGATCGCCGGCATAGACATCGACCTTTGCCGGGCGGCCTGCCGCCGCCGCGGCCTCCGCAAACCGGACCTTGTTTTGCGGATCTTTGACGTCATCGTTTTGCGCCACGGCGATCAGATAGCTGGCCGATGTGCCGCCCAGAACCTTGTGCGGGCTCATATCCTCGTCGGTGACCAGACCGCCGCCGTGGAAGCTGGCAGCCGCCTTCACACGCCCCGCGACTGCGGCGGTGCTCCACACGGTGAAAGGTCCGCCCATACAGTACCCTTCTGCTGCGATGCCGCGCGACGTATCGACGGCGCGCTGTGCATCGAGCCATGATACGATCGCGCGCGTGTCGCTCATGATTGCCTGCGTGGTAAGTTTTTTGCGCCATGGGCCGACCTTGTCCCAGCCGCCCTGCATAAAGGTGGCGAAATCGGCGAATTGCGGCGCCTTGCTGTCGCGGTAATAGGGGTTTACGACCAGTACGGCATAACCATCGGCAGCGGTCCGGCGGCCCATCATCAGGAACGAATCGCGCAGCGAAGCGATATCGGGCCAGCAGATCACGGCAGGATGCTTGCCCGATGCCGGCGCAATAAACACCGCATCCATCGTGCCGTCAGCCGTGGTGATGGTAACCGCCGTTTCGGTCAGGGCGCGCGCGCTATTGTTTCCCATATTCCCGTCCACACCCGCACAGGCGGCCAGCGTTGCGGCCGCACCCGCCGCGCCGATCACGCCGAACTGGCGGCGGCTCAGCGCCCGCCAGCCATCGGTACGGCGCTTCATTTCGGCAAGGTCCATTTCTTCGCACATGATCGGGCACTCCGGATTGTTGAATGATTTGAGCGGCAGGATAGCAGCGCAGGGCCCCGCGTCCAGTCAGTCGGTATGCCCGCTTTATCAACAACGGACTCGCCATGCGCCGCGCAAATGTGCAGGATAGGTTCGGGATTAAAACCGGATCGCGCAAAAGCCGGCCGGATTGAAGGATGCTGTCTATGAACCGTCTGGCTTTGATCATCGCTGCGCTATGTCTGCCGCTTGCTGCTTGCGGCTCCGGCGCTCCCGCGCAATCGCCGCTGGCGACCGAAGGCGTCACCGATGCGATGATTGCGGCGGGTAACGGCGATGAGTGGCTGACATATGGCGGCGGCTATGACGAGCAGCGGTTTACCCCGCTCACGCAAATCACTGCGGATAATGTCGGCGAACTGGGGCTGGCATGGTCGGCCGATCTCGACACGGCGCGCGGTCAGGAAGCCACCCCGCTGATGCATGACGGCACGCTGTATATCTCCACCGCATGGAGCATGGTGAAAGCCTATGATGCCAGAACCGGCGCGCTCAAATGGTCTTATGACCCTGAAGTCCCGCGCGAAACGCTGGCGCGCGTATGCTGCGATGCGGTGAACCGCGGGGTCGCGCTATATGGTGACAAGGTGTACGTCGCCGCGCTGGATGGCCGGCTGATTGCGATCGACATGGCAGACGGCAAGGAAGTCTGGGCCAAAACCATCGTGCCCGATCAGGAAAGTTACGCGATTACCGGCGCGCCGCGTATCGCCAATGGCAAGGTGCTGATCGGCAGCGCGGGTGCGGAATATCGTGCGCGCGGTTCGATTGCTGCATTCGACGCGCAAACCGGCGACGAATTGTGGCGGTTCCATACCGTGCCCGGCAATCCGGCAGACGGTTTCGAAAATGACGCGATGGAGATAGCCGCCAAAACATGGGCCGGCGACTGGTGGGAATTTGGCGGCGGCGGAACCGTATGGGATTCGATCACTTTCGATCCGGGCACCAACCTGGTTTATTTCGGTACGGGCAATGCCGAACCGTGGAACCCCAAGACCAATGACCGCGGGCTTGGCGATGCGCTTTACACTTCCTCCATCGTCGCGGTGGATGCCGATACCGGCAAATATGCGTGGCATTTCCAGGAAACCCCCGAAGACCGCTGGGATTTCGATTCCAACGCGCAAATCACCGTGGGCAATCTGGAAATCGAGGGCGAACAGCGCCGCGTTGTGATGCACGCGCCGAAAAACGGATTTTTCTATGTGCTTGATGCCAAGACGGGCGAATTCCTTTCGGGCGAAGCGTTTGTACCGGTGAACTGGGCCAGCGGGCTGGACCCGGAAACGGGCCGCCCGAATATCTTACCCGAAGCGCGCTACGAACAAACCGGCGAAGTGTTTCTGGGCACGCCGGGTCTTTATGGCGGCCACACCTGGCATCCGATGAGCTACAGCCCCCAATCGGGGCTGATGTATATCCCCATCAACAACACGCTGATGCCTTACCTCGCCGACGAGGAGTTCAAGGGCACTGAAATGGGTATGCAGCTGGGCATCGACGTCGCCACCGTTGCCATGCCCGCCGACAAAGCCGCGCGGCAGGCGGCGCTGGATGCCACCACCGGCGCGCTGCTGGCCTGGGATCCTGTGACACAGCAAGAAGCATGGCGTGTCGCCTATCCCGGCCCGTCGAATGGCGGCACACTTTCCACTGCTGGCAATCTGGTTTTCCAGGGCACCGCAGGCGGCGAATTCCGTGCCTATTCTGCCGATACCGGCAAACAGCTGTGGTCGTTCGCCGCGCAAACCGGAATCATTGCCGCACCGATGAGTTATAGCATCGACGGCGAGCAATATGTTGCCATCCTCGCCGGATGGGGCGGATTGTGGGATCTGAATTCAGGACTGCTGTCCGACAAATCCGGCCGCGCACCCAACATCAGCCGTCTGCTCGTGTTCAAATTGGGCGCGGATGGCGAACTGCCGCCACCCCCACCGCTGAGCGAGTTGGTGCTGGACCCGCCCGCCTTCAAAGGCACGCCGGAGCAAGTCGCGCTTGGCGGTAAACTCTACGCGCAAAACTGCTCCGCTTGCCATGGCGATGCTGCGATTGGCGGTCGGCTGAACCCCGATCTACGCCATTCGGGCACAATCGGCCGCGAAGAAGCCATCCGCGCAATCGTGATCGACGGGGCGCTGAAACATAACGGCATGGTATCGTTCAAACGCAATGTCGATGCTGCCGATGCAGAGGCGATCCGGCAATATCTGATCAAACGCGCTAACGAGGACAAGGCATTGGAGATCGCCGCCAGATAGCGCGCACCGCCCTTACCTAGCCGCATTGCGCGTGGTAGGTTTTATCCAGAGACGAATCGCGCCCCGGCGGCGCATCAACGATAATCGGAGACTTCCATGACCAAAAGCTATCACAACCTCATCGACGGCGAGCTTGTCCAGACATCAGGCACCATGGAAGTGCTCAACCCGGCGACCGAACAGGTCATCGGTCTGGTCCCGTCATGCGGGGCAGAAGAACTTGACCGCGCGGTTGCCGCCGCGCGCAAGGCGTTCAAGACATGGTCGAAGACGCCAATCGACGATCGCCGTGCGGTGATCCAGAAAATGTCCGCCGCGATCAAGGAAAACGCCGACGAACTGTTCCGCCTGCTGACCAGCGAACAGGGCAAGCCGCACGATCAGGCCAAGGGCGAAGTTTATGGCGCCGCGGGCATGATGGCCGCGCAGTCCACGCTTTCGCTCGACGATGTGATCAATGAAGACAGCGACACACGCCTGTCGCGCACCCGCCGCGTTCCGGTGGGTGTGGTGGGCGGCATCGTGCCGTGGAATTTCCCCGTGATGATGGCAATGCAGAAGATCGCGCCCGCCATTTTGTCGGGCTGCACCATCGTGCTCAAACCCTCGCCCTTCACCCCGCTCGCCACGCTGCGTATTGCCGAGCTGATCAAGGATGTCGTGCCTGCCGGCGTGGTCAACATCATCACCGGCGAGGATGCACTTGGCCCGCTGATCACCGAACATGCGGATATCGACAAGATTACTTTCACCGGCTCCACCGCGACCGGCAAGAAAATCATGGAAGGCGCGTCGAAAGATCTGAAGCGCATCACGCTGGAACTGGGCGGCAATGATGCCTCGATCGTGCTGCCCGATGCCGATGTTTCCAAAGTGGCCGAACAACTGTTCTGGTCCAGCTTCTCCAACGCGGGGCAAATCTGCGTCGCGGCAAAACGCATTTATATCCACGAGGATATCTATGACGAAATGTCCGCCGCCATCGCCGAAGTCGCCAAAAACGTGAAGGTCGGTGACGGCAGCGAACAGGGCACCGGCGTCGGCCCGATCCAGAACAAAAAACAGTTCGACCGCGTGGTGGAATTGATCGAAGATGCCAAATCCAACGGGTACAAGTTTCTGGTCGGCGGCGAAGTCGATCCTTCAGGCAGCGGCTATTACGTGCCGATCACGATCATGGACAACCCGCCCGAAGACGCGCGGATTGTGGCGGAAGAACAATTCGGCCCGGTAATGCCATTGATGAAATTCTCCACCACCGACGAAGTGATCAGCCGCGCCAACAATTCCGAATATGGCCTCGCGGGCGCAGTCTGGACCGGCGACACGGACAAGGGCGTTGAAATTGCCGAGCAGCTGGAAACCGGCACGGTGTGGATCAACGAATATATGCACCTGTCACCCTTCGCGCCGTTTGGCGGCCATAAACAATCCGGCTTCGGCGCGGAATACGGCGTGGAAGGTTTGAAGGAATTTACCTACGCGCAGGTGATTACGGTGAAGAAAGACGCTGCTTGAGGGCATGGGCGGGGCCTTCGGGCCTCGCCCCTTGAGTCAGGATCGCTGCAAAGCAGCAAAGCCCGCACCCGCTCATCCCGCGCCGATAACCCATGCAGTGTAAAGACTGCCAAATCCCAGCAGCATTACCACCGCCACCGCCAGCCATTGCCTTGATGCAGCCGTGATGTCGGCGCGGTCGGGGTGTTCCTCGTCGTAACGCACTTCCACGACATCGCCGATACCATCGGGCTCGCGGTCGAAGCGGGTTTGCGATTGCACTTCGATTTCTCTCGCTGCACCGGGACGGAAGCGGAATATCGGGGCGTAGGTTGTCGCGCTTTCGCTATCGCGGTTTTCCACATAGCGCACGATCCGGCCCAGCGTCACATGGCCGCGCGTTACCCGCAGTGTCCGGCGGGCCAAACCGACCGTCAGCACAAGCAACGCCGCGCCCATGCCGGCGATCAGAGCCTGCGGAAAACCGCCGAACATCTGGCCCAGAACGGTCGCTGCATCCATCGCCCTTACCCCCTGAACACCACGGTCCGCTGGCCGTTCATAAGTACGCGTTCTTCCAGATGCAGGCGGACTGCTTCGGCCAGCACACGGCTTTCGATATCGCGACCTTTGCGGACCAGTTCTTCTGGCCGGTCGGCATGATTGATCGCCTCGACATCCTGGTGGATGATCGGCCCTTCATCAAGGTCGGCGGTGACATAATGCGCGGTGGCGCCGATCATTTTCACGCCGCGCGCGTGCGCCTGGTGATAGGGTTTCGCGCCTTTGAAGCCGGGCAGGAAACTGTGATGGATATTGATGCAGCGGCCCGCAAAATGCGCGGTCTGCTGATCGGACAATATCTGCATATAGCGCGCCAGCACGACCAGTTCGGCATCCGTTTCTGCGGCAATTGCACGGATTTGCGCCTCCTGCGCGGCCTTGGTTTCAGGCGTTACGGGCAGATGGTGAAACGCAATATCGCCTATATCGGTATGGCTGATCGCGGACCGCGGGTGGTTGGAGATTATCGCGGCCGGCTCCATCGGCAGCTCGCCGATCCGCCAGCGATAAAGCAGGCTGGCCAGGCAGTGATCGAATTTGCTGACCAGCAACAACACGCGGCGCGGGCGGTCGCGCAGTGACAGTTTCCAGTCCATCCCGAACTCCTCCGCCAAAGGACCGAAGTCGCGGCGCAGTGTTTCGCGCGAGGCATCGCCGGGATCGAATTCGACCCGCATAAAGAACGCCGCCCCGTCCTGATCGTTGAACTGCTGCGCCTCCAGCACATTCCCCCCGCGCTCGAACAGAAAGGTCGTGACGCGCGCGGTGATCCCGGGACGGTCGGTGCAACTGAGCGTAAGGACGAGCGGGCGTGACACTGGATTACCGGCGGGTAAGCGCCGCCTCGCATTGGGCCATCAGGCTGTTTACAATATCCGCCACGGGTTCTTCTTCCTTGACCATACCGACGCTTTGGCCGGCCATCAGGCTGCCGTTTTCGACATCGCCATCGATCACTGCCTTGCGCAATGCGCCCGCCCAGTAATGTTCGATCTGCAATTGCGCCTCCAGCATGGGAATGCCTTCGCTGTCGAGGATTGCCGCGACTTCGCGCTGCTTGGCGGTAAACTCCTCGGTGCCCTTGTTCTTCAGCGCGCGCACGGGAATAACCGGCAAACGCGGATCGACCTGCACCGATGCGATGGCGTCGCGGGCATTGGCGCGAAAAAACGCTTTCTTGAAATTGTCATGCGCGATGCTTTCCTTCGCGCAGGCAAAGCGGGTGCCCAGCTGCACCCCGACCGCGCCCATTTCCAGATAGCCCGCAATCGCTTCGCCGCGGCCGATCCCGCCAGCGACGAACACGAGATGGTCTTCCGCCAGTTCCGGCAGGAATTCCTGCGCCAGCACGCTGGTCGATACCGGCCCGATGTGGCCGCCTGCCTCCATGCCTTCGATCACCAGCGCATCGCCGCCCGAACGCAGCAATTTCTTCGCCAGCGCCAGCGTGGGCGCAAACACGATCACTTTGGCGCCAAATGCCTTGATCGCCTCGACACTGCCCTTGGGCGGGATACCGCCTGCCAGCACCACATGGGAAACGCTGTGCCTGGCGCAGACTTCGATCAGGTCGAAGATTTGCGGATGCATGGTAATCAGATTTACGCCGAACGGTTTGGCGGTCAGCTTTTTTGTCTCGGCGATTTCGGTGTCGAGCAAGTCGGGCGTCATCGCGCCGCAGGCAATCACGCCGAACCCGCCCGAATTGCTGATGGCCGACACCAGGCCGCGCTCGCTCACCCAGCTCATCGCGCCGCAAAGGATGGCGTATTCGCTTCCCAGAAATTCGCTGCCGCGCTGCATCAGCTGGCCAGCCTTGGGATAAGTCTTGGTGAAAGCGGTCATTGCGGCTCCGGAAAAAAGGACGTGCCGCGCCATAGGGCGGTCGGCTTTGCGCGGCAAGAACGGCACTGCATCGAAGCGCGCAGACGAGTCGCGCGACAAATCGGTTTATTCGATGAGACTGACGTTAATAATCGGTTCGCTGGCATGGCCTGTCTATGGTAAGGTAATGCAAATCATCTAATCAGGAGAGATTCGAATGGCCGAAGCAGACCCCCAAATTTCAGGTTGTCCCTTTAGTGCAGCCAGCGGCGAGCAGCGCAAGCTGACCGGCCGCGGCAACGCTGACTGGTGGCCCGATGCGCTCCAGCTCGATGTGCTGACGCAAAACGGCAAGTCGCCCGATCCGATGGGCGAAGATTACAATTACGCAGAAGCTTTCAAAAAGCTCGACTATCAGGCGTTGAAGGACGATCTGACAGCATTGATGACTGACAGCCAGCCCTGGTGGCCTGCCGATTACGGCAATTACGGGCCGTTCTTTATCCGCATGGCATGGCACGCGGCAGGCACATACCGCACGGCTGACGGCCGCGGCGGATCGTCCAGCGGGCAGCAACGCTTCGCCCCGCTCAACAGCTGGCCCGACAACGGCAATCTGGACAAGGCGCGCCGCCTGCTTTGGCCGATCAAGCAGAAATACGGCAAACATATCAGCTGGGCCGATCTGTTCATCCTGACCGGCAATGTCGCGATCGAAAGCATGGGCGGCCCCGTCTTCGGCTTTGGCGGCGGCCGCGCCGACGTGTTTGCGCCCGAAACCGACGTCTATTGGGGCACAGAGGAAATGTGGGTCGATCAAGGCGTCGAAACGCGCATCCAGCCGGACAAGGAATGGGATCTGGAAGATCCGCTGGCCGCGATCCAGATGGGCCTGATCTACGTCAATCCGGAAGGTCCGGGCGGCAATCCCGACCCGCTGCTGTCCGCCCGCGATATGCGGATCACCTTTGAACGCATGGCGATGAATGACGAGGAAACCGTCGCACTCACCGCTGGCGGTCACGCCTTCGGCAAGGCTCACGGTGCAAAACCATCGGACACGTTCGGCAGTGCGCCGGAATCCGAAGCCATGCATCTGATGGGCTTCGGCTGGCTGAATGACGAGGATGAGATCAACAAGGGCCACATCACGACTTCGGGTATCGAAGGCGCGTGGACCAACACGCCGACACGGTGGACGGACGATTATTTCCGCCTGCTGCTCGATTACGAATACGAACTGGTCCACTCTCCCGCGGGTGCACAGCAGTGGCAGCCGATAGATCAGAAGGAAGAGGATATGGCGCCCGACGCCCGCGATCCTTCCAAAAAAGTCCCCACGATGATGACCACCGCCGATATGGCGCTGAAGATGGACCCGGAATATCGCAAGATTTCCGAAAAGTTCCGCAATGATCAGGCCGCGCTGGATGATGCCTTCGCGCGTGCATGGTTCAAATTGTGCCACCGCGATATGGGCCCCAAGGTCCGCTATCTCGGCCCCGAAGTGCCCAGCGAAGATCTGATCTGGCAAGACCCCGTTCCGGCCGGCACCACGCCTTCGGACAGCGATGTGTCCGCGTTCAAATCGGCCATTCTGGGCAGCGGTCTGACCACCGCCGAGCTGGTCAAGGCGGCATGGGCTTCGGCCTCCACCTTCCGCCAGTCGGACAATCGCGGCGGCGCCAATGGCGCGCGTGTGCGGCTTGCCCCGCAAAAGGACTGGGCGGTCAACGATCCGGCTGAATTGTCCAGGGTACTCGCGAGGATTGACGAGCACCGCGGCAATATGTCGATGGCCGATGCGATCGTGCTGGCGGGTACGGCAGCGGTCGAAAAAGCGGCGCAGGATGCGGGCTTTACCGTCAGCGTTCCGTTCACCGGCGGACGCGGCGATGCCACCGACGAGCAGACCGATGCCGACAGCTTCGCTCCGCTGGAGCCGAAGGCCGACGGCTTCCGCAATTATCTGAAGACCAAGATGAGCGTGAAAACCGAGGATCTGCTGGTGGACCGGGCAAGCCTGCTCGGCCTGTCGATCCCCGAAATGACCGTGCTGGTCGGCGGATTGAGAGTGCTGGGGGCGAATGCCCGCAACTCTACGGATGGTGTTCTGACCGAAACTCCGGGTCATCTGAACAACCACTTCTTTGTCAATCTGCTCGACATGGGCACGGCGTGGAAACAGGTCGATGACAGCGGCGACGAGGAATTTGTCGGCCGCGACCGCGCAACCGGGACACAGAAATGGACCGCAACCCGCACCGATCTGGTATTCGGTTCCAACTCGCAGCTGCGCGCAATTTCCGAAGTCTATGCCGAAAGCGGTAACGAACAGATGTTCGTGGACCACTTCATCAAGGCATGGACCAAGGTGATGAACGCGGACCGGTTCGATCTGAAGTAATCTGTTAAAGCAAGCGGCTCAAACGGGCCGCAAAGGACCTCCTCGCAGCTTCGGCTTCGGGGAGGTTTTTTGTCAGGGGTGGCGTTCCAGCACGATATTCCGGCGGGCCAGCAAAGTGCCATCGGCAGCGCTTGTCAAACGCACTATCCCGCTGCCGCCACGCAGTTCCTGCCTCGCGATATACGACGGATCGACGCCGAACTCGCCGGCAAATACAATATCGTCGACATAATAACTGCGCTGTCCCGGCTCCGCGATATAGAGATGGATATGCGCGGGCATGGTCATCGAGGGGTAAGGCGCCGGCTTGATCGTTTCAAAGCGGTACCGGCCATCCGCGCCGGTTTTCGCCCAGCCGCGCAGCATTTGCTCGCGCTGCTGCGGCGAGGCGGCGGGATCGTTGGTCTTGTACAGCCCGCTGTCATTCGTCTGGTGCGCGTAGATGATCACTCCCCCCGCCGGCGTAACACCGTCCGGTTTGTACACGGTCCCTTCCGCCACCGACCGCTCGCCCGGTTCATTTTGCGAGGCAATGACGGAGCGCGGACCAAGATCGGGCGGGAGGTTCCTGAACGCCTCGTCGCAGCCGTCGCAGGCGTAAAGATCGGTCCGCGCCTGAAGTTTGGACGAAGCCCGCAGCGTGCAGGCGCCTGTCGCAATCGCCGCCAATCCGGCGATTGCGTATCTTCGCGAAATCGATAATGTTTGTGCCATGGGGCAACGCTATACTAAAACTGCGCGAATTTTGCATTGGTTAATTGCCGCGTTGGTGGCGGGACAAATCGGCCTGGGGTTTGCTTCTGACTGGGTGGAGCGTGAGCAAGCCCGCGCATTGCTGGACCGTCATGTCCAATTGGGCCTGTTGATACTGGCGCTAATGGTGCTGCGGCTGACCTGGCGGCTCGCTTATCCGCCGCCCGCCAGAGCCACGCGCTTGCCCCCGGCGCAGCGGATAGCTGCCGGCGCAACCCATTTCACGCTCTACGTCCTGCTTCTGCTGATGCCGCTTAGCGGCTATGCCTTATGGGCCTGGATCGGCGCCGAAGTGCGCTTTTTCGGCACATTTACGATCCCGGTTCCCGATCTGGCTGGACAAGACGAATTCTGGCGGTCTGTCGCCGGCTATACCCACGAATATGCCGGATATGCCTTGCTGGCCTTTCTGGCGCTGCATATCGGCGCGGCACTGTATCATGAGCTTATTCTGCGTGACGGGCTGGTTCGCGGCCGGATGTTCTAGCGATAGATGGTCCGCACCGGTCTGGTGTCCGGTTCCGCTTATCCGCCCGCGCAAATCCATGCCGGAAACGGCCATGCACAGCTGTCCTGCGACCATTTCATCAACGTGTGGTCCGGCATGACGGGCGCGGACCGCTTCGGTCCGGAGCAGGAGCAGGAGCAGCAGAAGCCGGTTCAACGGGGCCGCAGGCGTGCAATCGTGCGGGCTTATGGCCTTGATAGCGGAACCAGCGCCCTGCGAGGCCGTTTTGACTAAGCGACCAATTTCGAAGGATTTTCCCATGGCCAGTAAAAAATCAGTCCCGGCGACCACCACCGATGGCGGTATCCGTGTGCAAAGCGACGAACATTCGCTGACGATCGGCCCCGACGGCCCGATTGTCCTGCATGATCATTACCTGCTGGAGCAGATGGCCAATTTCAATCGCGAGCGGATCCCCGAACGCCAACCGCATGCCAAGGGATCAGGTGGGTTCGGTCATTTCGAAGTGACCGAAGATGTCAGCAAATACACCAAGGCCAAGGTTTTCCAGCCCGGTACGAAAACTGACGTAGCGATGCGGTTTTCGACGGTTGCAGGTGAAAGCGGCAGCCCCGACACTTGGCGCGATCCGCGCGGCTTTTCGGTCAAATTCTATACCGAGGAGGGCAACTTCGACATGGTCGGTAACAACACGCCGATCTTCTTTGTCCGCGACCCGATCAAATTCCAGAACTTCATCCGTTCGCAAAAACGCCGTGCGGATAACGGGCTGCGCGACCATGACATGATGTGGGATTTCTGGACGCTTTCACCTGAAAGCGCGCATCAGGTCACTTACCTGATGGGTGATCGCGGTGTGCCGAAGAACTGGCGCGAAATGAATGGCTATTCCAGCCATACCTATATGCTGGCGAATGCGGACGGCGAAAAATTCTGGGTGAAATTCCACTTCCACACCGATGTCGGCAAAATGAGCGGAAACGCGCATTTCACGCAGGACGAAGCCGTGAAAATGGCGGGTGAAGACAGCGATTATCACCGCCGCGACCTGTTTGACAACATCGCCAAGGGAAATGGCCCGAGCTGGACCCTCAAATGGCAGATCATGCCCTACGATGATGCCAGGACTTACCGCATCAATCCGTTCGATCTCACCAAAACATGGCCGCACGCGGACTATCCGCTGATCGAGGTTGGCAAGCTAGTGCTTGACCGCAATCCGGTCGATTTCCACACCCAGATCGAACAGCTGGCTTTCGAGCCCAACAACATCGTGCCGGGCATCGGGCTGTCCCCGGACAAGATGCTGCTCGCGCGCGGATTTGCCTATGCCGATGCGCACCGTGCCCGGCTGGGTGTCAATTATAAGGAAATCCCCGTCAACCGGCCGCAAAGCCCGGTCCATAGCTACACCAAAGACGGTGCCGGCCGGACGATGGCCGTAACCGATCCCGTCTATGCGCCCAATTCCTATGGCGGCCCCGCGGCGCAGCCTGTGCCGGGCGAAGAAGCCGGCCTGTGGCATTGCGACGGTGACATGGTACGTCAGGCCTATACGCTGCGCGAAGATGATGACGATTGGAGCCAGGCGGGTATTCTGGTCCGCGATGTGATGGATGATGCGCAGCGCGATCGTTTCGTGTCCAACGTGGCCGGGCATCTGACCGACGGCGTGAGCGAAAAGGTGCTCGTCCGCGCGCTGGATTATTGGCACAAGGTGGACAAATCGATTGGCGACCGGATCGAAAAGGCCGTGCGCGACAAGCTCGGCGGCAAGTCCAAGGCGCCCGGAATGGCATCCGCGGAATCGATCGCCGGCTGACATTACCGCAGATCCAGTTGAAAGAGCCCCCGGCGCCCGGTGCGTTCGGGGGCTTTTTCAGCTATACGAGATCCGCACCTTGCCCGCGGCCTCTGCCGCAATTCGCCGGGCATCGTCGGTGCTGCCGGCTACGGCCAGCGCGACGCCCATCCGCCGGTAGGGACGCGAAGTAGGCTTGCCGAAGATGCGGATATCAACTGTACCGCCTTGGGTGCCGAGTGCATCAGCGAGCCCTTCAAAAGACAGCGTTTCGCTATCGCGGTCTGCCAGTATCACCGCTGAGGCGGACGGTCTTGCGAGCAGCTTTGCCGGGATCGGCAGGCCCATGATCGCGCGGGCATGGAGATCGAATTCAGTCAAATTCTGCGAGCAGAGCGTGACCATGCCGGTATCATGCGGGCGCGGGCTGAGTTCGGAGAATATCACCTCCTCGCCCTTCACGAAAAACTCGACGCCGAACAGGCCGTAGCCCGCGCCGCCGCCTGCCAGATCATCCACCACCTTGCGCGCCATATCTTGCGCGGCGGCAATCGCGGCGTCCGACATGGCGGCCGGCTGCCAGCTTTCCTGATAATCGCCGCGTTCCTGCCGGTGGCCGATGGGCGGGCAAAAACTGACCCCGTCTTTATGCCGGATGGTCAGCAGCGTGATTTCATAATCGAAGTCGATGAATTGCTCGACGATCACCCGCGCGCGGTCGCCGCGCATATTCTGGACGGCGTAATCCCACGCGGTTTCAAGCTCTGCGGCGCTGCGTACGGTGCTCTGCCCTTTGCCGCTGGAGGACATGACGGGCTTGATCACGCAAGGCAGGCCTGTGAAACCGGCGCCCGCAAGCACTTCGTCCAGACTTTCGGCATATTTGTAACGGCTGGTCGTCAGCCCCAGTTCCTGCGCCGCGACATCGCGGATCGCATCGCGGTTCATGGTCAATTGCGCGGCGCGCGCCGATGGCACGACATTGATACCAGCCGCCTCGACCTCGGCCAGCACTTCGGTGCGGATCGCCTCGACTTCGGGCACGACATAGTCTGGCCGATGCCTGCCTATCGCGGCGCGCAATTTGTCGCCGTCCAGCATGGAAAAAACGTCGCTCTCGTCCGCTACCTGCATCGCGGGCGCACCCGCATAGGCATCGCAGGCCACGACATACGCGCCCAGCCGTTTGGCCGAAATTACAAATTCGCGGCCTAACTCGCCCGAACCAAGCAGCAGGATTTTAGCGGTAAATGCCATGCATTGCTCCACAATCCGGGCGCGGCGGCTGCCAAACCTAAGCCGCGTCGTCCTTCGCATCGAGGCCGTAAGCCGTATGCAGCACGCGCACCGCCAGTTCGGTCTCATCCTCGTCGATCATCACGCTGACCTTGATTTCCGAAGTCGAGATCGCCTGGATATTGATCGCCCGGTCGGACAGCGCGCGGAACATCGTGCTGGCGACGCCCGCATGGCTTTTCATGCCCACGCCCACCACACTGATCTTGGCAATATGATCATCGGTAATGATCCGGCCAAAACCGATCGCCGCCTTGTGTTCTTCCAGCAAGGCCTGCGCGCGGGGCAGATCGATTTGCGGGATGGTGAAGGTCACGTCGGTTTCGCCCTTGTCGCGGCCCACGTTCTGGATGATCATATCCACATTGATACTGGCGGCGGCGAGCGGTTCGAAAATATGCGCCACGGCGCCTGGCCTGTCGGGCACGCGGGTCAGGATGATTTTCGCTTCGTTCTTGTCATGGGCGATGCCCGTTACGTGTTGGCGTTCCATTTCGCCGTCCTCCAAAATGCGTTCCATCTCCTCTTCAGAGACGATCATTGTACCGGGCAGATCATCTGCGGGCGGGCTGTCTTCATCGATAAAGCTGGAGAGGACCTGCACCCGCACCCCCTCCTTCATCGCCAGCCCGACCGAACGGGTTTGCAGCACTTTCGCGCCGACCGAGGCAAGTTCGAGCATTTCCTCGTAAGTCACCGCCTTCAGCTTGCGCGCTTTGGCCACGATGCGCGGATCGGTGGTATAGACGCCGTCCACATCGGTATAAATGTCGCAGCGATCCGCGCCGATGGCCGCTGCCACCGCCACCGCCGATGTGTCGGAACCCCCGCGCCCCATGGTGGAAATGCGGCCCTTTTCCGATACACCCTGAAAGCCGGGGATCACCGCAATCTCGCCGCGTTCCATACTGGCAATCATTTCGGCGGCATCAACTGTTTCCACGCGCGCGCTGGCATGTGCCTCGATCGTGCGGACGGGAACCTGCCAGCCAAGCCAGCTGCGCGCTTGTTCGCCCAGTGCCTGCAGGGTCAGCGCGAGCAGGCCGGAGGTGACCTGTTCGCCGCTCGATACGACAACATCATATTCAGCCGGATCGAACATCGGGTTCGCCTCGCGGCAAAAATTAACCAGCCGGTCGGTCTCGCCCGCCATCGCGGATACGACCACGGCCACCTGGTTGCGTTCGCCGTTCTGGCCCGCTGCCTGACGCCGGACGATATTAGCCACGCGGCGGATGCGCTCGGTCCCGGCCATCGACGTGCCGCCAAATTTCATCACTATGCGGGCCAACTTGCGTGAGACTCCTGCTGGATTGACGTGAAAGCGGCTGTTACGGTCGCGTCATGACCAATGCAACTGTCTCAAATGAAACCATCCGCCCTTCCGAAGCCAAGCATTTCGGCAAGCTGGCCGCCGAATGGTGGGACCCGAAGGGCAGTTCGGCAATGCTGCACCGACTGAACCCCGTGCGCCTGCGCTTTATCCGGCAGGCTATCGATATCCATTGGGGCGGCGATGTGGAAAATGTTAAGCCGCTGGCGGGAAAGACCGCGCTCGACGTCGGCTGCGGCGCAGGCCTGCTGTGCGAACCGCTGGCGCGCATGGGCGCGGGCGTGACCGGAGTGGATGCAGCGGCAGAAAATATCGCCGCGGCACAAGCTCATGCGGCAGGCGGCGGGCTGAAGATCGACTACCGCCACGGCGAACTTGGCGCGCTGGGCCTCGGCACCTACGATCTCGTCACCTGCCTCGAAGTGATCGAACACGTCGCGGACAAACGCGCATTTGTCGGCGAACTCGCGCAGCGCCTCGCACCCGGCGGGTTGATGATCCTCTCCACCCCCAACCGCACGATGCAATCGCGCCTGCTGTTGATCGAAGGCGCAGAGGCCATCGGCGCTATCCCCAAAGGCACGCACCATTGGGACGATTTTGTGACGCCTCAGGAACTGGCCGGATTGGTCGCGGAAGCGGGGCTGGCGATGGACCATCCCACAGGCATCGCGTTCGGCCCGGCCAAGGGGCTGCACCTGTCGGACAGTATGTCGCTGAATTATATTGCGGTGGTTAGGCGGGTCTCTGACCGCTAACGATCCGGTTGCAGTTGTTCTGCGCTTCTAGCAAAAAAATATGACCCATAGATACTTGGTAGTATTCTCTTTCATCCTGGCGTAATAATCCAAGTGCAACCAAGTACGATAAGAGCGAGGGGTGCGATTCATGCTTGAACTGTTTCTGTCCGGGATTTTGGGTTTCGCATCGGTTGGTGGCTCACAAGTCGCTTGCCCTGATGTTGACGCAGCCTCCGATGACCATTTGATGGGGGTTTGCAGCCCGCTTGTCACCGAATACCCGGCCTATTCGGTAACCTATCGGGCTAGTCTGTCTCCTCAGCCGGCTTCACAGCAAGTAATGATTTACGGTCGGGATGACGGTTGGATGTTGAGTATAGTTGGATATCGCTGGACGCCGGGCAGCGAAGTTATCCTCACAAGGCGACAGAAAATTGCCATCTCGAATGACGACGCCCAGCGGCTTTCAAACCGTCTGACCGAGGCTTCGATGAAGCAACTGCTGGCTCTGCCTTACTACGGTCCTGGAGATCAAATCTGCACCGATGGAGCGACTAACGAAGTCGCGATGTCGAAGGGCGGCAAAAAGGTAATTGCACAGCAGCATAGCTGTGCTGGAAAAACACTGATCAACGAGATCTCTGCCGCGTTTAGGGAGCTGGCCCTGGAGTATGATCCAGAATTCGAAGGTCTGCTTTCAGGGCTCGAGAACTAGGGGTGCGTATGCGCAAGTTGGGTCTAGCGGCTGCGGTCGCACTCGTTATCAGCACGGTGTCAGCCGCATCCGCGGCGGAGAGACAGTTGGAGGGGGTAACTGCTGAAGAAGCCGCGTCGATCATCACCACGCTCGAAAAGGGTCAGAAAGCCCTGCGCGCGGGTGAGTTCCAGCGATTTACCTTGCTGGCCGGATCGGTCGCCTCCTACGAAGCGACCAATATTCCGGCTCGGGAAGCATTTCTGAGCATACCGTTCAATGAAGTCTGGAGAATTAGCCGCGCTGAAGCCGAGACAATAGCCTGGCAGCCCTTTCGGCTTTCCTATGCACCCGACGGATTGGGGCAGCGTTACTGGGATATTGAGGTCGTCGTCGGTTCAAACGGTGGGCTTGAGTTGGTCACTTTAAACTACAAGGTGCCGCCACCCTTCTAAAGGGCCAAATGTCAGTTCCCATCCAGCTTCAGACATCCTCACTCAACGCAAAGCCTTCGCCAGCACCGCATCGCCCGGATTGTCCGTAAACACGCCGTCCACTCTCGCTTGCACCAGCAGCTTCCACATCGCCGCGAAGTTGCCGATGGCTGAGGGATCGTCGCCCACTTGCAGGGCGGGCGGCAGGAAGGCGTTTTCGCGGCGAAGCGTGTAGGTGTGGACTTCCAGCCCGGCGTCATGCGCGCTTTGTACAAGGCGCGTGGGCGAGCCGTCTTCGTTCAGCACCAGCGATATCGGAACGCCGATTGCATGGGCATATCCGGCGACCTGTTTCAGGCCTTCGGGGGCGAGGAACTGGGCATAGCCAAGCTGCGGCGCATCGGCGGGGCCGCCTTCTTCGGACATCAGCTGCACTGTGCGGAAATCGCTGCGGAATTTGACCTGCACCAGCGGGGTCGGCTCGAAACTCTGGATCAGGACGGGGTCATTCCCGGTATAGCCTGCCGCCCTCAGCGTACCGAGCAGCAGCGGAACCGTATCGAGACCAATGGAAGTAAAATAGGCGTGGTGTTTCAGCTCGGGATAAAGGCCGATGCGCTTGCCGGTGTCCTTTTCCGCGATGCGGACCCAAGCGATAATCTCTTCCAGCGTGACCAGCGGAAATTCGCCGTCATATTGCGTGTTGGCCAGACGGATCGCGGGCAGGCGTTCCCTGGCGCGCAGCCGGTAAAGTTCATACAGATCGAAATCTTCGGTGAACCAGCCGGTGATTGCCAGCCCGTCGATGATTTTGGTCGTCTTGCGGTCAGCAAATTCGGGCAAGTCGGCCACATTGGTTGTGCCCGAAATCTCGTTTTCATGCCGCGCGATCAGCCGTCCGTCGCGCGTCGGCACAAGATCGGGCTCGATATAATCCGCGCCCTGCTCCACCGCCAGCGCATAGGCCGCCAGCGTATGTTCGGGCCGCTCGCCGCTCGCGCCGCGGTGGCCGATGATCAGTTGCGCCGATGCGGGCACAGCCATCGTCAGTGCCATCAGAAACGCGAGCAGCCGGATCACAGAAACTCGTCCCACATCGGCTTGTCGAAGCCGACCAGGATGCTGCCGTCATCCAGTTCCAGAACCGGGCGCTTGATCAGCGAAGGATGCGTGGCCATCAGCAGGATTGCCTTGCCTTCGTCGATGTTGGTCCGGTTTGCCTCATCCAGCTTGCGGAAAGTGGTGCCGCGGGTGTTCAGCAGCGCTTCCCAGCCCACCTGATCGGCCCATTCCTTCAGCCGGTCGGGGTTGGCCCCGGCCTTTTTATAGTCGGTGAAGGAATAGTTGGTGCCGCGCTGTTCCAGCCATTTCTGCGCTTTCTTCACTGTGCCGCAATTGGGGATGCCATAGACTGTAACGCTCATATCGGGTCTTTCATTTGAAATCGGTGGCATTTTCGAAGCGGTGAACGCGGGGCTCGTCACATCCGAAAAGCGTGTAATTATCGTAATATAGGTCGCGTCCGCGCGATTGCACTGCCCGGTGTTCTGCCACCTGACCCCATGCGCGCGCGGCCGCCTCGTCTTGCCATTCCGACACGGCGATTACTTCATCGTCTGCGGCAGTGTAGCTTTTGAAAGAGATAAAACCCGCCTGACTGCGGGCCATCGTCTCCATCACCATAGCTTCGGCGTCATAGGCTGCAAGGTCGATATCGGCGCGCTTGCGATTGCGAAACACCACCAGATACATATTATCGCCCTCCCAGATGCGCATCGGCGATCGCCACCGCCAGCGCATCGGCAGCATCCGCTCCGGCAAGCTGCACTCCGGGCAACAGCACGCGCAGCATCGCCTGTATTTGCGCCTTTTCCGCCGCGCCTGTGCCGACGATGGCTTTCTTCACCTTGCGCGCGGCGTGTTCGTTGACCTGCAGGCCGAACGTCCCGCACGCCGCCAGCACCGCGCCGCGCGCCTGCGCCAGTTTCAGCGTCGATTGCGGGTTCTTGTTGAGGTAAATCTCCTCTGCCGCGGCGCGCCCCGGCGCATGGACCCTGATCACTTCGGCAAGGCCTGATTGCAGCGCTGCCAGCCGCTCCGCCATCGGCGCTTTGGGGCTGGTCGCGATCTGGCCGTTGGCGATATGCGATATGCGCGCGCCTTCGCTGCGGATCACGCCCCAGCCGGTGCAGGAAAGCGAGGGATCGAGGCCCAGAATGATCACGGCCCGTCCCTCCCCGCCCCGTTACGCGTCCAGCTTGTCCATGATTTCGTCGGAAATCTCGTAATTGCCCCAGACGGTCTGGACATCATCGTCATCATCAAGCTGATCGATGAGCTTGAGCAGGATTGCCGCATCCTTCTCGTCCAGTTCGACCGTCAGATTGGGCTTCCATGCCAGTTTGACCGTTTCAGGTTCGCCCAGCGCTTTTTCCAGCGCGGTGGCCACTTCGTGCAGATCGTCGGCTGCGGTCCAGATTTCGTGACCGTCTTCGCCCGACTGGATATCCTCTGCCCCGGCTTCCATGGCAGCTTCGAGGATTTTATCCTCGCTGCCGGCAGCGGCGGGGTAAGCGACAAAGCCCAGCCTTTCAAAACTGTGAGCCACCGACCCAGCCGTACCCAGATTGCCGCCATGTTTGGCAAAGGCAGTGCGAACGGCCGTGGCAGTCCGGTTGCGATTGTCGGTCAGCGCCTCGACGATAATCGCGCTGCCGCCCGGGCCGTAACCTTCATAGCGCAGTTCTTCGTAATTTTCGTCATCGCCGCCAGAAGCCTTGTCGATCGCGCGCTGGATATTGTCCTTGGGCATCGACTGGCCCTTGGCATTGTTGACCGCCAGCCGCAGCCGGGGGTTCATGTCGATATCGGGCGTGCCCATTTTCGCAGCAACGGTAATTTCGCGGCTCAACTTGGAAAACAGATTGGAACGCTTTTTATCCTGCGCACCTTTGCGGTGCATGATATTCTTGAATTTGGAATGGCCTGCCATGGAAATATCCGCTTAAGGGTAAAAACTATGGAAGCCGCATTAGCCGTATGAGTGGGCAAGTCTCAAGTCCTGTATATCACGGTATGGTTCCGCATGAATGGCGGCGCTTTGCACAGTTTGTGCGTGCCCCCCGTTTGCCGCAGAAGATCAACGCATTCAGCACGCGGGTTGTGGCCGGCGTATGGTGGATGTTTGTGCTCGACCTTGTCCTGATGTGCGTGCTGCTCGCGGCTGCGCTGACAATCTTTTCGTTTGGCGTCGATATTCCCGCAAACAAGTTGGATTCGCTGACGCTGGACCCGCAGATCCTTTTTGTCATCATTATCGCCGCGCCGGTATTTGAGGAAATTCTGTTTCGCAGCTGGCTGTCAGGCCGCCCGGCGCTGATCACAATTATGCTGATACTGGGCGCATTTGCGCTGGGGCTGGCGACTATTGCGGGGGCAAGCGGGCTCGACAACCGGTGGATTTTCGCCATTGGCGGTGTGGCTGCCATTATTGCCGCGACATTTGCCGGCCTGCATTTGAGGGGCCGCGCGCCGTTCAGGTTTTTCACGCGCCATTTCGGCTGGTTCTACGCGCTCAGCACCGGGCTGTTCGCGGTCGCGCATCTCGGCAATTACGACAATGCCAATCCGGTGTTTCTGCTACTGGTCATTCCGCAGGCGGTTGCCGGTCTGGTGTTTGGCTATACCCGCATCCATTACGGCCTGTGGGCAAGCATGCTGGTCCACGCACTGCACAACGGCACCTTCATCGCTTTTGCCATGCTGGGGAAATCGGCGGCCTAGATCACCACCGCCGTGCCCGAAATGCTGACCATCAGCATCGAACCGTTCTGGCCAAGCACTTCGTAATCCAGATCGACCCCGACCACCGCATTACCGCCCAGCGAAAGCGCCTCCTGCTTCATTTCGGACAAGGCCTCTTTCCGCGCGCGGGCCAGAACATCTTCGTATTTGCCCGACCGTCCGCCGACAATATCGGTGATACTGGCAAACAGGTCGCGGAAGCTGTTGGCCCCCACGATCACTTCGCCCACCACCACGCCGCAATATTTCTTTACCTCGTGGCCTTCGATCACTGCGGTGGTGGTTACAATCATGCCGCCGCCATCAGGTGCAGCGCTGGTCCAGGGGCTTGCCTTAATATCACTCCGTCCAATACAAAACTGCCGCGCAGGATAGACCCGCGCGGCAGCTTGTAAACGGTAGTTCGCGCGCCGGTTTATTCGAGACCGAGCGCGTTTTTGTAAACTTCCAGGATGGTTTCCATCTCGCTGCGGTCGTCGGGGGCCATTTTGCGCAGCCGCACGACCTGACGCATGATCTTGGGATCATAACCGACCGCTTTTGCTTCGGCATAGACATCGCGAATATCATCCGCGATGCCTTTCTTTTCTTCTTCGAGGCGTTCGATGCGCTCGATCAGCAGGCGCAGGCGATCATCTGTGGCGTCGGCCATTATATACTCCGGTGTTGATGAGAATCAGCTTGGCGGCGGTGATAGCGGCGGCGGCTGATGCGGTGAAGATGCTGCGGGCGCTTTTTGCCGCTTCAACACGGTTTATTTCTGGCAACGCTGTCTTTCATCCGCGCCAACTGTTCTTCGGTTGCGGGCGTCTGGCGGCTCTGCTTCCATTGATCCTGCGGCATACCGTGGATTAATTCCCTCGCGGCAGCTTTATCACCGTCAAACCCGGCATCCATGATCCAGTCGGCCAGACAATTCCGGCAAAATCCGGACAACCCCATCAAATCGATGTTCTGTGCATCATGCCGGTGCTGCAAATGGCGCACCAGCCGGCGGAAAGCCGCTGCCGCCACGCCATCGTCCAAATTATCCAGTGCATCCGCCGCGCGGGCCGCATTCGTATCCATCGTAACTTTCCTTGTCATGTCACAGCGGTATGGCATAGCTTGGCCGGATGGTGAAACCCGATACGTCCAGGCTCGAACCGCGCAGCCGCAAGGTCAAAATTCTCGCAACGGTCGGGCCGGCCAGCAGCAGCCCCGAAATGCTCAAGAAACTGGTGCTGGCAGGCGCAGATGCCTTCCGCGTCAACATGAGCCACGGCGAACATGATATCCACGCCGCGACCATTGCGGACATCCGCGCGCTCGAAACCGAACTGAACCGGCCGATCGCCATCCTGTGCGATTTGCAGGGCCCCAAATTGCGCGTCGGCAAATTCAGGGACGGCAAGGCTGTCATCCGCCATTCGGGCCATTTTACGCTCGACCAGAGCCCCGAACCGGGCGATGAAACCCGCGTGCATTTGCCGCATCCCGAACTGTTCGGTCTGATGGAAAAAGGCCAGCGACTGCTGATCAATGACGGCAAGATCCGCCTTCGGGTGATCCGCGCCGACGCGAATGAAATTCTGTGTTCGGCAGAAGTCGGCGGAGTGATTTCGGACCGCAAGGGCGTCAATATCCCCGACGCCGAAGTGCCGATCCCCGCGTTGACCGACAAGGACCGCAAGGATCTCGCATTTGCGGTCGAACACGGTGCCGACTGGATCGGGCTCAGTTTTGTCCAGCGGCCCGAAGACGTGGCCGAAGCGCGCAAGCTGATGGGCACCGCGGGAACGGCGATCTGTGCCAAGATCGAAAAACCGATGGCGGTGCGGCGTCTGGCCGAAATTCTCGAAGTGTCGGACGGCGTCATGGTCGCGCGCGGCGATCTGGGTGTGGAATTACTGCCCGAAGAAGTGCCCGTCATTCAGAAACGCATCGTCAATGATGCGCGCAGTCTGGGCAAGCCTGTGATCGTTGCGACGCAAATGCTGGAAAGCATGATCGAAAGCCCTGCCCCCACCCGCGCCGAAGTTTCCGATGTCGCCAACGCGGTTTATGACGGGGCCGATGCCGTAATGCTCAGCGCCGAAACGGCGGCGGGCGACTGGCCCGAAGAAGCAGTGACGATAATGGACCGGATCGCCGCGCAGGTGGAGGCTGACCCCAGCTATTCCGACCGCGTGCATTTCCATGAAACACGCCCCGATGCGACCACCGCCGACGCACTGAGCCATAGCTGCATGACCATCGCGGAGACCGTCCCGATCACAGCGATCATCGTGTTTACGGGCTCTGGTTCGACCGCGCGCCGCGTTGCGCGCGAGCGGCCTTCCGTGCCGATGCTGGTGCTGACACCATCGATGCGAACGGCCCGCCGGGTGGCGCTGTTATGGGGCACGCAAGCGGTCCCGACCAAGGATATCGGCAGCTTCGAGGAAATGATCGCCAAGGGCAAACGCATGGCGCTGCGCCACGGGTTCGGCAGCGCGGGCAGCAAGCTGATTACGCTGGCAGGCGTACCCTTTGGCACGCCTGGCAGCACTAATTTGCTGCATGTTGTGACGCTGAGCGGGCATGAACTTGATGGGCGCGAGGATTGAGCGTTTTCCTCGATCCGTGTTAGTCGAATATCCAGCGCCCGACGCTCTTGTGAAAGATGATCATGGAAGCCTATCTGCAAAACCTCGACAAAATGCTGGCTGCCTGGAACACGCCGGATGCTGCGGACATGCAGGCACTGGCCGAAGCGTCGATGGAGCATAATATCCATTTCGTTGACCCCAACCACAATATCATCGGGCGATCGGCATTTGTGGACATGGTCGGCGCGGTACAGAAACTCATCCCCGGCGCGGTCTATTCACGCGCAAGCCGGGTAGATTTCCAGAACAACCATTGCCGCTATCACTGGTCAATCGACAAGGACGGCCAGTGCTTGATGAAAGGCTTCGACGTCACCGAAGTCAGCGATGCGGGCAAGATCGTCAAAGTCACCGGATTTTTTGGCGAACTGGACCGGACCGAGGTTTAACCCGCGCAATCCGTCACGGCCCAGGCAGCATAGACCAAAAGCCGGCTTAGCGCGCCGCCCGCTCCAACCTCAACCTCGCTTCAGATTCGCCTATCAGCGGCATCAACTCGCCCATATCGGGTCCGTGATCCATTCCGGTCAGCGCCTGGCGCAGCGGCTGGAACAGCGCCTTTCCCTTGCGGCCAGTGCTGTCTTTCAGCGCCGCTGTCAGCGTATGCCACGGGTCATCGCCCCACTGAAGCGAGGCCAGCGCGGCCGCAAGGTAGCCCCTGGTATCTTCATCGAAGTCGCGCGCCTCGACCGGGCCGGTGACGAGTTTCCACCAATCCGCTGCCTCGCGCACAGTGGCCAGGTTGGGGCGGACCGCATGCCAGCCATCTTCGCCCATACCATCCGGCAGGCGGTGCTTCACTGCATCGAAAGCCAGCTGATGGACGATGGCGGCGTTCACGCGGTCCAGTTCCGCATCATCGAAACGGGCGGGTGCGCGGCCAAATGTGGATAGGTCGAACGTCTCGACCAGAATATCGCGCTCGGCAATCGGTTCGACCGGCTGCGAAGTGCCCAGCCGCGCCAGCATCGCAATGATGGCTTCGGGCTCGATCCCGCGCTCGCGGAAGGAATCGCAGCCCAGCGAGCCAAGCCGTTTGGACAGCTTGCCTTCCTTGCCCACCAGCAAGGCCTCATGCGCGAAGCGCGGCGGTTTCGCACCCATGGCCTCGAACATTTGCACTTGGGCAGCAGTATTGGACACATGGTCTTCACCCCGCAGCACATAGTCGATGTCCATTTCGACATCGTCCACTGCGCTGGGGAGCATATAAAGCCAGCTGCCATCGGCGCGGCGGATTACCGGGTCGGATATCAGCGAGGCATCGAATTTCTGCGGCCCGCGCACCCCGTCGTCCCAGGTTATAGGGGCAGAATGGTCAAGTTTGAAGCGCCAGTGCGGCCGGGTGCCCCCGGCCTCTTTCGCTGCGCGCTCGGCGTCCGATAACTCCAGAGCCCCGCGATCGTAAATCGGCGGCTTCCCGCGCCCCAGCTGGATTTTGCGCTTCAGATCAAGCTCCTGCGCGGTTTCGTAGCAGGCATAAACCCGCCCGGCCTCGCGCAGTCTTTCAAATGCCGCTTCGTACAGATGGAAGCGTTCGCTCTGGCGTTCCTCGCCATCGGGCACGATACCCAGCCACGCTAGATCGGCGCGGGTTGCCTCGACAAATTCTTCCTTGCTGCGTTCCTGATCCGTATCGTCGATCCGCAGCATAAACCGCGCATCTTCGCCGCGCGCCCTGGCCTTGGCAGCGAGCAGCCAATTATGCAGAGCCGTGCGGATGTTGCCGACATGAAGCCGCCCGGTAGGCGACGGCGCGAAACGTGTGATGGTGGTCATGGAGGCTGCTATAAGCGTTCTTACGAGAGATTGAAGCGCCCACGTATCTTTTGGATTTCCTCGCGGTAGCCGGCAACGGCCCGCAGGTCTTCCTTGGACCCGTGCCCCGTCACCCACGGCTCGAGCTCGGCAATTTCATACACTGCAATATCGAGGTGCCCCGGCAATTCTTCCAGCGCCTGCAACCGCCTGTCCTCGAAGCTCTCGTGATATTGAGCTGCCAGATCTTTTGGCCGTTTGCGGCCAGCGTCCCGCCAGCGATCCTTTGTGCGGTTCATGATTTTGTGCAGGTGTTGGCGGATCAGTTGTACAGCCAATGCGCCTTCGCCATTGGCAACAAACCCGTCCAGCGCCATGCGGTTGCGTTCGTCCAGCCAGTTCGGAAAATGGAAGGCGGTGCGCGCTCGCAGCCAATTGGCGACCTGTTCACTTTCGCGTGCGATGATGTATCGTTCGATAAGCGGGGCCGAAATCATATATGCATCATCGAGAAAGATCCGCTGCGCCTCGGCCTTTGTAATCAGGCCGTCCTTGTGGAGCGCAGTCGCTGCATTGCTCACGCGTTCGTAATCTTGCCGAAATCCCTTGAACCGCAATGTGGCGCGATTGGCAAAATCACGGGCGATCTGCGCCAGCTTCGGCGGCGGCGGTGCGGGTTGTTTGCCGCCGAACAGCCTCTGCTCCATCTCGCTGATCGGCCGGTTCGGATCACCTTCAGGGGTAAGCCGGTCGTCCATCAACCCGTCCTGAACTTATGCGTGATCGGATATCGGCGATCGCGCCCGAAATTGCGTGTGCCCAGCTTTACCCCCGGCGGGGCCTGGCGGCGCTTATATTCGGCGAGGTGGAGGAGGTGTTCGATGCGCGTTACCACGTCGCGGTCGAAGCCCTCTGCGACAATTTCGTCCACGCTTTCGTCGCGTTCGACCAGCCCCATCAGGATCGCATCCAGCACCGGATAATCGGGCAGCGAGTCCGAATCCTTCTGGTCGGGCCGCAGTTCTGCACTGGGCGGTTTTTCGATGATGTTCTGCGGGATAACCTCGCCATCATTGCCCAGCGCGATCTCCGGCCTGGCGGTGTTGCGCCATTTCGAAATCGCGAAGACGGTCATTTTATAGGCATCTTTCAGCGGGTTATAACCGCCCGCCATATCGCCGTAGATCGTGGCATATCCCACGCTCATTTCCGATTTGTTGCCGGTGGTCAGCAGCATCGGCCCGAACTTGTTGGAAAGCGCCATCAGCGTGACGCCGCGAATGCGCGACTGGAGGTTTTCCTCGGTCAGATCGACGTCTGTATCGGCGAAATCATTGGCCAGCATTTCGTCAAAGCCTGACACCGCAGGCTGGATCGGAATGGTGGTGTATTTGCAGCCGATGGCCTTGGCGCAGGCAGTCGCATCATCCAGGCTGGCCTGGCTGGTGAAGCGGCTGGGCATCATCACGCACCACACGTTTTCAGGCCCCAAAGCATCGGCAGCAATCGCCGCGCAAATCGCGCTGTCGATCCCGCCCGACAGGCCCAGAATCACGCCCTTGAACCCGTTCTTGTGCACATAGTCACGCACTGCGATCATCATCGCGCAATAGACGTCTTCGGGATGGTCGGAGAGTGCGTGCTTCTCGCCCGCTGCGCATTTCCAGCCGTCATCTGTGCGGTTCCAGACGGTGTCGATGATCTGCGCTTCCCAGTCGCGCATCTGGATCACGACTTCGCCGTCGCCATTGATGACGAAGCTCGCCCCGTCAAACACCAGCTCGTCCTGCCCGCCAATGCGGTTGAGGTAGGCCATCGGCAGACCTGTTTCGATGGCGCGTTGTTTGGCCACGCCTTCAATCCGCAATTCGTCCTTGTCGATTTCATAGGGGCTGCCATTGGGTGACAGCAGGATTTGCGCGCCTTGTTCTTTCAAATGCGAGCAGACCGAAGGATGCCAGATATCCTCGCAGATCGGCAGGCCGATCTTGACCCCGCGAAACTCTACCGGATCGGGCAGCGGGCCGGAAGTGAAGTGGCGCTTTTCATCAAAGGTGCCGTAATTGGGCAGCTCGTCTTTATAGCGCACCGCCGCGATCTTGCCGCCGTCGAGCAGCGCGACGGCATTATAAAGATCTTTGCCTTCGCGGATTACGGTGCCCACTATCATCGCCGGGCCGCCATCACCGGTGGCGAGCGCCATGCGCTGCAATTCCATCGCCGCACGGTCCAGCAGTGCGGGCTTCAGGATCATATCCTCCGGCGGATAGCCGATCAGCTGCATTTCAGGATACATCACCAGATCAATCGCAGGATTGCGCCCGGCTGCTTGGCGGCGAAGCTCAAGCATCTCGTCGGCATTTTCGGCCATATGCCCGACGTTCTGGTTCATCTGGCACAGGGTGATGGTGAGCGTGTTTGTCATGCGCCAATGGTGGCGGAGCGATGCCGCTTTCACAAGCGCTTTGGTGCTGATACGTCATGCGAATGATCGATGACACATCACTCCAAACCGTTTTCGAAAAATCCGGCCTGCCCGGCGGCGTTGCCCTGATCACCGATGCGAGGGGCGTCACCTATTCGCGCGCTTTCGGTCAATCGGATGCGTTGGAAGGCGCGCCGATGGCACAGGACACGATTTTCCAGATCGCTTCCATGACCAAGCCGCTGGTAACCGTGGCCGCGATGCAATTGGTGGAGCAGGAAAAGCTTTCGCTCGATGCGCCGATTGGCGGCGTCCTGCCCGCGCTCGCCGATCCGCAAGTGATCACGGGTTTTGAACTGGACGGCAGGCCAAACACGCGTGCTGCCATGCGGCCGATTACGCTGCGGCATTTGCTCACCCATACTTCTGGCCTGGGCTATATTTTCGTCCAGCCCGAAGTGCTCAAACATTTCCAGCACGCCGGTATGCCCGCGCCGGGCAGCATGGCCAGCGTCACCATGCCGCTGCTGTTCGATCCGGGCGACAAATGGGAATATGGCGTTTCCACCGACTGGGTCGGCCTTGCCATAGAAGCCGTCACGGGAATGCGGCTGCAGGATTATCTCAGTGCCAATGTGCTCGAACCGCTCGGCATGACGCAGACGGCCTTTCGTGATGCGCTGCCCGGCGGCGCGGCGAAGGTGCACGCGCGGCAGGCGGACGGGTCGCTGGCTATCCTGCCCTTGTTCATCGGCGGCGGCGAGTTTGATTCCGGCGGCGGCGGGCTGACCTCGACTGCCGCAGATTATGCGCGGTTTATGCGGATGATGCTGAACGGCGGCGAGTTGGATTCAAACCGCATCCTGTCAGCCGAGAGCGTTATGGCGATGAGCACCAACCAGATCGGGGATCTGCGCGCCGGAGCGATGGGCACCAGCATGCCCGATGTCGCGCAACCCTTCGACCAGTTCCCCGACCAGCATACCGGCTGGACGCTGGGTTTCCTGACCAATCCCGAGGCGATCGAAGGCCGCCGAAGCGCGCACAGCCTGTCTTGGGCGGGCATCTTCAACAGCTATTTCTGGATCGATCCGGCGGGGGGTGTCGGCGGATTGTTCATGACCCAGCTTTCACCCTTTGGCGATCCCGGTGCCTTGGCTTGTTTTGAAGCGGTCGAGCGGATGGCCTATCCGCAATCCGCTGCGGACAATCCGCCTTAGCGTTTCTTTTTCTTGCGCCGTTTGCGTGCGGCATAACGCTCGTCGCGGATAGCCTTTTTCTCTTCTTCGGTGAGCTTCGGGCCTTTGGCGGCTTCCTCTGCTGCGATCCGGTCCTTTTCAGCCTGGATTTCCGCCTGCCTGGCAGCTTCCTTTTCGGCCTTGATCCGGTCGCGTTCAGCCTGCTTTTCTGCCCGTTTGGCTGCCTTGGCAGCCTCGCGCGCATCGTGCGCTGCCTTACGCTCGGCCAATTCGGCCTCGGTCGGCTGCGGCTTGGCCTTCAGTTTCTTGAGAGCTTTTTCTCTGGCCTTGTTGGCCAAAGCGATGCGGTCCTGAAAGCTGGGCTGTGAAAATGACGGCATTAGAAAATCTGGTTCCTGTAGATTGGTTTAAGATCGCTGCTGTTAGGGAAGGTTGGCGAGAATAGCAAAGCCGCGTTGATTCCGGCTATCAGGCCGGATCATCGCGTTGCTGGGTATAGATAGACCATCCGGCAAGAAACAGCCCTGCTGCCAGCGGGCCCAGAATAATTCCGCTGAGGCCCAGCGACACAATCCCGCCAAGCGTCGTGACAAGGATCAACCAGTCGGGGATCCCCGTATCGCGGCCGACGAGGATGGGCCGCAGGATATTGTCAGCCATACCGATCAGCGCGGCGCCGGATATCACGACGACAACCGCCTGCCAGACGGCACCGGTCACCAGCAGGTATAACGCCACCGGCAGCCACACTATCGCGGGGCCAAGCGCCGGGAGTAACGAAAAGATCGCCATCAGCACCCCGAATAGAACAGCCGATGGCACGCCGACGACCCAGAAAGTCGCCGCACCCAGCGCGCCCTGCACCAATCCGACGACGACCGATCCTTTGATCGTGGCGCGGATAATCTGAGTGAACTTGTCACTCAGCCGCCGGGCAACATCGCGCGGCAAAGGCATCGCATCCCTGACGCCCGATCCGATCGCCGCCCCGTCGCGAAGCAGGAAATACACGACATACATTCCGATCCCCAGCGACAGGACGAAGGAAAATGCGCTTCCGCCGATAGATACCGCTTGCTGCGCGATGATGCCGATGCTTTCTCTGGCAAATTGCAACACGCCGTCCTGCACCGCGCTGAATTCCGCATATTCGGAATTATCAAGCATCTGCTGAAGCCGCGCGGGCAAAGCGTTGTGAAAACTGCTGAACAGGCCCGGCAAGTCCAGATCGCCCTGGCTCATGGAAGAATAGAGTTCGATCGACTGGCGGACGACGGCGCTACCGATGATGATTGCGGGCACAACCACAGCAATGACAATAATCACCAGCGTTCCCAGTGCCGCGCGGCCTGGATAGCGCGGCCATTTCGCAAGAATCCGCTGATAAAGAGGCTGAAACATGATCGCCGCCAGCATGGCCCACAAAAGCGCGGAGACGAATGGCCAGATGACCATTACGAGGATGATTGTGACAAGCAGAAGAAACACCAGAAAGCCTGCGCGTTCGGTATTGGTGGCCCCGTCAGGTGTCGAAGTCATCGTTGCTCGTCTTTCACCAGTTCAATCGGATTTTTTCCCGTCCTAGGGGATCGCTTGCGGTTTTGCTAACAAAAGACCCCGCCGGATCGCTCCGGCGGGGTCTTGATTGCTCAGTCGCGAAACCGCTTATTCGGCTTCTGGCGCTTCCTGTACCGGTTCGCTCGAAGCGGCGTCTCCGCCCTTCTGCGCTTCTTCGGTCAGGTAGTCGCCGGCATCCGCATTGGTGCCGGTCGCATCGCCTTCCATTGACGCGAAAGTCGCATCGCCGGTTGCGGCTTCTTCGCCTTGCGCGAGTTCGGCCTTGCGTTGTTCTTCGGCACTGTCAGCGGCAATCAATGCTTCCTGCATTTTCCTGTACTGGGCACGAAGCGAAGCATCGCGGCTGTTGGCGGTAACGCGGACACGGTTCATCGCCGCGCCGGTACCTGCCGGGATAAGCCGGCCAACAATCACGTTTTCCTTCAGGCCGACCAGCGTATCCTTCTTGCCTTCGACCGATGCCTGCGTCAGCACACGGGTCGTTTCCTGGAAGGAAGCGGCCGAGATGAAGCTGCGGGTCTGCAGGCTAGCCTTGGTGATCCCGAGCAGGATCGGCTTGCCTTCAGCCTTCTTCTGACGGCGTTCCAGCTTCGCGTTGACTTCGTTCATTTCTTCGCGGTCTACCTGTTCGCCGGCCAGCAATGTCGTGTCGCCGCCATTGGTGATTTCAACCTTTTGCAGCATCTGACGAACGATCGTCTCGATGTGCTTGTCGTTGATTTTCACGCCTTGCAGACGGTACACTTCCTGGATTTCCGCAACCAGATATTCAGCCAGCGGCTCGATGCCGAGCACTTCGAGGATGTCGTGCGGATCGGGCGAACCTGAAATCAGATTGTCGCCCTTCTTCACGAAATCGCCTTCCTGAACGTCGATGACCTTGGTCTTCGCGATCAGATACTCGACGCGTTCGCCCTCCTCGGGAACAATCGCGATCTTGCGTTTGGCCTTGTATTCACGAACGAATTCGATCTTGCCGGAAATCTTGGCAATAACCGCACTGTCCTTGGGGATGCGAGCTTCGAACAGTTCGGCAACGCGCGGCAAACCACCGGTAATGTCGCGCGTTTTCGCGGCTTCGCGTGATGCACGGGCAAGAATGTCACCCGCCATAACCTGCTGGCCATCTTCAACCGACAATGTCGTCCCCGGGGCGAGCATATACCGCTGCGCTTCGGTTTCATCGTCATCAACGCTCTGGCCTTCGCCAAGCAGTGTCAGGCGCGGACGAAGGTCTTCTTTCTTCGCACGGCCAACCGAACGGTTTTCCGTCACCACACGCTGGGCAATACCCGTTGCGTCATCCACGCGCTCTTCCATGGTTTTTGTATCGATCAGATCCTGATACTTCACCACGCCCGAAGTTTCGGTGATGATCGGCAGGGAGAACGGATCCCATTCTGCCAGACGGTCGCCTTCCTTGACCTTGGCACCATGCGCGAACAGCAGCACTGTGCCGTATGGTACGCGGTGAATGGCGCGTTCGCGTCCTTCGTTATCGATCACCACCATCTCGCCCGAGCGTGCGAGCGACAGGCGGCGATCCTGCTTGTCCTGAATCGTCGGCATGTCGCGATATTCGACCGTACCGTCGCTGATCGATTCCAGATGGCTGGTTTCGTTTACCTGCGCCGCGCCGCCGATGTGGAACGTCCGCATCGTCAGCTGGGTGCCTGGTTCACCGATGGACTGGGCAGCGATAACGCCGACAGCTTCACCGATGTTAACCGGCGTACCGCGGGCAAGATCACGGCCATAGCAAGTCGCGCAAACGCCCTGATCGGCTTCACAAACGAGTGGCGAGCGGATTTTCGCAGACTGCACTTCGGCAGCTTCGACTTCCACCACCATCGCTTCGTCCACCAGCGTGCCGGACTTTACCAGAACCTTGTCGGTTTTCACGTCAACCAGATCTTCGGCGGTCGTGCGCCCAAGAATACGCTCGCCAAGCGAGGCAATCACGCTGCCGCCCTGAACGATCGCACGCATGGTCAGCGCGTTCTTGGTCTTGCAGTCTTCTTCGACAATGACGCAGTCCTGCGACACGTCGACGAGACGGCGGGTGAGGTAGCCCGAGTTTGCAGTCTTCAACGCCGTATCCGCAAGACCCTTGCGCGCACCGTGGGTGGAGTTGAAGTATTCAAGAACGGTCAGACCTTCCTTGAAGTTCGAGATGATCGGTGTTTCGATAATCTCGCCCGAAGGCTTGGCCATCAGACCGCGCATACCGGCCAGCTGCTTCATCTGGGCGGGCGAACCACGCGCACCGGAATGAGACATCATGTAGATCGAGTTGATCTGCGCCTCGCGGCCGTCCTTGTCCTTGGGACGGGCCTTGATTTCTTCCATCATGGCGTCGGCAACCTGGTCACCGGTACGGCTCCAGGCGTCGATCACCTTGTTGTATTTTTCCTGCTGGGTGATCAGACCGTCCTGATATTGCTGTTCGTAGTCAGCGACCAGCTTCTTGGCCTCGACGATCATCCCGTCCTTGCTGTCAGGAATGATCATATCGTCCTTGCCGAACGAAATGCCCGCCTTGAACGCGTGCTTGAAGCCAAGCGTCATGATCGCATCGGCGAACAGAACCGTGTCTTTCTGGCCGGTGTGACGGTAAACCTGATCGATCACGTCACCGATTTCCTTCTTGGTCAGAAGGCGGTTGATGGTCTCGAACGGCACGGTGTGCGACTGCGGAAGACATTCGCCCAGCAGCATCCGGCCCGGCGTGGTGTTCACGCGCTGCATAAAGGTTTTGCCCTTTTCGTCCGTTTGCGGGACGCGGCTGACGATTTTGGAGTGGTACGTTACCGCACCCACTTCGATCGCCTGGTGAACCTCGGCCATATCGGCCAGGATCATGCCTTCGCCAGGTTCGCCTTCGCTTTCCATCGTCAGGTAATAGAGACCCAGTACCATGTCCTGCGAGGGAACGATGATCGGCTTGCCATTGGCAGGCGACAGGATGTTGTTGGTGGACATCATCAGCACGCGCGCTTCGAGCTGGGCTTCCAGCGAAAGCGGCACGTGGACGGCCATCTGGTCACCGTCGAAGTCGGCATTGAAGGCCGAGCAGACCAGCGGGTGAAGCTGGATCGCCTTACCCTCGATCAGCACAGGTTCGAACGCCTGAATGCCAAGCCGGTGAAGCGTGGGCGCACGGTTCAAAAGAACCGGATGCTCGCGGATCACTTCGTCCAGGATATCCCAGACTTCCTTGCGTTCTTTCTCGACCCATTTCTTGGCCTGTTTCAGGGTCATCGAAAGACCCTTCGCATCCAGACGGGCGTAGATGAACGGCTTGAACAGTTCGAGCGCCATTTTCTTCGGCAGACCGCACTGGTGCAATTTCAGTTCCGGCCCGGTCACGATGACCGAGCGACCGGAATAATCGACGCGCTTACCCAAAAGGTTCTGGCGGAAGCGGCCCTGCTTGCCCTTGAGCATATCGGACAGCGATTTCAGCGGACGCTTGTTCGCTCCGGTGATGATCCGGCCGCGGCGGCCGTTGTCGAACAATGCGTCAACCGCTTCCTGCAGCATCCGCTTTTCGTTACGCACGATGATGTCGGGCGCGCGCAATTCGATCAGCCGCTTCAACCGGTTGTTCCGGTTGATCACGCGGCGATAGAGATCGTTGAGATCGGAGGTCGCGAAACGGCCGCCATCCAGCGGCACCAGCGGGCGCAGTTCAGGCGGGATGACCGGGACGACTTCAAGGATCATCCATTCAGGCTTGTTGCCCGAATCGATGAAACTTTCGACGACTTTCAGACGCTTGATAATCTTGGCCGGCTTCAGCTTGGACTTGGTGGTGCGAAGATCTTCCATCAGATCGTCGCGTTCCTGCTCCAGATCGAGATCCATCAGCATGGTCTTGACCGCAGAGGCACCGATGTCGGCCGTAAAGGCGTCTTCGCCATATTCGTCCTGCGCTTCGAGGAGCTCGTCCTCGGTCAGCAGCTGGAACTTCTCCATCGGAGTAAGACCCGGCTCGGTGACGATGTAGCTTTCGAAATACAGCACGCGCTCGAGCTGCTTCAGTTGCATGTCCAGCAACAGGCCGATGCGCGAAGGCAGCGATTTCAGGAACCAGATATGCGCAACCGGCGCAGCCAGTTCGATGTGGCCCATCCGCTCGCGGCGGACCTTGGTCACGGTGACTTCTACGCCGCACTTCTCGCACACGACGCCCTTGTATTTCATCCGCTTGTACTTGCCGCACAGGCATTCGTAATCCTTTACCGGACCGAAGATGCGGGCACAGAACAGGCCGTCACGCTCGGGCTTGAACGTCCGGTAGTTGATGGTTTCCGGCTTCTTGATTTCGCCGAAGGACCACGAACGGATGCGCTCCGGCGAGGCGATACCGATCTGGATCTGGTCGAATGTTTCCGGCTTTGCGAGCTGGTTCGTGAATTTTGTCAGGTCGTTCATTTTGTCATCCCTTGGGGGGTGAAAATATCAGGTGGAAGGCGGGGCGGCGGTTTTGGCCGCCGGCCCCTTCATTCCGCAGCTATCGCGAGACCGTCATCATCTTCGCCATCATCAAGCGAGGACAATTCGACGTTGAGGCCGAGGCTGCGCATTTCCTTCACCAGCACGTTGAAGCTTTCCGGAATGCCGGCTTCGAATGTGTCGTCACCCTTGACGATGGATTCGTAAACCTTGGTCCGGCCGACGACATCATCGGACTTCACAGTCAGCATTTCCTGCAGCGTGTAAGCGGCGCCGTAGGCCTGGAGTGCCCAGACCTCCATCTCGCCGAAGCGCTGTCCACCGAACTGCGCCTTACCGCCAAGTGGCTGCTGGGTAACAAGCGAGTACGGGCCGATGGACCGCGCGTGGATCTTGTCATCGACAAGGTGATGCAGTTTCAGCATGTAGATGTAACCGACAGTAACCTGACGGTCGAAGGTATCGCCCGTGCGGCCATCGAACAGAGTGACCTGTCCGCTGCCCGGCAATCCGGCCTGGATCAGCATTTCGGTAACGTCGGCTTCGCGCGCGCCATCGAACACCGGCGTGCCCATCGGAACACCGTTGGTCAGATTACCCGCCAGTTCGATGACATCGCTGGGCGAACGTGCGTCCAGTTCTGCATGATATTGCTCGCCGTAGATTTCCTTCAGCTTGTCAACCACGACCTGCGGCGGTTTGGCCGCTTCGGGGTCGGGGTTGGCTGCGCGCCATTCTTCCAGCGCAGCGGTAACCTGCTGGCCAAGACCGCGGGCAGCCATACCAAGGTGCGTTTCGAAAATCTGGCCCACATTCATGCGGCTAGGCACGCCGAGCGGGTTCAGCACGATATCGACCGGCGTACCGTCTTCAAGGAACGGCATATCTTCGGCTGGCAGGATGCGTGAAATCACACCCTTGTTGCCGTGACGGCCGGCCATCTTGTCGCCCGGTTGCAGCTTGCGCTTCACCGCGACGAAGACCTTCACCATCTTCAATACGCCCGGAGCAAGCTCGTCGCCGCGCTCCAGTTTTTCCTTACGGTCGTCGAACTTGTCTTCGATGATCTTGACTGCTTCGTCATACTGGAACTTCACAGCTTCCAGCTGCGTCTGCATATTGTCATCGGCGACCGCAAACTTGAACCATTCGTGCTTTTCGACACTGTCGAGCAGATCGGCATCGATTTTGACGCCTTTCTTCACGCCCTTGGGCGCAGCCGAAACTGTCTGGCCGGGCAGCATATCAGCCAGCCGGTTGTAGGTCGCACGGTTCAGGATAGTGCGTTCGTCCTGGCTATCCTTGCGCAGCCGTTCGATTTCCTCGTTCTGGATCGCCCGCGTACGGTCATCGATTTCGATACCATGGCGGTTGAAAACGCGGACTTCGACCACGGTTCCGGCAACGCCCGGCGGCAAACGCAGCGAGGTATCGCGCACGTCCGAAGCCTTCTCGCCGAAGATCGCGCGAAGCAGCTTTTCTTCCGGTGTCATCGGGCTTTCGCCCTTTGGCGTGATCTTGCCGGCCAGAATATCGCCCGGATGCACTTCGGCACCGATATAGACGATACCCGCTTCGTCGAGGTTGCGCAGCGCTTCCTCGCCAACGTTGGGAATGTCGCGGGTGATGTCTTCGGGGCCAAGTTTCGTATCGCGGGCCATCACTTCGAATTCGTCGATATGGATCGAGGTGAACACATCGTCTTTCACGATGCGTTCGCTGATCAGGATCGAATCTTCGTAATTGTAGCCATTCCACGGCATAAAGGCGACGAGGCTGTTACGGCCCAGTGCCAGTTCGCCCAGATCGGTCGAAGGACCGTCAGCCAGAATGTCGCCCTGTTCGACGATGTCGCCCACTTTGCAAAGAGGTCGCTGGTTGATGCAGGTGTTCTGGTTCGAACGCTGGAATTTCTGCAGCGTGTAGATATCGACACCGGACCGTCCGGCTTCGACTTCACCCGATGCGCGGATCACGATGCGGGTCGCGTCAACCTGATCGACTACGCCGCCGCGCTGCGCTGAAATTGCCGCACCCGAATCGCGGGCCACGGTTTCTTCCATACCTGTTCCGACAAACGGTGCTTCGGCTTTTACCAGAGGCACAGCCTGACGCTGCATGTTCGAACCCATCAATGCGCGGTTGGCGTCATCGTTTTCCAGGAATGGAATAAGCGAAGCGGCAACCGAGACAAGCTGCTTGGGCGAGACGTCCATCAGCGTGACGTTTTCGTTCTGCGTCATCACGAATTCGCCGTTTTCACGTGCGGAAACGAGATCTTCGACGAAGAAACCCTTTTCGGTCAGTTCAGCCGATGCCTGGGCAACGGTGTGCTTCTGTTCTTCCATCGCGGACAGATATTTCACATCGCCCGAAACTTTCCCGTCCTTGACCATCCGGTAAGGCGTTTCGATGAAGCCGTATTTGTTGACCCGGCTGAACGATGCCAGCGAGTTGATCAGACCGATGTTCGGACCTTCGGGCGTTTCGATCGGGCAGATGCGGCCATAATGCGTCGGATGAACGTCGCGGACTTCGAAGCCGGCGCGTTCCCGCGTCAGACCGCCGGGGCCGAGAGCCGAAACACGGCGCTTGTGCGTCACTTCGGACAGAGGGTTGGTCTGGTCCATGAACTGCGACAGCTGGCTCGACCCGAAGAATTCGCGAACCGCGGCAACCGCCGGTTTCGCATTGATCAGATCGTTGGGCATGACAGTCGATACATCGACCGAGCTCATCCGCTCCTTAACCGCGCGCTCCATTCTCAGCAGGCCGACGCGGTACTGGTTTTCCAGCAGCTCGCCCACCGAACGCACGCGGCGGTTTCCAAGGTTGTCGATATCATCGACGTCGCCCTTGCCGTCCTTCAGACCGACAAGTTCCTTGACCACGGCAAGGATGTCTTCCTTGCGCAGGGTGGTTACGGTGTCTTCGGCGTCGAGTTCTAGACGCATGTTCAGCTTTACGCGGCCGACTGCCGACAGGTCATAACGGTCGCCGTCGAAGAACAGGCCTTCGAACAAGGCTTCTGCCGTTTCCTTCGTCGGTGGTTCGCCGGGACGCATGACCTTGTAGATCGCCTCGAGGCCCTCGTCGCGGTTTTCGGCCTTGTCGACCGCCAGAGTGTTGCGAATCCACGGGCCGGTGTTGACCTCGTCAATATCGAGCAGCTGCAGCCGGTCGAGACCGGCCGTTTCCAGCACTTCGATGTTTTCGGCGGTCACTTCTTCACCGGCTTCGATGTAGATCCGCCCGGTTTTCTCGTCGATGACGTCAAGCGCGGAATAGCGGCCGATGATTTCCTCGGTCGGGATCAGCAGATCCTTGAGGCCATCCTTGGCAGCCTTGTTTGCGCCGCGCGGCGTAATCTTCTGGTTGGCGGCAAAGATTTCTTCACCGGTTTTGGCGTCAACGAGCGCAAATGACGGCTTCTGGCCGCGCCATGTTTCCGGCACATAAGGCAGCTTCCAGCCCCCAAGATCACTGGCGCCTTTCTTGCCCGAAACACGTTCCCAGACGACCGTGTCGTAAAACTCGCTGAGGATGCCTTCGCTGTCGAGGCCAAGCGCATATAGCAGCGCGGTAACCGGCATCTTGCGCTTGCGGTCGATACGGACGTTGACGATGTCTTTCGCGTCAAATTCGAAATCGAGCCACGAACCGCGGTAAGGAATAACGCGCGCAGCAAACAGAAGTTTGCCCGAGCTGTGGGTTTTGCCGCGGTCATGATCGAACAATACGCCAGGCGAACGGTGCATCTGCGAAACGATAACACGCTCAGTACCATTGATAACGAAGGTGCCGTTATGCGTCATGAGCGGCATATCGCCCATGTAAACATCCTGCTCCTTGATATCGAGGACCGAACGGGTTTCGGTGTCCTGATCGACTTCGAATACGATCAGACGCAGCGTAACCTTCATCGGCGCTGCATAGGTAATGCCGCGCTGCTTGCATTCCTGAATGTCGTATTTCGGATCTTCGAGTTCATAATGCACGAAATCGAGTTCTGCCGAGCCGGCGAAATCACGAACCGGGAATACCGAGCGAAGCGTCTTCTCGAGGCCGGAAACATAACCCGCCGCCTTGTCGGAGCGGAGGAACTGTTCGTAGCTCTCACGCTGGACTTCGATCAGATTGGGCATTTCCACCACTTCGTGGATATCGCCGAAAATCTTGCGGATACGCTTTTTCGCGGAGCCATAGTTGGCCGCTTTCGCGCGCTTGGCTGCTTTTGTTTTCGTCACCGGGGTGTTCGCCGCCGGGGTGTTCGGCGCTTCGGACTTGGTTGCCATGGAGGAGATATGCCTCTTCTCTGATAGGCCGGAATTTGCACACCGGCTTGAAAATTTTCGAATTGCGGATGCGATTCTGTCAGACGCAAAGAAGGCCGCATGGCACACGCTCCCTCCATCGGGGAGATGTGGCCCGCAGCCTGCCGCGTCGTCAGAATGTCCCGCCGCTTCCTTCCCAGTCAGATCCCCGCGAATGGATCCGGCTTGCTCGAAGCGTGCGAGCTATGAAAGACCATATAGGAAACAGCCGCGCATGAGTCAAACGCTGCGATGACTTCCGCAAGCGCCCTGCCGGGGTCGGCGCGGCTGCCGAGCGCAACGTCAGCGAACACGAGTGGGACATTTTCTGTTTATCAATCAATGTTATATCGTTTTTCGATAAATCCGTTTGACAACGCATGAGAATTAATTATTGTTTATCAATATCAGAATTATCGGAGAACAATAATGATTCACATTTTCGATCACGCGCTCGCGGTTGTTTCGGCATTATTCGTCGCGGCATTAGTTACAGCGGCGCTGTTCATCCCGACTGCGCAATCCAGCGCGGCCATAACCGTATTTGCATCGCTCGCCTGACTTTAACGAGGAACCACGACATGACCACATTTGCCAAGGACCCGCTTCTCGCGGCCGCCAGGATCATCCTCTATTTCATACTTGGAGTGATTGCCTTTGCCGCGTTCTTCGTAACGCTGGGCGCAGCGGCGATGCTGCTCTACAATGCTGGTCTGCTGGCCGACATCCAGGATCCGGACATTCCGCGCAGCATGGGCTGGCAGGTCGCATTGCTGCTGCTTGCCGTTACCGGGGTGCTGTATCTGGGCTGGCGGTTCATGAAACATATGCTCGATATCGTGACCAGCGTAAGCGACGGCGATCCGTTTGTGCCCGCCAACGCCGACCGTCTGACCGCGATGGCATGGCTGATGCTCGCCATCAATCTGCTCGCCTTGCCGATCGGCGGCTTCGGGATCTACCTTGCAAAGAAACTGGGCGAACATACCGGCACCGCCGAAGTCAGCATGGATTTTGGCGGACTTACCCTGATTCTGACACTGTTCATCCTCGCCCGCGTTTTTCGCCACGGCACATCGATGCGCGACGATCTCGAAGGAACAGTCTGATGGCCATTACCGTAAAGCTGGACGATCTGCTTCACGAACGCCGTATGACATTGACCGAACTTGCCGAACGCGTCGGGCTCACGCTTGCCAATCTGTCGATTTTGAAAACCGGCAAGGCCAAGGCGATGCGTTTCTCCACGCTGGAGGCGATCTGCCGCGAACTTGGCTGTCAGCCGGGGGATCTTCTCGGCTTCGAACCGGATTGAAGCCGGCCCGGCATCGCTTCAGGGGACCTGCCGGGCGCTGCGTTCGCAATGGTCGTCATGGCGACGGCCGGGTAAACCTTGGCGGGGGAAATCCGGATTTCGGGGATAGGCAGAGCCGGGACACCGCTATAAACTGGCTGCCTGTTGCCACCGGAATACCGTAACGGCAGCTTGGCGGGGAAATATTTTTCACCGATAAGCGTTGACTATCGCCGAGTCGCTCTATTTACGATGGCTCTGATTAATTGAGAGGGATTATCTACATGAAACGTTTTGCTTTTGCTGTCTTGCCGCTCGCTATGATGGCGGTCGCTTGTGATAGCCCCGCAGAAGAGCTGGGCGAAGAGAAAGATGACGTGACCGAAGCCAAGGCTGAAGTCATGGACGAACAGTCTGATGTGCTTGACGCCCAGGCCGATATCGCTGAAGACGCCGGTAATGTAGGTGAAGCCGCCGAGCTCGACGCCGAAGCCGAGAAGCTGGAAAACACCGCCGACGAAATTTAACCTGAGACGCCTGTCTGGAAGACAGCAAAACCGGTTTTTCGGAACCGCCGATCTTCCGGATTATTGATACGACGATTAACAGGAGAATACCCGATGAAAAAATTTGCACTGCTCGCACTTCCACTCGCATTCGCAATTACAGCTTGTAATGGCCCGAATGAAGAAGCTGGCGAAGAAATGGACGAAGCGATGGGCACTGACGGTGTTCTCACCGACGGTCCGATGGAAGAAAAAGGCGAAGCCATGGATGATGCCATGGGCGAAAAGGGCGAAGCCATGGAAGAAGCCGGTGAGGCTACCGGTAACGAAGCCATGGAAGAAAAAGGTGACGACATGGAAGATGCCGCTGACGGCATGTAATCCATCACCGGCGTTCATCGCCTTGTGAACTAGATTGAATCGAATTGGGCTCGCCGGAAACGGCGGGCCTTTTTCTTTGGTGCTGCACCGGTCTGTCAGGCATTCTGTCCTTGACTTTTGTTTTGCGGTGCACCAATTGCCCGCTCGTTCGCTGGGCTGACGGGTTCAGCGAACATCCGTCCGAGACAGTTGGTGAAGGCAATCTGGCCTTCTTAATTTCCAGCCTAGGCGGGGATCAGAGTTTTCGCAGTCGGCCCCGCGCCACTGCAATCGCGCCGCTCCGACAGGACTGCGCACCTCCTTCCCCATCAACGGACTCGCCCGTGTCGTTTATTCGGCATGGACATACGTTAGCCGGTCGCACGGCAATTTCGTCATGCGGCCATAGTGAAGGAGTACGGCATGGATCGTTCGCAAAAATCTGACGCGGTCGCTGAACTTAACGCAACTTTCAAAGAGAGCGGCGTGGTCGTTGTGACCCGCAATCTCGGCCTGACGGTGGCCCAGTCCACCGAACTGCGCTCGAAAATGCGTGAAGCCGGCGGCAGCTACAAGGTTGCCAAGAACCGCCTCGCCAACCTCGCCCTGAAAGACACGGATTACGCCGGACTGAGCGATTTGCTTACCGGTCCGACAGCGCTGGCCACATCGACCGATCCGGTTGCTGCTGCCAAAGCTGCCGTGGAATTCGCCAAGACGAACGACAAGCTCGAAATCGTCGGCGGCGCAATGGGCGGGCAGATACTCGACGTCGCTGGGATCAAGGCACTTGCCTCGCTGCCAAGCCTCGACGAGCTTCGCGGCAAGCTTGTGGGTCTGATGAACGCCCCGGCGACCAAGGTCGCCCAGGTGGTCAACGCACCCGCTGCAAAGCTTGCCCGTGTCTTCGGTGCCTACGGCGCCAAAGAAGCGGCATAAGCGGTTTAAAGCATACACGAACACACCCTTATCGTCGGGGAAATTCTTCCCCGCACAGTCTTTTAATTGGAGTAAAACAACATGGCCGATATCGCCAAGCTTGTAGAAGAACTTTCAAAACTTACCGTTCTCGAAGCGGCTGAACTTGCAACCGCACTCGAAGAATCATGGGGCGTTAGCGCCGCTGCTGCAGTTGCAGTTGCCGGCCCGGCCGCAGCTGCCGAAGCAGTCGAAGAAAAGGACGAATTCGACGTTGTCCTGACCGGCGATGGCGGCAAGAAAATCCAGGTCATCAAGGAAGTCCGTGCGATCACGGGTCTCGGCCTGACCGAAGCCAAAACCCTCGTCGAGAGCGCGCCCAAGTCCATCAAAGAAGGCGTCAACAAGGCTGAAGCCGAAGAAATCAAGGGCAAGATCGAAGCAGCCGGCGGTACTGTCGAACTCAAGTAATTGAGTTCGGCGGACCGCTTGGGCTCGCCCGGGTAATCTTGACCAAAGTTTTGTGGGTGTCTTGAAGCGCCCGCAGATGGGAGGGCGGTACCGCAAGGTGCCGCCCTTTTGTGTTTGGGGTAATTAACGACCCAATCGCGGAGTTTGTTTGAATGAGCCATAATTAGGCCCGGTAAGCGGAGAAGGAAGTGTCTTGTTTCCTGACAATGAGAGCCAATGGGAACATTTCCCGTCAGTTATTGATGGAATTCATCTCCCGTATGTCAGTGTCACATTTGGTGCTTGCCATACTTTGTGGTCGATGAATTTGAATATTCGGTAATGGATCACGGCTTGCCCACGTTATTCTACGTTGGTCACAACTACATTAAGCGTGCGTTTACATCGAACCTTCTCGAAACTTATGAAACCGAAATTCTCAAGTGTCAGTGGCCGATTGTGCATCATTTTGCACTTGGCGGTGGCGATGAGTGTATCGAATTGGTGACACCTGAGCCGCTGCAGATTGTCGATTTGCACACGGAAAAAGATAAGAGAGATTGGATCGCAAAAGTGTGCGACGACATCATTTCGCTGCACGAAAATTAATGTCTGCTAACCACCCTAATATCGGCCACTAAATCACATCGCCAAATTCACCCTCAGCCCCATAATATCAATCCCGGGGTTCTGCTGCGAATTGAACAGCCGCGCGTGGCTGATGTGGACCCAGCTGGCCTCGACCGAAACATGCTCCGAAACCCGCGCGCCGATGGCGATTTCGGGTTCGAACAGCACCCGGCTGCCGAGGTCGGTCCGCTTGCCTGACACGGGATCGAAGCGTTCGTCCGGCCCGTCATGCACGATCAGGCCGATACCCGGGCGAAGATAAACGCGTTCCGCCACGCTGATCCTCCAGCTTAACCCGCCGCCGGCAAAGCTGGTGTCGCCAGCGGTGTTGAGCGAAGCCAGCACATAGGGCTGCGGCTTGCCGATAAAGCTTAAATCCGCGACCGGCGCAAAGCGGTACCCTGCCTGGATATCCGCGCCGCCTTCATTGACTGCGAAGGTGAAAGGCGTGGCAACCTCGTGAACATATACGCCGACAAACGCCTCTTGCGCGGCGGCAGGACTGGCCAGTCCGATCGTTAAGGCAGCAGACAAAGTGGCAAAGTTTCGCATGTATGTAATCCCCGTTTGCCGCACCTCTGGCTGTGGCAAGCTTGCCGCAGGCTGAAGCAATCTGGCTGCATTCACAAGGTTCCGCTTCGCCGCAGCGTCCATCGCGCCTATTCGGGCCGGCTTTATGCCGAACGCAGAAGCCTTACAGCCGACCGCCGCGCGCGGGCCATGGCGAACAGAGCTGGCCGCTACCATGCGGCTGGCCTGGCCGCTCGCGCTCGCCAATCTGCTGCAGATGCTGGTCCATGCCATCGATGTGATTTTCGTCGCGCGACTGGGCGAAAGCGAACTGGCAGCGTCCAGTCTTGCGATTGCGTTGTTCGGACTGGTCCTGTGGGGCTTATCGGGCCTGACAGGAGCGGTCGCGCCGCTGATCGCGGCCGAGCTTGGCCGCAAGAAACATGCCGTTCGCGAGGTCCGGCGAAGTGTGCGGATGGGCCTTTGGCTGGCGGTTTTTGCTGGTATCTTGGGGATGCTCGCCTGCCTGAACGGTGAACGCCTGATGCTGGCGACGGGCCAGGATCCGGTGATCTCGGCCATGGCCGGCTCCTTCATGTCGATCATCATCTTCGCGATGGTGCCCAGCATCATCGCGAACGTTCTGCGCATATTCGTCTCCACACTCGACCGTCCGATCTTCGCCACGCTGATCATCGCATCGGCCATCGGCATCAGTATTCTGGCAAACTGGGTGCTTGTATTCGGCAACCTCGGAATGCCCGCGTTAGGCCTTGAAGGCTCCGCTTTGGCGAGCGTTGTCACATCGCTGTACATCATGTTCGCCTATGTCATCGCGATTGCGTGGGACAAGCGGCTCCGCCGCTACCGCATCTTCGGAAACTGGTGGCGGACCGAATGGAGCCGGATGCAGGAAATCATCCGCATCGGCGCGCCGATCATGTTCACCATCATTGCCGAGGCCGGCCTGTTCAGCGGCGCGGCATTTCTGATGGGACGCATCGGGCCGAGCGAGTTGGCGGGTCATACGATTGCGCTGCAGGTGGCCGCGCTGGCATTCCAGATACCCTTCGGCATCGGTCAAGCCTCGACCATCCGTGTCGGTTATCATTACGGCGCTGGCGACCGCGCCGCGATGGGCCGCGCAGGCTGGGTGGCGATGGCGATTGCGGTCGGCTTCAGCATGGTTACGGCGGCCATCATGTGGTTCGCGCCGCATCTGGTGCTGTCGATTTACGTCGATGTGGATGCGCCAAAGAACGCGGCCATGGTTGGCTTCGCGGTTCAGTTTCTGGTGCTCGCCGCGATCTTCCAGCTGGTAGATGCCGCACAGGCCGTTGCCGCTGGCAATCTACGCGGATTGCAGGATACGCGCATACCGATGGTGATCGCGGTCCTCAGCTATTGGGCGGCAGGCTTCACCGTCGCTATCGGCCTGGCGTTCTATACGCCGCTGCAGGGCGTCGGCGTCTGGATCGGCCTAGCGACCGGCTTGCTGGTAGCAGCCGTGCTGCTGACAGGGCGCTGGGCCAGAAGAGAGCAACTAGGCCTAACCTAGCCCCGCCAAACCTTGGTCACGGCAGTCATAGGGCGACCGCCCGCCGGCGCTTATGCGCCGCCCTCTCGGAGGCGTTGGCGCAGCCAACCAGCCGCGAGAGATAATAATACGCCGGCGAGAGAAAAAAGAGTCCCCCACCCGTTGACTCTGCGGCTTGGCATCCCCACTTCGCACCCGCTGGCACTCTACTCATGTGAGTGCCAACAGATATCTATTCACTCTAGTAATAAAGAGGTCAGACACATGGCATTTCGCCCCCTGCACGACCGCGTTCTGGTCCGTCGGATTGAAGCCGACTCCAAGACCGCCGGTGGTATCATCATTCCCGACAGCGCCCAGGAAAAGCCCAGCGAAGGCGAAATCGTCTCCGTCGGTTCCGGCGCGAAAGCTGAAGACGGCACGATCACCCCGCTCGACGTCAAAGCTGGCGACAAGGTCCTGTTCGGCAAATGGTCGGGCACTGAGATCAAGCTCGACGGTGAAGATCTGCTGATCATGAAAGAAAGCGACATCATGGGGATCCTGGGCTGAGCCTGAGATAACCCTTGTCCCGGCGAAGGCCGGGATCGCTGGCCGAAAATCCAGCAGCTTTCGACTTAGAATAACCCGATCCCGGCCTCCGCCGGGATGACGATTTGGAGAAAATATCATGGCAGCCAAGGACGTAAAGTTCTCGCGTGACGCACGCGAAGGCATCCTCAAGGGCGTGGACATCCTCGCCAACGCAGTAAAGGTCACGCTCGGTCCCAAGGGCCGTAATGTCGTGATCGACAAGAGCTTCGGCTCACCGCGCATCACCAAGGACGGCGTAACCGTCGCCAAGGAAATCGAACTGAAGGACAAGTTCGAAAACATGGGCGCGCAAATGCTCAAGGAAGTTGCGTCGAAGACCAACGACCTCGCGGGTGACGGTACCACCACCGCCACCGTTCTGGGCCAGGCCATCGTTCGCGAAGGCATGAAGTCGGTTGCAGCGGGCATGAACCCGATGGATCTCAAGCGCGGCATCGATCTGGCTGTGACCAAGGTTGTCGAAAACCTTGTTGGCCGTTCGAAGGACGTATCCGGCAGCGAAGAAGTTGCGCAAGTCGGCGTGATTTCGGCCAACGGCGACCGTGAAGTTGGCGAGAAAATCGCTGAAGCCATGGAAAAAGTCGGCAAGGAAGGCGTCATTACCGTCGAAGAAGCCAAGGGTCTCGAATTCGAACTCGAAGTTGTCGAAGGTATGCAGTTCGATCGCGGCTATCTGTCGCCTTACTTCATCACCAACCCTGACAAAATGTCGGTTGAACTCGAAAATCCCTACATTCTCATCCATGAAAAGAAGCTGACCAACCTTCAGCCGATGCTGCCGATTCTGGAAGCTGTGGTTCAGAGCGGACGTCCGCTGCTGATCATCGCCGAAGACATCGAAGGCGAAGCGCTTGCGACCCTGGTCGTGAACAAACTGCGCGGCGGCCTGAAAATTGCAGCGGTCAAAGCACCTGGCTTCGGTGATCGCCGCAAGGCGATGCTGCAGGACATTGCGATCCTGACCAAGGGCGAAATGATTTCCGAAGACCTCGGCATCAAGCTTGAAACCGTAACTCTGGGTATGCTCGGCGAAGCCAAGCGCGTCACCATCGACAAGGATAACACCACGATTGTCGATGGCGCCGGTTCGGCTGACGATATCAAGGCCCGCGTCAATGAAATCAAAGCCCAGGTCGAAACGACCAGCAGCGATTACGACAAGGAAAAGCTGCAGGAACGTCTCGCGAAACTTGCTGGCGGCGTTGCCGTGATCAAGGTTGGCGGCGCTTCGGAAGTCGAAGTGAAAGAACGCAAGGACCGCGTTGACGATGCGCTGCACGCAACCAGAGCAGCGGTTGAAGAAGGCATCGTCCCTGGCGGCGGTACGGCTCTGCTTTACGCCACCAAGGCTCTCGACGGCCTGAAAGGCGAAAATGACGACCAGACCCGCGGTATCGACATCGTGCGCCGCGCAATTGTCGCTCCTGTTCGCCAGATCGCTGAAAACGCCGGCCATGACGGCGCCGTTATCTCGGGCAACCTGCTCCGCGAAAATGACGAAACCATGGGCTTCAATGCTGCGACCGACACGTACGAGAATCTCGTGGCTGCCGGCGTAATCGACCCGACCAAGGTTGTCCGCGTTGCTCTGCAGGACGCAGCTTCGGTTGCCGGTCTGTTGATCACCACGGAAGCAGCTATCTCCGACGCACCGGAAGACAAGAATTCCGGCGGCGGCGGTATGCCCGATATGGGCGGCATGGGCGGAATGGGCGGAATGGGCGGCTTCTAAGCCGGTCACCCCAGCCAAACGGCGCAAAAATCGGCCCGGCGGAGCGATCCGCCGGGCCTTTTTCATGGCTGGTTGACATCCCCGCAAGAATTTGGGTAGTGGGTCAGTTTGAAATCTAGCCCTGCAATTTCCCGCAAGGCTCGCTATATGGGGTGAATGGCAGACAAAAAGCCCAAGCGCCCACGCGATGCAAACCAGCTTGCAAAGCTGATGGTTGATATTGCTTCCGGTGAAGAGTCAGACGAAGAAATGACCGCCACACAGGCGCGCGCCTCTAAGGGCGGCAAGAGCGGCGGCAAGGCCCGCGCACAGGCCCTGACCCCTGAACAACGTAAAGAGATTGCCAGCATCGCCGCACAGGCGCGTTGGAAGAAGAAAGACTAAGCAGCTTGCTTATCATCGAGAAGCAAACGCTCTTCAACATCATCAGTGAAATCAAACGGCACCTGAATTTTCTCTTGTTCTGGATTCAGATCGTTATAAACTTCAACATCGGTCGCGAGTTGAACACAATCACCAACGACCTGCTCTCTTCGCTGCACAAACGCTTTGCGCATGTGTTCAAGCGGTGCGTTACCCATAATGGCCCACATGGTGTGCTGGACACCCGCTTTACTCACGCGCACAGCATGGTTCTTACGATACCGACGTCCAAGGCGGTCAGTGCCATATTCTTCCCGTAATGCACGCGACATATCTTTCGCCACAGCGTCGAAAGGGTCTAATTCAGGAAGTGCGATCATCTGGCGAGCAACGCCCCACGCAACCGCATCGCGCGCAGTTGACGGAAGAAAGCCGTGCTCCTTCTCATACTGATGCCAGACATTTTGAAGTTGTTCGTTGTAAGATGCCATTTCAGTTTCCTTAGATTGTGACGGGCGCGGGGACACCCCAGCCATCAGTGATGGCGCTTTGAGCGATGAATTTACGGACACTTACTTTATGTTTTGCAAGCCAGTTGTATCGGTCCATTTTCCACTGAAGCTGACCAACAACGATGCCGGGATGGCGATTGATCCTGCGAGCAAAACCAATCACATCTCTCTGAGAAATAAACGGAGCCTTCCGCTGATAGAAAGATTCTAGGGCTGCTGCTGGAACGCAAGCGTTTGCAGCAGCAAGGTTGGCTTTTCGCTCTTCTTCCGGCTGATCGGCGGACTGGTCATACTTCAAATCTACATCGATATTGATAGATTTTTCAGCCTTCCCGTCTTCGTTTAAGACGTGCTCCAACTCGTGGAATAGAACGAACCAGAAGTTATCAATCCGGTCAAAGCGCGTGGTCATACCAACCATCGGCTTTGCTCCATCCCAAAAACAAACCCCATCAATATTCGCCTTGGGCAGTGTTTCTACGATGGCATATCTCACGCCGCATTCATTGAGAATGCGAGGGACATGACGAACGCCCTCGGGGTCAGCCATGAGGGCTGGCAGGTCATCAGAGACAGCCTTTTGCAAGGCTTTCTTGGAATAGCGGGGCGTTATCATTTCCGAGCAAATCTGCTTCACCCGATAAAGCCAAGCCAATTGCTCTGGCGTCGTCCCGTCGTAGTTGGTTTTCTTTGCTGCGTGCTGCAAATGCGGAATGTTACTGACGCTATTCGTTCCGAAAAACCGCATAAGCTGTCCTTCGAGAAGCGGCACATCTGTATCTTCCAGCCAGCCTCGCTGAATCATCGCGCGAATGGGATAGACGTTCTGAAATTGCGCGCGACGCGCGACACCTGGGTCCGGCGCTGTCGCGCGAGACATTTCAAACGCCTTCTGCAAATTGGCGAAGAACTCAGGGTTTACATCAAAGGCATCGCCGAGCGCCTTTGCCATTTCAGGACTTATGCCCTTCTTGCCCGAGACAATCATGCTGACGCTGCCTTCCGGCACGCCCAAAATATAAGCCAGATCGCGCTGCGTCCAATCGCGGGCGTCCAGTTCCTCTGCGAGAAATTCGCCGGGATGCGGCACTTCTATCATGTAATTTTCGTTGCTCATATATCCCCGAATCTAATGCGTATCATCGATCTCCAAAATCGTTATCAGTGGCGGATTTCCATCATTGTCCAGCGTGAAAATAATACGGTATTGGTCATTGACCCGAATTGATTTCTGACCGTTTCTGTCGCCACTTAATTTCTTGAAATTCAACGATCTCCAGTTTCTAATAGTCCTCTCATCGGGCGCTTGCTCCAACAAGACTATTTTCTTCCGAGCACTGTTGATTACCGAAATCGGCAGACCCAGCTTGTACGCTTCGTCCGTGGCGATCTTGCTGAGGCGTTTTTCTGCGTAACCAACCTTCATGCTGAATCACTCTAAATAATGTGCTGGCCCACGTCAATACCCTACTTAGCATATCTAGCGAAGTATTATTATTCAAACTGACGGTTATGCTTGACTTAGTTGAATGGGTCGGTTATAAAATCAGCATGAACAAGCTAGACACCAAGGCCCGAGCTACCATCCTTCATATGCTCTGCGAAGGCAGCAGCATTCGATCAATCGTGCGGATTACAGGCGTCAGCAAAAACACCGTTTCAAAACTTCTCATTGATGCTGGCAAGGTCTGTGCAGCTTATCACGAAACGAATGTCCGCAACCTGCAAACAACGCGCGTTGAAGTCGATGAAATCTGGTCGTTCACTTACGCCAAGCAAAAGAACGTCAAGACTGCGAAAGCCGCTCCCACCAATGCTGGCGACACTTGGACTTGGACCGCGATTGACGCTGATAGCAAGATGATCGTTTCGTATCTGGTCGGTGGTCGTGATGCTGAATATGCGATGTGGTTTATGGATGATCTGCGCAGCCGCCTTGCAAACCGCGTCCAGCTTACCAGCGACGGTCACAAGTCCTACCTTGAAGCCGTGGAAGGCGCTTTCGGTGCCGATGTGGACTATGCGCAGCTAATCAAGATTTACGGCAACGCGCCGGATAGCTTCAAGGGTCGCTACAGCCCCGCAGATTGCACTGGTATCAAGAAGCGCGCCATTGAAGGGCGTCCCGACAAAAGCCTTGTAAGCACGTCTTATGTTGAGCGCGCCAACCTTACCATGCGGATGCACATGCGCCGCTTCACGCGGCTTACCAACGGTTTCAGCAAGAAGATTGATAACCACGCCCACGCTGTTGCGCTTCACATGATGTATTACAATTTCGTCCGTATCCACAAAACGCTGAAAGTCTCGCCAGCAATGGCAGCGGGCGTCACTGACCGCCTTTGGGATATTGCCGATATTGTCATGCTGATCGAAAAGGCAGAAGTGGAAGCTGCACCGAAAAAACGCGGTCCTTATAAGAAGGCAATTTCAAACTGACCCACTACCAGAATTTGCGCCGGATTGACTTGTCGCGGGAACGGTCCATGTTGCGGTCAGGGTTGCGCAAGGGGGCTTGCGCTTGGACAATACAAAATCGCCGCCACGCGTAGTGGGCAAATTCGGCGCAACGCTGATGAGCATCAATGGCATGATCGGGGCCGGTATTTTTGCCCTGCCCGCACTGCTTTATGCCGAGACCGGCAATTTCGCACCGTGGATGTTCCTGATTTTCGGATTGTTATTCGCCTGTAGCATTCTGATTTCCGCCAGGCTTTCCAATATGTTCCGGTCGTCGGGCGGACCGCAATTGTGGACGCAGGCGGCGTTTGGACCATTTGTCGGATTTCAGATCGGCTGGGTGCTTCTGTTGGGGATGGCGGCCGGGCGCGCGGCAACGCTTTATGTCCTGGTGTCGTATCTTTCGGTCATTTTCCCGGTGTTTGCTGAACCTGCCGCCCGCGCTTTGGCGCTGGGCGCTTTGCTCGCGGCGATGACGGTCATCACCGTTTCGGGCATGAAAAACAGCATCGGCGGGCTTGCCATCGGTACGCTGCTGAAAGTCAGCCCGATCCTGCTGCTTTGCGGATTTGCCTATGCATCCGGCGGGATCGCGACCGATTTTGCCTTGCCGCAGTTTGAAGCGTTTGAAAGCGTCGCTCTGCTGGTATATTTCGCATATTCGGGTGCGGCGAGCTCGGCCTATTCGGCGGGCGAGCTTAAAAACCCCCGCCGCGACTTACCCGTTACAATGCTGGGTTCGCTGGCATTAATCATGGCATTTTATATGGCGGTGCAATGGGCCTATATCGCAGCCGGTGCGCCGCAGAGCGATGGTGATGCGACACCGCTGGCGGCCGCTGCAGGGGCGGTGATGGGCGAAAATGGTGCCTTGTTGCTCAGTCTCGCAGCGATATTTTCGATTGCCACGAATTGCCTCAATTTCTTCATCGCCGGCCCCCGCGTGGCTTATGCAATGGCCGATCGCGGATTGCTGCCGTCCATGTTCGCGAATATCTCGCCGCGTTTCGAGACACCCGATCGCGCCATTTTCCTGTTTTCGGGATTGGTGGCCATCATGCTGGCAAGCGGCGCGTTCACGTTTCTTGCTACGGTCACCTCGCTCGCGGCACAGGGTTCAACGCTGGTTATGACCGCTGCATTCATCGTGTTGATGCGGCGAACGGAGGCAGGCCATGACGGCCGATTGCGATGGTACTGGTGGCCGGTAATCGCAGTGGGCGCATTCTTTGCCAGCTTCACAATTATCCAAGCCCCGGCCAGCGCATTTCTGCTGCTGGCCGGATTGCTGGTAGTGGGAACGCTGCTGTATTTCATCGCCCGGCGAGGACAGGTCAGCACGCCCGAACCCGTTTTTGATTAGGCAGCGCTGGCGCATCGAGGCGCGATGGAGGCGATGCGCATCAGATACCGTGCACAATCGTCGGCGCGTGCAACGATTGGGCGCTTTGTCCGTTAAGTGACAGAAGGAGAATCTATTCATGAAATTGCCGCATAAAGCCCATGTCGCCGTCGTCGATGGTAAACGCTTCATTCTGCTGCATAACACCGGCCAGCCATTCGAACCAAAGCTGGACGGAGCGGAGACACCCGATCTGGAAGCGACCAACTTCAGCGCGGGCGTTAAACATCAGGATGATGGCGGACAAAAAACCGGTGCAACCGATCTCGATGAACTGGCCCATGCTGCGGCTGCGGCCGAATGGCTGAACCGCGCGGTGATGGACGGCAAGATCAAGCAACTGATGGTTGTCGCAGACCCCAAAACGCTTGGCGAGATGCGGCGTCACTACAACGCCAAGCTGAAGGAGGCGCTGGTAGGGGAACTTGCCAAAACGCTGACTGGCGAAAATTCGTCGGTAATCGCAAAGGCCATCGCCTCAGCATGATCCGCGCCGGACACGGCTAACTTATCCACAGGACGCCAATCCAGCCCGCTTCGTCGCTCAGACGCTTGCGGGCTGGAATCTTACCCCGTTAAGGATTCGAAAAGCATAATCGGGGTATCGTTGCGGATATGGGACACTTTACAGGCGTATTCGGTAAAATCAGTGCAGCATTGGCGCTTGGCTTTGCAGTGCTCAGCCCGGCTGGCGCGCAGGCTCAATCCTACAATTTCGAAAACGCCTTCGACCGTGAACTGGGTACCGACACGCGCGCTCCGCGCGATTATTCAGCGCGCTACGATACGCCGCTTGAACGCCAGATCGCCATGTTGGCAGGTGGTGATCAGGGCAGGATCGGGGTTGCGGCCATCGATCTTGAAACCGGCCGCGAAGTCGCAATCCTGGGTGACCAGCGTTTCCCGATGGCCAGTACAAGCAAGATCGCCATTGCAGCGACATATCTCGAAGGCGTGGACCAAGGGCGCTGGTCGCTGGAAGATCGCTACCCGCTGCTGATTCCGGTCCAGTCGGCGAAATTCTCAAGCCGGGCAGCCCCGGTGAAGCGCGGGAGTTATCTTCCGGCAAGCGAATTGATCGAACTGATGATTACGCGCAGCAGCAATTCGGCGACGGATGCCATGATCGCTGCGGTGGGCGGCACGGATAAAGTGAATGACTGGCTTCGCAGGTCGGGGATCGAACATGTCCAGATCGACCGCGATATCGCGACGCTTGTCCGCGATGACGGCGAATTCGACCCGGCGATCATTATCGACAAACGCGATAGCGCCACACCGCGTGCGATGGTCGCGCTTCTATCGGGCCTCTATCAGGGCCGCTGGCTTACTCCGCGCAGCCGCGATGTCGTGATCGGTGCGATGGAACGTTGCCGCACCGGTAAACGCCGGATCCCCCACCTGTTGCCCGGCAACGCTCTGGTTGCGCACAAGACCGGATCGCTCAACAACACGTCCAGCGACGTCGGCGTAATCACAGCACCTGACGGCAGATCAATGGCTGTCGCGATTTACGTGACCGGTCAGGGCTCGAGAGCCAATCGGGAAGCCAAGATCGCCGCTATCGCGAGTGCAATCTATAATGGTTACACCAAACCGCAACAGCGCGGCTTGACGCGGTCCGCATACTGACCGGGCCGCGCGCGGCAAGTTGATCGACTACGCATAGAAAAAGGGCGGCGCCTTGCGGCACCGCCCCTTCGCGTTTCATCGAAACGACTGAATTAGTCTACAGCAGCTTCAGTGACGGTTTCGTCCTGAACGTCAGCTTCTACTTCAGCGGCTGCGCCTTCTACTTCGGCAGCAGCTTCGGCAGATGTGTCGACAACAGCGTCGCCAGCAGCTTCCATGTTGGCTTCAGCGTCGGCAGCAGCAGCTTCGGTCGTTGCTTCTGCAGCGTCCTGGGTGCCTTCCGAACAAGCGGCGAGCGAGAGAGCTGCTACAGCAGCAGTTGCGATTACGAATTTACGCATAAGATTCAATTCCTTGAACAGCGAGTAAAGATATGAAGCGGATTTGCTTCATACGAGGCTTGCATGTTCGCAAACTTCACAGCAGCAAATAAGGCGGGATTGTGGCGAGCGCAAGAGGTTTCGCCATATTTCTGCCTGATTTGACTTCGATCTATTGTAATCATTGGCTTTTTATCACTGTTGGGAAACGCATGAAAGCTGCTGACCAACCCCTCCGGCACTGCTACCAAGCCTGAATGTCAGAAAAACAGCATCTCTATCTGGTCGACGGATCGGCTTATATCTTTCGCGCTTACCACCGCTTGCCGCCGCTAACCGACAAGCGAGGTACGCCGGTTGGTGCGGTTTACGGATACACCACGATGCTGTGGAAGCTGGCGGAGGATTTGAACAAGGCCGATGGCCCGACCCATCTGGCCGTGATTCTCGACAAGGATTCGAAGAGCTTTCGTAACGATATCTATCCCGAATATAAGGCAAACCGCCCACCGCCGCCCGAAGACCTGGTGCCGCAATTCCCGCTTATCCGTGATGCGACAAGGGCGTTCAGCCTCGCGTGTATCGAGGAAGCGGGCCTCGAAGCCGACGATTTGATCGCATCATATGCCCGTACTGCGGCTGCACGCGGGTGGAACGTCACGATCGTGTCTTCGGACAAGGATCTGATGCAGCTTGTCGGCACTCATGCCGACAGCGGCGGCAAGATCGATATGCTCGATACCATGAAGAACGCGCGGATCGGGGTTGCCGAAGTAGAAGAAAAGTTCGGCGTAAGGCCGGAACTGGTTGGCGATGTTCTGGCGCTGATGGGCGATTCGGTTGATAATATACCCGGCATTTATGGCATTGGCCCCAAAACCGCGACCAAGCTGATCCAGGAACATGGCAGTCTGGCTGGTGCTCTGGATGCAGCGCCGGATATGAAAAAATCCAAGCTGAAGGAGCGGATGCTCGAAGGCCGCGAGATGGCGGAGCTCAGCCGTATTCTCGTTACGCTGAAGGAAGATTGCGATTTGCCGATCGCGATTGACGATTTCGCGCTCGAGACGATTCCGCAGGCGCCTTTGGCCGCATTTCTGGAGAAGCACGGATTTTCCAGCCTGTTGCGCCGGCTTGATGCCGGAAGCGGTAGCCCGGACCGCACAAATGATCTCGATCCGGCCAAGGTTGACAAACAAACAGCGCCCGCATCGCTCCAAGGCAACAGCCAGCCGGCACCCGATATGCCCGCTGTCGATCGCAGCACATATGTTTGCGTGCAGGACATCGGCACTCTGCAAACGTGGGTTGACCGCGCATTTGCCGCCCGGCTGGTTGCCGTGGACACGGAGACCAGCGCGCTTGATGCAATCAGCGCGGATCTGGTGGGTATCAGTCTGGCGCTGGGGCCAAATGATGCGTGCTATATTCCGCTTGGCCATGGCGGAACCGATATGTTCGCTGAAAAGCCCGCGCAAATCGCCATGGAGGATGCCATGGCCGCTTTGAAACCGCTGCTGGAAAGCGATGCCGTGGTGAAAATCGGCCAGAACATCAAATATGACCTCAATGTGCTGGCCCGCCATGGCATCGATGTGTCCCCCGTGGATGACACGATGGTGATCAGTTTTGATCTTGACGCGGGGCGCTCGCTTGACGGGATCGGCGGCGGGCACGGAATGGACGGATTGAGCGAGCAGCACCTTGGCCACACCCCGCTCAGCTTCAAGGACGTGTGCGGAACCGGCAAGAAACAGATTTCGTTCGGCGAAGTTCCGCTCGACAAGGCGACCGCATATGCCGCCGAAGACGCAGACGTAACGTGGCGGCTGCACAAACATCTGAAGCCGCGGCTCGCCATCGAACATTCCGCTATGGTTTACGAACGCGTCGATCGCCCGCTGATACCTGTCGTCGCGGGGATGGAGCGCCGGGGTATCAAGGTGGACCGCGAGGCGCTGGCCCGCCTGTCGGGTGAATTTGCCGTAAGTATTGCCGGGCTCGAGAAGCAAATTCACGAGGCTGCGGGTCAGGAATTCACCATCGGCAGCCCCAAACAGCTGGGCGACGTTTTATTCGACAAGCTGGGCTACAAAGGTGGGCGTAAGGGCAAAAGCGGGCAGTACTCCACCGATCAGGCCGTGCTGGAGAAGCTGGCCGGCGAAGGAGCGGGGGTCGCTACAAAAGTGCTTGAATGGCGCCAGCTTGCGAAACTCAAGAACACCTATACCGATGCGCTGCAAGCCGCGATCAATCCCGGCACCGGACGGGTTCATACATCCTATAGCCTCGTGGGCGCGCAGACCGGCAGATTGTCGTCCACCGACCCCAATCTGCAAAATATCCCGATCCGCACAGCGATCGGCCGCCAGATCCGCGAGGCGTTTGTGGCCGAAAAAGGCAATGTCCTACTCGCCGCCGATTACAGCCAGATCGAATTGCGACTGGCCGCCCATATGGCCGATGTCCCCGAATTGAAGGCGGCGTTTGCAGCAGGCGAGGATATTCACAACCGGACCGCGAACGAGCTGTTCGGCGAAGTAAACCGCGACACGCGCGCGCAGGCCAAGACGATCAATTTCGCGATTCTTTACGGCATCAGCCGCTGGGGCCTCGCGGGCCGGCTGGAAGTCGAACCGGATGAAGCGCAGGCGATGATCGACCGTTATTTTGAACGGTTTCCCGGCATCCAGCGCTATATGCACTCAACCTTGGAGGGCGTGCGCGAGAAAGGCTATTCGCAAACGCTGTTCGGACGCAAGACGTGGTTTCCGCGCATATCGTCCAAAAACCAGAACGAGCGGCAAGGTAGCGAGCGGGCCGCGATCAATGCCCCGATCCAGGGTACCAGCGCCGATATCATCAAACGCGCAATGGTGCGGATGGAGCCGGCCCTGCGCGAGGCCGGGCTCGATAACGTCCAGATGCTGCTGCAAGTGCACGATGAACTGGTATTCGAAGTGCCCGAAGGCGATGTTGATGCGGCAAAGCCGGTGATCGAAGGGGTCATGGCTAATGCCGCGCAGCCCGCAGTCACTCTGGATGTGCCTTTGGGAATAGAAATCGGTCACGGTGCCAGTTGGGACGCAGCGCACTGATCTGCCAGGCCTGACCGCGGCGACTTGTCGCTTCGTGCGGCGCGCGGTAGGGGCCGCGGCATGAACGATCTTATCAATGTGGCAGATCTGAATATCGGCTGGGACGAGACGACACGCGCTGTCATCGGGCTGGGTTTGGCGCTGGTTCTGGCGTTGCTACTGCACAAGGCGGTTTTCGCTATCCTGTTCAGGATCGCACAGCGTACGACCACCGATAACGACCGGATACTGTTTGAACGGCTTTACCGCCCGCTGCGCTGGTCATTTGTCGCCATAGCCATATCGATTCTGGCCGAAGCCAATTCGCTGGTCGAATGGGTGTGGGATGGTGCAGCCCGGTTTGTCGTACCCGCGCTGCTTGGCTGGGTCGCGCTGACACTGGTGCGCGCGTTTGCCTATACGGTCGAAATTCGCGAATTGCCCTCACAGGATCTGGCCGAGGAACGCAGCCGTAAAACGCGGGTCCAAATCCTGAGCCGTGTGGCTGCCTTTGCGATCATCTTTGTCACCGTCGGCCTGATACTGCTGGGCATTCCGCAGGTCCGCAATATCGGCGTAACTCTGGTGGCATCGGCAGGTCTGGCAGCACTGGCAGTGGGTGCCGCCGCCCAGCCGGCGCTGAAATCGCTGATATCGGGATTGCAAATGGCCATAACCGAGCCTCTGCGGCTGGGCGATCTGGTGGTGGTGGATGGCCATACGGGCCGGGTCGAAGAAATCCGGATGAGTTTTGTGGTCGTTCGCACGTGGGATGAACGTGTCGTCATTGTCCCGACCAGCCGCTTTCTGGATGACAGTTTCGAAAACTGGTCGCGCTCCAACGAAATGCTGACCGGCCCTGTTTACCTCCACCTCGACCCTGCGACCCCGATTGCGCCGATCCGCGCAGAATTCGAACGCTTCGTGAAAGGTCATGAGGATTGGGACGGCCGCACCGTTCAGATGCTGATGACCCAAGCACATCCCGAATCGATCGAGCTCAGGCTGGCGGTCAGCTCGAATTCCATCGCTACGCTGTGGCAGCTTCGCTGCAAAATACGCGAGCACATGATTGACTGGCTGCGGCGCGAAATGCCCGACGCGCTTATCCATCACCGGCTTGAAGTCGAAGCAGCCAATGCGAAGGTAGCAAAATAGCCACCTTCGCACTGCGGTCTAATCGTGCTTCTTGTCGCGGGTCGATTCGATCATGCCGTCGTGAACAAAGCCGATCGGGTGCACCGATGATGCGCGCATTTTCAGCTCGCCTTTGATGTTGGCGTATTCCTCCTCCATCTTTTCCGTAACGGTGGCGCGCGAATCTTTCAGCGCTTCGGTAAAGTCGGCGCCCGTTACGCTCTTGGCGCCGGGCCCGCTACGCCGGATCGCGACGAGGCCGGCACGGCGCACCACATCTTCCAGATCGGCACCGGTAAAACGTGTGGTTTGAGCCGCAATTTTACCCAGATCGACGCTTTTTGCGATCGGCATATTGCGGGTGTGGATTTTCAGAATATGCTCCCGGCCCTTTTCGTCGGGCGTGCCGACATAAACCAGTTCGTCAAACCGGCCGGGACGCAGCAGCGCCGGATCGACCAGAGCGGGCCGATTGGTGGCGCCGATCACGACCACCGACTGCAATTCTTCCATCCCGTCCATTTCGGCCAGAATCGTGTTGACGACGCGTGCGGTCACCTGCGGTTCCGCGCTGCCCGACCCGCGAGCCGGCACCAGACTATCGATCTCGTCGATAAAGATAACGCAGGGGGCAACCGCGCGTGCACGGGCGAACATCTTGGCAATTTGCTGTTCGCTTTCACCAAACCATTTGCTGAGCAGATCACTGCTTTTCATCGAGATGAAGTTGGCCTGCGCTTCTTTGGCTACAGCTTTGGCAAGCAGTGTCTTGCCCGTACCGGGAGGCCCGTAAAGCAGGAAGCCCTTGGCGGGACGGATGCCCAGCCGGCGGAACGTATCAGGATTTTTCAGCGGCAGTTCGATGCCTTCGTGCAATTTATCGCGCGCATCGTCGAGGCCGCCCAGATCATCCCAGCCGACATCGGGCACCTGAACCATGACTTCGCGCATGGCAGATGGCTGCACGCGCTTGAGCGCTTCGACAAAATCTTCGCGCGTGACGCTCAGTTCAGCAAGCACTTCGGGCGGAATGGTGCGTTCATCCAGATCGAGCTTGGGCATGATCCGGCGCACCGCTTCGATCGCAGCTTCGCGTGTGAGCGCCGCAAGGTCGGCACCGACAAAGCCGTGCGTCGTGCGCGCCAGTTCTTTCAGATCGACCTGATCGCCCAGTGGCATACCGCGGGTGTGGATCGCCAGAATTTCACGGCGACCGGATTCGTCGGGGACACCGATCACAATCTCGCGGTCGAAACGGCCGGGCCGGCGCAGCGCTTCGTCGATAGCATCGGGCCGGTTGGTGGCCGCGATAATGACCAGATTTACCCGCGATTCCAGCCCGTCCATCAGCGTCAGCAGTTGGGCGACAAGGCGCTTTTCCGCTTCGCCCTGGACCTGCTCGCGCTTGGGCGCAATCGAATCGATTTCGTCTATGAAAATAATCGCCGGAGCAGCGCGCGCCGCTTCTTCGAACACTTCGCGCAGGCGCTTCTCGCTCTCGCCATAGGCCGAACCCATGATTTCAGGGCCGTTTATCGTGAAGAACTGGGCATCGCTTTCATTGGCAACCGCCTGCGCAAGCCGGGTCTTGCCGGTGCCCGGTGGCCCATGCAGCAACACGCCGCGCGGCGGATCGACACCCAGCCGCGTAAAGATTTCGGGAAAGCGCAGCGGCAATTCGACCATTTCACGCAGTTGCTGGATGGTATCGCCCATCCCCCCGACATCGTCGTAATTCACAACTGCGCGGCGATCGTCGGCCTCGGCAAACTCGGCGCGTAATTCGACTTCGGTGTTTTCGTCGATATGCACCACGCCCTTGGGCACTGTGGAGACGACCCGCAGGCGTATCTGGGTAAGCGCATAGGCAGGCTGGTTGAACATCCTGCGCACTTCGTCGGGCATATTCTGGACCGGCTGCTGGCCGGTTGTCGCCACCAGATCGCCGGTAATCAGCGGTTTGCGAAAGAAATTGCGCTTCAGCGCCTGCGTGGGGCCCTGCAGCCGCATTTCCCGCTGGGCGGGCGCAAACACCACCCGCGTCGCCGCGCGCGATTCGATTTTGGCAATTTTGACATGCTCGCCGGACCCGGTTTCGGCATTGGCCCGCTGCAGTCCGTCCAGCCGCACCACATCGAGCGCCTGATCTTCGGGATAGGCTGGTGCAGCAATGGCGGGGGTGGAACGTTTGCCGGTGATTTCAACCAGATCGCCTTCGGTAATACCCAGCGCCTGAAACGCGCTCTTGGGTATCCGGGCGATACCCTGACCGCTTTCTTCCTGCCGGGCTGCCGCAACCTGCAACCTGACATTCTTATTTTCGATAGCGGCGTCCGCATCAGCCATCAGGCAAACTTCCCTGTCCAGTGTAAATCTTTCAGCCCACAGCTAGGGTGGAGTGACCGGCATTTCAAATGGTCTGTCCAAATGGGGGAACGGCCGAGAGCGGTTTACGCACGAGTGCGGTCAAAAAAATGGCCCGGACGGAGAACCGGCCGGGCCTTGGAAGTTTTGGGAGAGGATGCCTAAAAAGGCCTGCCCTATATGTTGGAAAGCGCATTTTTGTGCAAGTGCGAAAAGAGCACGTTCAGTTGCGTTTTACGCAACTCTGATTTGATCTGGCGCGCGGAACGCGAGGTCAGGCGTGGTGACATGGCTGTGACAAAACCCTAAGATACATCAGACGGCTGACTGCCTGTGACTGAGGATGCGCGAATGAAGAAAATCTTCCCCGATGCCGCTGCTGCACTGGACGGCATACTGGCCGATAATATGCTGATCGCTTCGGGCGGATTCGGTTTGTGCGGTATTCCCGAACGGCTGCTGACCGCCATCAGGGACAGCGGCGTCAAAGGCCTTGTGTTCGCAAGCAACAATGCCGGGATCGATAATGAGGGCATCGGAATGTTGCTGCGGACCAGGCAGGTCGCCAAGATGATCAGTTCCTATGTCGGCGAAAACAAGGAATTCGAGCGGCAGTTTCTGTCGGGCGAGCTGGAAGTCGAATTTTGCCCGCAAGGTACGCTGGCCGAAAGGATGCGCGCCGGCGGCGCGGGCATACCGGGCTTTTACACTAAAACGGGCGTCGGCACGCAGGTAGCCGAAGGAAAGGACGTCAGAAACTTCCGCGGTGAAGACTATATCCTCGAAGAAGGTATCTTTGCCGACCTTGCCATCGTGAAAGCATGGAAAGCCGACGAAACGGGCAATCTGGTGTTCCGCAAGACTGCCCGGAATTTCAACCTGCCCGCCGCCACGTGCGGCAAATTCTGCGTTGCCGAAGTGGAGGAAATCGTCCCGACCGGATCGCTGGACGCAGACTGTATCCATTTGCCGGGCGTTTACGTGCAGCGGATGATTGTCGGCGCGCCCTACGACAAGAAAATTGAATTCAGGACTGTGCGCGAGCGGGAAGCCGCCTGATGAAAGCCGGGCTGGGGATGGCGGCGTTAGCTTTGTCTTTGCTGAATGGCGGCTGCGTGGCCGCGTTGCTGCCGATTGCGGCGGCAGGCGCCATGTCCACTGTGCAGAAACCGGCCGCCCCGAACCTCGCCCCGAACCTCGCCCCGAACCGCGCCGGGACCGCGGGCGCCCCGGCTTTTGAAATCGCGGATGCAGGCGATGTCGTTTCGCCCGATCCCGTGATGCGGCAGCTGCCCGGAAAAAATATCGCGGCGCCGCCAGCCGAACCCGCTTACGAAGTTCTGGAAATAACCGAACTGCCCGCTCCAATGGCCGGCAATACAGCTGGCCCGGCTGGGGAAACCGGCTCCTACACCGCTTTCACGGATTTTGCGGTCAAGCGGGCGCAAGAGGATGCCGGCCTGGCGCGGCGACCATCGGCCATTTTGCAAAATCCCTCGCGCCTCGATGGTAAGACGCAGCTGTGCGGCAGGCAGCCGCCTGCCGTTCTGATTGACTTTGATCCCGACGATGACGTCTTCGATCCCTCCGCCCCCGGGACAATCAGCCGCGATTTGCAGAACGCACTTGGTACATTGGCCGACAATTCGATCGAGGTGTTATGGATTTCCGATCTGCCGGAAAATTTCGCCGGCGAAGTCGTGAACGCGATGCGGAAGTCGGGTATTTCGCGCGTGGACGGGTCGGCCTTACTGTTGGGCGCCGGAGAGGCGGGCCGCAAACAACTGCTGCGCGAACGCGCGGCAAACCGGTACTGCATTGTGGCAATTGCGGGCGACGAAAAGGGCGATTTCGACGAGATGTATTACTATTTGCGCGACCCCGATTCAGCGATCCGGCTGGAACCCTTGTTCGGTAACGGGTGGTTCCTTGCCCCTGCGCCATTTTTACAATCGGGGTCGTGAGCGCGATAACAGACTGCCGATCGCGGCCGAAAAGCAATTGACTGAGGTGAAACAAGACAATGCCATGGGATAGAAACCAGATGGCCGCACGGGCGGCCCGAGAACTTGAAGATGGCTATTATGTCAATCTGGGGATCGGCATTCCGACGCTGGTCGCAAACCATATTCCCGCCGGTATCGACGTCACGCTGCAAAGCGAGAACGGCATGCTCGGTATCGGTCCGTTTCCGCTGGACGGCGAGGAAGATGCCGACCTGATCAATGCCGGCAAGCAGACGATCAGCGAACTCCCGCAATCGGCCTATTTCGACAGCGCCGCCAGCTTTGCGATGATCCGCGGCGGCCATATCGACCTGACGGTGCTGGGCGCGATGGAAGTGGCCGAAAACGGCGATATCGCCAACTGGATGATTCCCGGCAAGATGATCAAGGGGATGGGCGGCGCGATGGATCTGGTCGCGGGTGTCAAAAAAATAATCGTGGTGATGGATCACTGCGCCAAGGACGGCAGCCCCAAATTCATTCCCCGTTGCACCCTGCCGCTGACCGGCCAGAATGTCGTCGATATGATCATCACCGATCTCGCGGTATTTCGCCGGGCCGATCATGACAGCCCCTTCAGGCTGATCGAACTCGCGCCGGGCGTCACAGCTGAAGATATCACCGCCAAAACAACCGCCTCTTTCGAAAGCTGAACCCCATGAGCATTACCATCCATCACCTGCGCATTTCGCGCTCTACGCGGATCATCTGGCTCGCGGAAGAACTGGGGCTCGATTACGAACTGGTCTGCCATGACCGCGATCCGCAAACTTTCCGCTCGCCGCCATCGCTCGCCGAAGTGCATCCCATGTCCAAGGCTCCGGCCGTCGTGATCGACGGAAACGTGGTGGTGGAATCGGGCGCGATCATCGAATTCATGACCGAGAAATACGGCAACGGGAAACTGACCCATGCCGCGGGCGACGCGGCACGCGCCGAATATCTCGAATGGATGCATTTTTCCGAAGGCACACTGGGTATGCCGATGATCATGCGGATGCTTGGCCCGCGCATGGGCCTGCCCGAAGGCGCATTGGCATGGATGGATGCGGAACTGGTCAAACAGCTCGACCATGTAGAGCGGCATCTGGAAGGGCGCGAATATCTGTGCGGCGATAATTTCACCGGCGCCGATATCAACCTTTCATATATGCTCGAACACGCAGAGGGTATGGGCCTGCTATCCACCCGCCCCAACACGGCGCGGTACCAGAAGTCCCTGAAATCGCGCCCTGCCTATAAAAAAGCGATCGAGCTGGGCGGACCGGTAACACTTGCCCGCTGATAGCCCGGTGAAAAACACACCGCTTGCCGGCCTGAAAGTGGTCGAGCTGGCACGCGTGCTGGCGGGCCCGTGGGTCGGGCAAACGCTGGCCGATCTGGGCGCAGAAGTGATCAAGGTGGAAAGCCCCGAAGGTGACGGGACGCGCCAGTGGGGCCCCCCCTGGATCGAGCGCGAGAACCGCGCCGGTGAGCATATCCGCGAGGCGGCCTATTACCACGCCTGCAATCGCGGCAAGCAAGCGATCGTTGCCGATTTCAAACAAGCGGACGATCTGGCACGCGTGCGCGATCTGTGCCGCGAGGCCGATGTCGTCATCGAGAATTTCAAGCCTGGTACGCTCGCCCGGTTCGGTCTGGACTACACCTCACTGGCGAGTGACAATCACGGGATCGTGTATTGTTCGATCACCGGCTTTGGCCAGGATGGGCCGCGGCGTGACGAACCGGGTTATGACTTCGTGATTCAGGGTATGAGCGGGTTCATGGCGTTGACGGGCGAGCCAGATGGCCAGCCGATGAAAATGGGGGTATCGATATCCGATCTTTCTTGCGGGCTGTATTCCACGATCGCGATCCAGTCCGCGCTGCTGATGCGGGCGCGCACGGGCAAGGGCCAGCATATCGATATGTCGCTGCTGGACTGTTCGGTCTCGCTGCTCGCCAATCAGGCGATGAGCTTTTTTGCGACCGGTGAAAATCCGCCGCGGATGGGCAATGCGCACGCGCAGGTCATCCCTTACGGTGTTTATGAAGTATCGGACGGTCATGTAATTCTGGCGCCGGCGAATGACGGTCTGTTCGTCAAACTTATGCACGTCCTGGCACGTCCCGACCTGGCCGCGGACCCCCGCCTTGCCAGCAATGCCGGCAGGTTGGAAAACCGCGAATGGATGGAGGCGGAAATCGTTAGGGAGGTGCTCGGCTGGACCAAGGACGGCATCCTGCAAAGCTGCAAGACCGCCGGTGTCCCGGCTGGCCCGATCAATCAGCTGGATGAAGTGTTTGCCGACCCGCAGGTGTGCGCACGCGGTATGCAAATCGATCTGCCCGGCGGTATTGCCGGAGTGCGCAGCCCGTTCACTTTCTCCGATGCGCAATTGGCGTTGGGCAAGGCTTCGCCGCGCCTTGGCGAAGATCAGGACAGCGTCCGCAAGGGTTAGGCCATGGGCGACTACACGCTGATAACCGCGAACAGGAACTATTCGAGCTGGTCGCTGCGTCCATGGGTTCTCATGAAGGCGCTCGGCATCCCGTTTTGTGACCGGATAGAGCCATTTGCGGCAGTTTCGAACTTTGCCGCGTTCAGATCATTTTCGCCCACGGGCATGGTTCCCGCACTGATTGATGGTGACCGTACGATCTGGGATTCACTCGGCATTACGCTGTATCTGGCAGAACGGCATGACGGGATCTGGCCGGCGTACGGGGCCGCGCGGGCGTTTGCACAATGCGCCGTCACCGAAATGCACGGCGGATTTGCCGCACTGCGTAACGAATGTCCGATGAATGTCGGGGTGCGAATGCAGCCGGTCGTTTGCGGCGGACGTTTGGCGCAGGATGTGGCGCGGCTGGCGGAACTGTTTGCGCAAGGGCTGGACCAGTTCGGCGGCCCCTATCTGGCCGGACCCCGGTTCAGCGCCGTGGACGCATTCTTCGCGCCGGTCGTCTTTCGTATCCGCACATTCGGCTTGGACATCGGTCGGGGCCAGAGATGGGCCGACGACATGCTGTTGCACCCGGCCATGCGCCAGTGGGAAGCCGAAGCGCTGGTCGAAGAGTGGCGCGAACAAGGCCACGAGGAAGAAATCCGCGCCGCCGGGATCGTGACGCATGATTTTCGCAAAGGCTGAGCGGTTAACCCGCCACTGCCGCCCTTAGCTCGTCCATCAGATCGGTGCGTTCCCACGGAAAATAATCGCCATCGGGCTTGCGTCCGAAATGACCATAGGCCGCAGTGACGCGGTAAATCGGTTTGTTCAGCCCCAGATGTGTACGGATGCCGCGAGGCGTCAATCCGCCAAGTGCCTCAATCGATTTGATTGCCTCCTCCAGCCCGGCATCGGTGATTCCCCCGGCTGCCGTGCCGTGCGTATCAACGTAAAGCGACAGCGGCTGCGAAACACCGATCGCGTAGGCCAACTGGATTGTACAGCGGGTCGCCATACCGGCTGCGACGATATTCTTGGCCAGATAGCGTGTGATATAAGCAGCCGAGCGATCGACCTTGGTCGGGTCTTTGCCGCTGAACGCGCCGCCGCCATGCGGCGCAGCGCCGCCATAGGTATCGACGATGATCTTGCGTCCGGTCAGGCCTGCATCGCCGTCAGGTCCGCCAATTTCGAACGCTCCGGTAGGATTGATGTGATAAACGGTTTCGCCGGACAACAGGTTGGCCGGAAGCACGCCGGCGACGACTTTTTTGACGTAATTCTTAAGCTCGGCCTCTTTTGCGCCTTCGTGGTAACCCTTGGCGTGCTGGGTCGAAACCACGATCGCAGTGGCGGCGACGGGTTTGCCCTTTTCGAACCGCAATGTAACCTGGCTTTTGGCATCGGGTTCGAGGAACGGCGCTGCTCCCGATTTCCGGTCTGCCGCCATCGTTTCGAGAATCTTGTGGCTGTAATCCAGCGTCGCCGGCATCAGGTCAGGCGTTTCATCGCAGGCAAACCCGAACATGATACCCTGATCGCCCGCACCTTCGTCCTTGTTGCCGCTGGCATCGACGCCTTGGGCAATTTCGGATGATTGCCCGTGCAGATGATTTTCAAATGTCAGCGTTTCCCAATGGAACCCTTCCTGCTCATAACCGATTTCGCGCACCGTCCGGCGAACGGTTGCCTCGATTTCGGCCAGCGCACCGTCCACCCACTTGCCGTTTTCATATATCCCGCGGCAACGGATTTCGCCCGACAGCATCACGCGCTGCGTTGTGGTCATGGTTTCGCAGGCAACCCGTGCCTCGGGATCTTTCGCCAGAAACAAATCGACAATTGCATCGGAAATCTGGTCGGACACCTTGTCCGGGTGACCTTCGGAAACGCTTTCGGAAGTAAAGAGATAGCTCTCGCGCATCGACGCGTGTTCCTTGTTGTAAGACGTGCTGTCCGGAAAATTCAAAACGCGGTCTAACCGCGCCTGAAACGCGGCGCAACCATTGCGATCAGTAAGACGAGAAACGCCCAGCCGAGCGGCAGGTAATTGCCCAGCCGTGCAAATAAAGTCGGCTCGCGCGGCGGCGGGATCAGGCCGTCGATCCTTCCCGCCTTCTGCAGACCGATGTGGTCGCGCACGATCCCGTCAGCATCGATCACCGCGCTGATACCGGTTGTCGTGGCCCTGAGAACCGGCAGACCTTCTTCGATTGCGCGCATTCTCGCTTGCGCCAGATGTTGCGGCGGCCCCCAGCTACCGAACCAGCCGTCGTTTGACGGGTTGAAGATAAAATCCGGGCGGTTGCGGCGATCGGTCACATGGCCGGAGAAAATAATCTCGTAACAGATTTGCGGACCGATCTTGCCCATATCGCCCAGATCCAACGTCTGCGGACCGGGCCCGGGCCAGAAATCGATTGTTCCGGCAACCAGCCGGTTGGCGCCCAGCGGTTCGAGCAACCAGCGAAGCGCGAGATATTCGCCGTACGGGACAAGATGGGCCTTGTCATAACCCCCGATGATTGCACCTGTTTCGTCCATCGCGGTGACCACATTGCGCGCACCGGCTGCGCGGCCCCGCCGTATCTCCAGATCGACCGCGCCGGTGAGAACGATGCTGCCTTCGCCGATTACCCGGCCGATCCGCTGACGGGCAAATTCCGGATCGCCCGCGGCAGTCATCTGGTCGTAATAACGCTGCGGATACCCCGACCGGAGATAGTCGGGCACACCCGATTCGGGCCAGAAGACCAGTCGTTTCTGCCCGGGATCCCTGGGCAGGCTAAGCGTTGCGATATTGCGAAATTGCGTTTCGAATGTCGCCGGATTGTTCACATCTTGCTGGCGTAAATCGGGCTGGACCAGCGTGAAGGTCAGATCGCCTTCATCGCGGGCAGAAGCTGGCCAGACCATCGCCGCTAGCAAAAGCGCAGCCGCGCCGCCAAGCCAAGGAAAACGGCGTCTGCCAAACAGGATCACCGCCGCCGCCCCCAAGAATACCGCCAGTCCGGATAGCGCGTAGGTACCTGTCCAGGGGAGCACGATCGCCGCGCCGGTCCGGTCAAACGGACCGACCAGTACGGCGCCGAACGGGTTCCAGGGATATCCGGTAAAAGCCCATGACCGCAGCCATTCCGACAATGTCCAGAACGCCGCGAATATGGCGGCGAATTGCCATGTCAGTCCCGATTTGCAAACCAGACGCGTGCAGACCGCGGCGATCGCGGGATAAACAGCCAGATAAATCGCGGCGAGCAAAACCGCTAGCCAGCCCAGCCATGCAGGCATCGCATCCTGATATTTGAAAGAATTGGCCATCCAGCTGTTGCCAACCGCAAAATGGCCCAATCCGAACAGCCAGCCCGCCATGGCGGCGCGCTTGATCGTCGCGGCGCGGGCAACGACAAATGCAAACAGGCCCACTGCCAGCAGGGCGAGCGGCCACAAGGATAGCGGCGCAAAACCGGTAGCCGACACTGCGCCCAGCACCAGCGCGCCCGCGTTGGGATACGCCCTGGCCCGGTCCGCAAAGTTCGCAGCGGAGCTCATTTTGTTATGCGCGCCCTGAGCCTGGTTGGTAGCCGCGAATTCAGCTCACCGCTTTGAGAGTATCGCTTTCATCCGGGGATGGTTTGCGCACCCGCGGCTTGCGGACTTTCTTGGGTGCTTCCGCATCCCCCGAAGCTGCACCGATTGCCGGTGGAAGTATCGCCATGTCGAGCGCCCCCTCCTGTACCGGCTTGCTGGGCCGGCGGGTACGGGGTTTGACAGCCTTGGGGCGGTCATCCGCTGCCTGCTGCCTATCACTATCACTATCGCGATCGGCCCGGCTGTAGCTGTGGCTGCCGCTATCGCTGTCATCGCGGCTGTTCTGGTTGCTGCCACGCTGGCCACGGGGACTTTTTTCCTGACTGTGCTGGTTACGGCTGTTCTGCCCGCGCGTATCCTGATCATTGTCATCGCGGCGCGCGCGTGGCTGGCGCTGGCTGCGGTCATCATCACTGTCGTTTGAACCATCGGAATTATCGCCGCGCTGATCATCACGCTTGACGCGCTGTTCATCCTGCCGCGCCTTGTTATCCGCGATTACGCGAAAATAGTGATCGGCAAACTGCAGATAATATTCCGACTGGACCCGGTCACCATTGAGCGAGGAATCATGCGCCAGCTTTTTATATTTATCGAGCATCTGCGCGGCATTACCGCGCGCACGATTATCGATCCGGTTGAGCTGGTTCGGGCCACCTCCACCTTGCTGACGGTTACTGTTGCTACGGCCGCGACGGCGGTTGTTCGTGTTGTTACGGTTATTGTTATTCAAAGGAATAATCTTCCCAATTCGGGATTGCCCGGCATCATTGCCATAATGCAATCACAAGAGCCCTCATCCATGTCCTGCCCGCGCATTGTGCGGACCGGGACCCCCCATCTGCGTTGCATTTCGGGCGTAAACCCTGCTTGCGGCAAATGTTGGAGCTGGGCCTGGCGGAGGACGCTTCCTTCCGCTGGCCTGCTATAGGCCTACCGCGATGCAGCGGCCTTGCCAAGCCCTAATTGCGTAACGTTTCAACAAGCTGGAGCGCGCGTGGCCTTTGTGCCAGATCGCGGTGGAGCGTTACTGAAAAGCCTGCATTTTTTGCAATTTGCGACACCGTTTCACTCTGGGAAGAACCGATTTCGATGATCGCATTGCCGCCCGGAGCAAGCAATTTGCCCAATTGCGGTATCAAAATGCGGTAATCATCGAGCCCTTCATCCCCGGAAAACAGCGCCTGAGCCGGTTCGAACCGCTGCACCGACGGCGCCAGTGCCGCGCCGCGTTCGACATAGGGCGGATTGGCGAGGATGAGATCGAACAGGCCCAAACCATCCATCCATCCATCATCGCGCCAGTTGCGGCTGAGCATCCGGGTCCGGTCTGCCAGCCCCAGTCTGGCGGCATTCGCGGCAGCGAGCGCCAATGCGCCCAGCGAGGCATCAATCCCTACGCCGCGTGTCGCGGGTCGTTCAGCCAATACGCTGAGCAACAAGGCGCCCGATCCGGTGCCGCAATCGAGCACCCGCGAAAAATCGCAGGTGAGCGCCACGCCCACGACCGTTTCACTATCGCCGCGCGGGATCAGGACTTCGGGCGATACCAGAAATTCGCGGCCATAGAATTCCTGCCGCCCGAGAATATAGGCCACCGGCTCGCAGCGCAGCCTGCGCGCTACAAACTCGGCATAGGGGCGCGGTGCATCGTCCTGCATTCTGCCAAGCAGCATTGCGGAACGGTCGACCCCCAGCGCCTCCGCCATCAGCAATTCGGCATCAAGTCTGGCGGTGTCGCTGGTCTGAGCCAGTCTGTCAGCCGCCTCGCGCAGAGCGTCGGCGACCTTGGCCATCAGTCTTCCATCGAGGCGAGGCGCTTGGCTTCGTCCTCTGCAATCAGGGCACCGATCATTTCACCAAGGCCGGTGCCAGCAAGCACTTCGGGCAATTTGTGCAAGGTCAGGTCGATCCGGTGATCGGTCACGCGGCCTTGCGGGAAATTATAGGTGCGGATGCGTTCGCTGCGGTCGCCCGATCCCACCATTGCCTTGCGCGCTTCGGCCTCCGCGCCCTGCACTGCATCACGCTGCGCCTCGAACAACCGCGCGCGCAGCACCTTCATCGCCTGTTCGCGGTTTTTATGCTGGCTGCGGCCATCCTGACACGTCACCACCGTGTCGGTTGGCAAGTGGGTAATCCGGATCGCGCTGTCGGTGGTGTTGACGTGCTGACCGCCTGCCCCACTGGCGCGGTAGGTGTCGATTTTCAGATCACCTGGATCGATCTTGACATCGACCTCGTCCGGTTCGGGCAATACGGCCACAGTCGCAGCCGATGTATGGATGCGCCCGCCGCTTTCGGTTTCGGGCACACGCTGCACGCGGTGGACGCCGCTTTCGAACTTCAGCTTGGCAAACACGCCCGTGCCGGTCACATTCGCGACAATCTCCTTGAAACCGCCAACCTCGCTTGCGCTCATGCTGACAGGCTCGACCCTCCAGCCCTGTTCGGCAGCGTATTTTTCGTACATCCGGTAAAGATCGCCCGCGAACAAGGCCGCCTCGTCACCTCCCGTGCCTGCGCGGATTTCGAGCATGGCGGGCTTCGCATCGGCGCTGTCGCGCGGCAGCAGGGCCAGCGCAAGCGCGCGTTCGGCATCAGGCAAACGCGCGCGAATAGCGGCAAGTTCATCCTCGGCCATCGCCTTCATTTCGGGGTCGGCGAGCATTTCTTCGAGGCCGGCAATTTCCTCGCGCGCCGATCTGATCTCGGCAGCGATTTTGGCGACCGGCTCCAGCTCGGCATAGTCGCGGCTCGCCTGGACAAACGCTTCGCCCTCCAGCGACCCGGAACCAAGCCGCGCCTCAAGCTCGGAGAAGCGGTTGCCGATCTGGCGGAGGCGTTCCTCGGGGATGGTCATTGGCCCAACCCCACGTACAAACGTTCGTCATTCCCGCGAACGCGGGAACCCGGCTGGCAAGTGCGACCAAGCAACTCTGGGTCCCCGCGTTCGCGGGGATGACGAGAAAAAGGATATATCAAAGCGTGAACCGATCTTCGCCAAGAATTTTCATCACCTCTTGGCTCAAGAATACTTCCGCGTCCGTTTCTGAAACCGATGTAATGTTGAATTCACGACCATCCTGATCAACGGGTCGAACATAAAGAGCGGCAAATGCGCCATCGGACCGGGCCTTAATGCCACGTTTTTTCGGGTTGCCTTTGAAAGCTGTCCAGCATTGGATGCCTCCTCGTCGTAGAATAGCAGCGACTTCAAGGGCTCGTAATTCTTGCTCCTCCGATTGGGGCAGGATGCCAACCGCCGTTTCATTCCAATCACGCTCCCCGACCAACATAGCCAGGCGCTCGATACCCGCCGCCCAACCAACCGCAGGCGTGGCAGGGCCGCCAAGGCTTTCCATCAGCCCGTCATAGCGCCCGCCGCCCAGCACCGTGCTTTGCGAACCCAAGGCATCGGCAGACGCGCTGCCTTCGTCGGGAATAAACTCGAACGCGGTGTGGCGGTAATAGTCGAGCCCGCGCACCAGCGCCTCGGCGCGCACCCATTCGACGCCCGCCGCGTCCAGCCCGGCGGTGACCTGCGCGAAGAAATTGCGTGCATTGTCCGAAAGGAAATCGTCGATCTTCGGCGCACCCGCTAGAAACGGTCTGTCCTTCCGGTCTTTGCTGTCGAGGATGCGGAGCGGGTTCTTCTCCAGCCGTTCCTGCGAATCTTCCGACAGATCATCCTTCACCGCGCGGAAATATTCAACCAGCGCGGCGCGCCATGCTTCGCGGCTTACCCCGTCGCCCAGCGTGTTGAGGTGCAGCGTCACATCATGAATGCCGAGCTCTTTCAGCAGGTGATCCGCCATCGCCAGCAGTTCGACATCGGCCTGCGGTTCGCCAGCGCCGATAATTTCCGCATCGAGCTGGTGGAACTGGCGGTAGCGCCCCTTTTGCGGGCGTTCGTAGCGGAACAGCGGACCATGCGTTGCCAGTTTGAGCGGGGCGTGCTGCTGCCAGCCATTGGTCAGATAAGCGCGCGCGATACCGGCGGTGAATTCGGGGCGCAGCGTCAGCGATTCCTCGCCCCGGTCGAGGAAACTGTACATTTCCTTCGACACAACATCGGTCGTCTCGCCCAGCGACCGCGCAAACACTTCGGTTTTTTCGAACACGGGCATTTCGGCGCGGCGGAAGCGGTAGAGTTTGCGGACGCGCTCGAATGTTTCGACGACAAAGGCAAATGCCTCAGCCTCTGCGCCAAAGATGTCCTGCGTGCCGCGAATGGCGTTAGGAGTTCGGGCGGTGTTTTGCTGTTTGGCCATGCGCTGCGCCCTAGCGCATCGCTGCCAAGCGCCGCAATCGCTTTAGCACACGCTTGACCTCGACTGCCCTTCTCGGCACTTGATTGCGCAACATTGGTCGCCCCCCGGAGAATTTTCAATGCGTTTCGCCGCAACTTCGCTTGCCTTGCTTGCAGCCATTACGGTCGCCCCCGCCGCAGCACAGGACCGCTCGCGGATGAGCGGTCCGCAAGCCGCGCCGGTCACCGATACGATCATGAAAGCTGTCGATGCTCCTTATCCCGGCGTTATGCGGCTGGAAGTGGACGCAACCGATATAATCCGCGGTGTCTATTCGGTGAAACAAACCATTCCCGCTGCGGATATGGAGGCTGTCGCGGGACAAATGACGCTGCTCTATCCCGAATGGCTTCCGGGCAAGCATGGCCCGCGCGGCGCAATTGCCGAACTGGTCGATCTGCAGATTACTGCCGGCGGCAAAACCGTGCCGTGGGTGCGTGACAGCTATGATGTGTATGCCTTTCATATCCAGATGCCCGAGGGTGCAGAGGCGCTCGACCTGACGTTCAAGTTCCTGACCCCGGTTCGCAAAAGCGAAGGCCGTGTTTCGGTTACGCCAGAAATGCTCAACCTCCAGTTCGAACAGGTTTCGCTGTACCCGGCGGGATATTACACCCGCCAGATCAAGGTGCAGCCGTCAGTCATTCTGCCCGAAGGGTGGACCGGTGTGGCGGCGCTGGACGGGGCGCAAGTCAGCGGCAACCGGATTGATTACGGCATCACCGATTATGAAACGCTGATCGATTCGCCGATGTTTGCGGGCAAATATTACCGTAAATTCGATCTGGGCAACAATGTGACGCTGAATGTGATGGCCGACGAACCATCCAGTCTGGAAGCTCCGCCCGCCGCGATCGCAGCGCACACACGGCTGGTTGACGAAGCCATCGCGCTGTTCGGATCGCGCCATTTCGACCGTTACGAATTTCTGCTGGGGCTGACCGACAAGCTGGGCGGTATCGGGCTGGAACACCACCGGAGCAGCGAAAATACGCTGGACCCGGATTACTTTACCGACTGGGACAATAACCAGCATCAGCGCGGACTGCTACCGCACGAGATCGTCCACAGCTGGAATGGCAAATTCCGCCGTCCCGAAGGGATGTGGACACCCGATTTCCGCACACCGATGGTGGGCAATCTCCTGTGGCTGTACGAAGGCCAGACCAGCTATTGGGATCTGGTGCTGCTGGCCCGTTCGGGCATGGCACCCAATGAGATGGTGCTGGGCGAAATTGCCCGCATGGCAGGGTTTTATTCCGAACAGGCCGGGCGCCGCTGGCGTTCTGTCGAAGATACGACGCTCGACCCGATAATGGCGGCGCGCAAGCCCAAGCCATTCGCATCGCTGTCACGCGGAGAGGATTATTACGCCGAAGGTGCGCTTGTATGGCTGGCCGCCGATATGAAAATCCGCGAACTGACCAAGGGCAAGCGTTCGCTCGATGATTTTGCCAGGGCGTTCTTCGGCATCCGCGACGGCGATTGGGGCCAGGTCACGTATGATTTCGGCGATGTGGTCGCAGAGCTTGACAAGGTCGCCCCCTATGACTGGGCAGATTTCCTCGACACGCGGCTTCGCCAGCCCGCCCAGCCGGCGCCGATCGATGGCGTCACCTGGGGCGGTTACCGGTTGGTGTGGAAAGACGAGCCCAACGTATATGACAAGGCGCGCTATGCAGAATCGGGGACTGCCGGCCTCGCGCATTCGCTGGGCATTTCCGTGACCAAGACAGGCAGTGTTTCAGGTGTAATGTGGGACAGCCCGGCGCACGATGCAGGATTGGTCAATGACGTGGAAATCATCGCAGTGGATGGATTGGAATATTCGGCAAAGCGCCTCGAAGAAGCCATTACCGCGGCGAAGACAACCGGAACCGTCAACCTGCTGACAAAACGCGGTGACCGTTACGAACAGCTTGCAATCCCTTACACCGGCGGCCTGCGCTATCCGCATCTGGAAAAAGCGGTGAACGGCGCCGCCCCGCTCGACCAGCTGATGATGCCGCTGGCAGATTAGGCAGAATGTTTGTTGCTGCAGCGCAGCAACGGGGCTAATGGCGCTGCTATGCAAATCGACAAGATCCCGACCGGCGATAATCCGCCCGAAAGCCTGAACGTTATCATCGAAGTGCCCACCGGGGGCGAACCGGTGAAGTATGAATTCGACAAGGCATCGGGCGCGTTGTTCGTTGACCGTATCCTGCACACACCCATGCGCTATCCGGCCAATTACGGTTTTATCCCGCATACGCTGTCGCCCGACGGGGATCCGCTCGACGCGCTGGTGATTGCGCGCAGCCCGTTTATCGCCGGCTGTGTCGTGCGCGCACGCCCGATCGGCGTGCTCAATCTGGAAGACGAACACGGCGGCGACGAGAAAGTGATCTGTGTACCCGTCGATACAACATTCCCGTATTATTCGGATGTTGGCGAAACCAAGGACCTACCTTCGATCATTTTCCAGCAAATCGAGCATTTCTTTACGCATTACAAAGATCTGGAAGCCGAAAAGTGGGTCCGTGTCGGCCTGTGGGGCGATGCGGCGGAGGCGCGCAAAGTTGTTCTCGAATCGATAGAGCGCGCCAGACAGGCGTAAGTTTATTCGACCGGACGCGAATGATCGAGCAGGTCGTCCGCATCGGGACCGCTTGATCTTTCAGCTTCGACCATCTGCGCGATTTCGTCTTTCGCCGTCACATCGATCGTCTCGTCCTGCACCGGCTTCCGCTTGAGTTTGGCCGCTTCGGTTTTGGCATTTTCCCTGATTGTCCCGCTTTCGACATTCTCGAACGGCAGCGGCGTGCCTGCATCGAAGCGCAGGCGGTAGATCGGCTCGGGCAAGGCGAAGCCGGCGCATTCCAGCGCATCTTTTACCGCCGGGATCGATTTGCTGCGCGCCTTGAAGAAATCGGTTTCGCGCTGATCGATCCAGCCGAGAAAGCGCACCACGATATTGGAATCGCCGACCTGTTCGATCCGGGCTTCGGGTGCGGGATCGCTCGAAATGAACGGCAAACCTGCGAGCGTTTCGATCCCCAGTTTGCGCGCGGCGCGCGGATCGTCATCGGCATCGACACCCAGTTCGAATTCAAAGCGGCGCTGCGGGTTGGTGGTGTAATTCAGGATCACCGCCTTGAAGACGGTGGAATTGGGAATCCGCAGATGGTTTCCATCCAGCGTCATCATGACTGTGGCGCGGCTGGTCAGCCGGATAATCCGCCCTTCAAGATCGTCGATCAGAACATGATCGTTCGCGCGGAACGGCTGGCGCAGCGACAACATCAGCGACGCCACATAATTTTCGACCGTATCGCGCATCGCGAAACCGAGCGCAAGCCCGATCACGCCCGCCCCGCCGAGCACTGCGCCCAGCAGCGCGGTCGCGCCGATTATGTCGAGCGCGATCACGATACCGCCGATCACGAACACCGCCCGGATCGCCGTTGCGATAAGCTCCGCCAAAAATGAATTCGGCATGATCTTGCGCCACAGACCGGTAAGCCCGGCAATCAGATAACCGATCAGCGCAATCACCAGCGCAACCAGCAAGGCCACCCCGATAAGCGGCAGCAACGCCATGAATTTGGCAAAACGGTCTTTCAGGCCGCCCAGATTTTCGAGATTTTCGCCAACCGAAATATCCCGCTCCAGATCGCTTTCAAGCGTCACCACGCCGTCCACACGCGACACGATTTCTGTCGCCCGGCTAATGTCTTTTTCAGAGGGAACCGTACCTGAAAGCGTCACCACGCCCTCAGTCACGGTCACATTTACGCCGGCAAGTTCGGGTATCTCGGCAAAAATAGCCTTCAGGCGAGAGGTTATCCGGTCATCTTCGCCATTGTCCTGCTGATTGTCGATGACCGCTGCGGGAGCGGCAGGCTCGGCCGTTGTCGCAGCTGCCGGCACAAGTGCCATGGCGGGCTGTGCTGTCATCAATGACACCGCACAGGCGGCCAGCACCGCGGCAGACAGGAAGTTGAGTAATTTCATGACCGGCCCCGCGCACACGCCAGCGCACAGGCCCGCGCGCACGCCCGCGCGCACGCCAGTGCACAGGGGGGCCGTGGGGGCCGCATTTGCAGAAACGTCAGTTCCCTGAAACCAGCGAGAACAGACCGGTCAGCACGACGGGCAGTCCGATGGCTGCTACCCATAAAAGCGTAACGGAACGTTTGAATGCACCCGAATGGGAGGGATCGGCAGCTTGGGTATCGTCGAGTTTTTCCCATCGCTTCTCAAATGCACGGCAGGCCGGAATTATCCCGCCAACCAGAACGACAAGCGCCAGATAAGGCAGGATCGAGGTGCCCTCGCCCTTGATGGATTCGACCGTCAGAAAAATCTGCAGACCGGTATAGACCAGCAGACCCCACGCCACGTGGTCGCTGATCTTCTTTCGCCAGTCGAGCGTCCTGCCCTGTTTGGCTGGTACCGCAGCCTTGCCTGCCATGGAATGCGAGTGTGGCAATGTTTTCGCCATCGTAGCTTCCTCTTTATCTCTCCAGACCGGATTAAAACAGATGGTCGCCGTGTGATCAAGGGCAGAAACCATCTGCGTGGTGCAAACCGCCCGCGGCAATCCTGCCGTTCCATGCACGAAGCCTGCCAGTTTTCTGCGATTGCGGGTTTCCTGCGGACTGGATGACGGTTAGACTTGTGCATATGAGCGCATTTGACGACACATCCCCCCTGCAGGACAACGTCCACCTGGACGAAGGCGCTGCGCCGCCCATCCCGCAAGGCGGGCTGGAAGTCGTGTCGATTGCCAAAAGCTACGACAAACGTGCTGTCCTTACCGATATTTCGCTGACTGTCGGCAAGGGCGAAGTGCTGGGCCTGCTGGGCCCCAACGGCGCGGGCAAGACGACGTGTTTCTACAGCATCATGGGGCTTGTCCGCCCTGACGAAGGCCGGATCCTGATGGACGGCGAAGATGTCACAAAATTGCCGATGTATCGCCGCGCGATCTTGGGCCTGGGTTATCTACCGCAGGAAACCAGTATTTTTCGCGGTATGACAGTCGAACAGAATATCAACGCCGTGCTGGAAATGGTCGAGCCCGACAAGCAAACGCGCGCTGCCGAGCTTGAGCGCCTGCTTGACGAGTTCGGCCTGACCCGGCTGCGTTCCAGCCCCGCGATGGCGCTGTCGGGCGGTGAACGCCGCCGCTGCGAAATTGCCCGCGCGCTGGCGGCAAAGCCATCGATCATGCTGCTGGACGAACCGTTCGCCGGGATCGATCCGCTGTCGATCAGCGATATTCGCGATCTGGTAAAAGACCTGAAAACGCGCGGGATCGGGGTGCTAATCACCGACCACAATGTCCGCGAGACGCTGGAAATCGTTGACCGCGCCTGCATCATATATGGCGGGCAAGTGCTGTTCGCCGGGACGCCTGAAGATCTTGTGGCCGACGAAAACGTCCGGCGACTGTATCTGGGTGAAGGGTTTACACTCTGATGCAAAGTCCAGCCGGCAACTGACCCATGGCGCTGGGCCCCCGCCTCGACCTCAGGCAATCACAATCTCTGGTGATGACGCCGCAATTGCAGCAAGCGATCAAGCTGCTGGCATTGTCCAACCTCGAGATTGAAGCCTTTATCGGCGATGCACTGGAATCCAACCCGCTGCTCGAAGCGGGCGAAACCGGCGACCGTGCCGCCGAAGCAGGCGAAATGCCGTCCTCCGCAGAAGAAAGCGCCACCGACAGTCTGTTCGAAAATGGTCCTGGCGACGGCGACCGCCCGCTGGATGTGTCGCCCGAGGCATTGCATGGCGACAGAAATCCCGGCGATGCCGACTGGGGTAGCGCCGCATCTTCGGGCGGATCGGATGATATCATGTCGATCGACGAGCGCGGCGAAGGTGATATCACGCTGGCACAGCATCTGGAGCAGCAGGTCGGCACTGTCGCCACTACGCCCAAAGAACTGTTTATCGCCCGCCATCTGATCGGCCAGCTGGACGAAGCCGGCTATCTCACTGCAAGCCCCGGCGATATCGCCGAGCAGCTGAAGGTCGAAGCGGGCCAGGTGGAAAGCGCGCTGGTTGTCGTCCAGTCGCTCGATCCGACAGGCGTTGGGGCGCGCACGCTCAGCGAATGTCTGGCGCTTCAGGCGCGCGAAGCTGACCGCTACGATCCCTGTATGGCACGGCTGATCGATAATCTCGATCTGGTTGCCAAAGGCAGCTTCGCCCAGCTTCGCCGGATGTGCGATGTGGACGATGAAGATTTCGCCGATATGCTCAACGAATTGCGAAGCTATGACCCCAAACCGGGCTTGCGCTTTTCCAGCGGCGGCGGCGAGGCGGTTGTGCCCGACATATTGATCGCTGCGGATGACGCGGACGGATGGAAAATCGCGCTAAACGAAGCGACGCTGCCGCGGCTGGTGGTCAACCGGTCCTATTACGTGGAATTGCGCGAAGGGTGTCAGGATAAAGACAGCAAAGCCTGGCTGAACGAAAAACTGACCGATGCCAACTGGCTGCTGAAAGCGCTCGACCAGCGGCAGAAGACCATCTTGAAAGTCGCCGCGGAAATTGTGAAGCGGCAGGGCGGGTTTTTCCGCAAGGGCGTGTCCGCGCTGAGGCCGCTGACGCTCAAAACCGTCGCCGATGCGATCAAAATGCACGAAAGCACGGTCAGCCGGGTTACCTCGAACAAATACCTCCACTGCGAGCGCGGCACCTATGAACTGAAGTATTTCTTCACCAGCGGGGTGGGATCGACCGGCGACGGCGGCGATGTGTCGGCCGAAACGGTGAAGGCGGAGATCCGCAATCTGGTGGACCGCGAAGACGCCAAAAAAATCCTGTCCGACGACCGGCTGGTCGAACTGCTGAAGAAGAAAGGCTTCGATCTGGCGCGGCGGACAGTGGCCAAATACCGCGAGGCTATCGGGATCGGCAGCAGCGTCCAGCGCAGGCGCCAAAAGAAGCTCGACGCAATGAAATAAGCACCGCGCGACTCGCTGGAAATGCTGGGTTTACTCTAAATTAACCTTTTCTGTTCAGAACTTGTGTGGTTAATACAGGTCAATACCTCTTACGGAGGGGTTACCGGCCAGGGACGACCGGTTACGGTTTTAATGGGTGAAAGGGGATTATCCCATGCGAGTGCTGTTGATTGAAGACGAGCCGACGACGTCGAAAGCCATCGAGCTTATGCTTACGACGGAAGGCTTCAACGTCTATTCCACTGATCTGGGTGAAGAGGGTTTGGACCTCGGCAAGCTGTATGATTACGACATCATCCTGCTCGATCTGAACCTGCCCGACATGCACGGCTATGATGTGCTCAAGAAATTGCGCGTCGCCAAGGTTCAGACGCCGGTTCTGATCCTGTCCGGTATTGCCGAAATGGACAGCAAGATCCGCAGCTTCGGCTTCGGTGCCGATGATTACGTGACCAAGCCTTTCCACCGTGAAGAACTGGTTGCCCGCATTCACGCCGTTGTTCGCCGTTCGAAGGGCCACAGCCAGTCGGTCATCCGCACCGGCAAACTTGCAGTGAACCTCGATGCCAAAACCGTCGAAGTAGATACCGCCCGCGTTCACCTGACGGGCAAGGAATATGCCATGCTCGAACTGCTGAGCTTGCGCAAAGGCACCACGCTGACCAAGGAAATGTTCCTCAACCACCTGTATGGCGGAATGGACGAACCCGAACTCAAGATTATCGACGTGTTCATCTGCAAGCTGCGTAAAAAACTCAGCCACGCATGCGAAGGCGAAAATTATATCGAAACCGTCTGGGGCCGCGGCTACGTGCTGCGCGATCCCGACGAACAGGCCGTTGCTGCCTGAGCAGATTTCCCAAGTAGCTTCAGTCTTCAGTTAACAGCAAACACCCCGGGTAACTCCGGGGTGTTTCTGTTTGGGCGCAGCATCTGGACGGGGTTCGGATCGCGGCAGCCAATAGGGCACCCGGGCGTTTGGGCCGCCGCGCTACCTTGTGCGAGCAAAGCCAGGCAATGCGGATCCACCGCGCCCGGCGCTTGAGGCGAGGCAAAAGACGCTCTAAGCGCGCGCCATGTCCGCAAACAAACCAGGTGACCCCACAACGCTGAACCGCCTTTACGGGCGCACACAGGGCCGCGCGCTGCGGCAAGGCCAGCAGGAACTGCTCGGCACGCTGCTGCCGCAAATCGCTGTGCCTGACGATGGCCCGGTCACCGCCAAAGCGCTGTTCGGGCAGGACAGGCCGCTGCATTTCGAGATCGGTATCGGCGCGGGCGAGCATCTGGCCTACCGCGCCGATCTGCTGCCCGATCACGCATTCATCGGCGCAGAGCCATTCGTCAACGGCATGGTCGGCGCGCTGGGCCATGTGCGCGACGGCGGCTTGACCAATGTGCGGCTGCATCTGGGCGATGCGCTGGAAGTGCTGGCGCGCATTCCCGACGGCGCTTGCAGCTTTATCTATCTGCTGCACCCCGATCCGTGGCCCAAGGCGCGCCACGCCAAACGGCGGATGATGAATGACGGCCCGCTCGATCTGATTGCAGCCAAGCTGAAGCCGGGCGGCGAGTTTCGTTTCGGCACCGATCACGACATCTATCTGCGCCACGCGCTGATGGTGATGCGCCGTCACACCCACCAGTTCAGATGGCTGACCGATGGCCCCGCAAGCTGGCAAAACCGCCCCGGCGGCTGGTGCGAAACCCGCTACGAGAAAAAAGCCCGCGATGTATTCGGGCACGAGGTCTGGTATTTTCGCTACCGCCGGCGCCTAACGCCTAACGCCTAACGCCTAACGCCTATCAGCCGGAAGCGGCGGAAGCGGCGGCTCAATCAACCTTGATCGGGATCGCCAGATGATCGCCTTCGATATCGTCAACCACTTCGACGATGCCGCGGCCCAGGCTGCTGTGCGACCGGCTATAGCCGAAATACACGATCAGACCGACGCCCGCCCAGATCGGCAGAACAGCCATGGCAAGCAGCGGCAAATTGACAAACAGGAAAATACATCCCGCGACGGTTGCGGGCCCGACCAGCCATAATGCGGGCGTGCGGAAGCCGCGCTTCAGATCGGGCTTCGTCCGGCGCAGGATCATCACCGCAATTGCCACCATCATAAAGGCATAAAGCGTGCCGCCATTGGAAATATCAGCCAGCTGGCCGACCGGCAGGAAAGCCGCGCCAACCGCAACCACCGCGCCGGTGATTGCGGTAACGATATAGGGCGTTTTCCATTTGGGATGCACCGCGCTCAGCTTTTCAGGCAGCAGGCCATCGCGGCTCATGACGAAGAAAATGCGTGTTTGCGCGAAAAGCAGCACCAGAATGACCGATGGCAGTGCCAGGAAGGCCGCGATACCCAGCATATTTCCGACCTGCGAGAACCCGATCTGGCGCAAGACATGCGCCAACGCTTCGTCAGAACAGACCAGCATCTGCGCATATTGCGGCAATGCACATTGTGCAGCCAGCGCTTCTGAACCGGCAGGGAACGGAATACCGCCAGGCCCCATGATCGGCTGACCGCCTATGCTGCCGATCGCCCCCGCCGCAACCAACACGTAAAAGACGGTGCAGAACAACAGCGACCCGACCAGCCCGATGGGCACGTTGCGCTGCGGGTCTTTGGTTTCTTCGGCTGCGGTCGAAACTGCATCGAAACCGACATAGGCGAAGAATATCGTCGCGGCGGCGCCCACCGCGCCGACACCGCTGCCAAACCCGCCAAACAAACCTGCGGGAAGAAACGGATTGAAGCGGGCTACCTCTACCTGAGGGAGCGTCAAAACCAGAAAGACCGTGAGAGCAGTCACCTTGATCACCACCAGCACCGCATTGAACATCGCCGATTCGCGCGTCCCCAGCATCAGCAGCCAGGTGACCAGCAACGCAATGACCAGCGCCGGCAGGTTTATCAGCCCGCCCGGCGCGCCGCCCAAAGCCAGTGGACCGGCAGCCAGCCATGGCGGCAGATGGATACCCAGAAATTCATTCAGGATAGTCCCGGCAAAATAGCCCGACCACCCGACTGAAACCGCGCTTGCAGCAACCGCATATTCCAGGATGAGCGCCCAGCCGACGGTCCAAGCGAGAAATTCTCCCATCGTGGCATAAGTGTAGGTGTAGGCTGATCCGGAAACCGGAATAAGCGAAGCAATTTCAGCGTAGCAAAGCGCGGCAACGATGCAGATGCCGCCTGCGATCACAAATGCCAGCATCAGGCCCGGCCCCGCCTTTTGCGCGCCCGCGGCGGTCAAAACGAAAATGCCCGTTCCGATTACGCAGCCGATGCCAAACAGCATTAGCTGGAAAGCGCCTAACGTCCGGTGGAGTGATTTCTTTTCGGCTGTAGCAAGGATCGCTTCCAACGGTTTTACACGGCTAAATTGAGGCATATCAGGCAAGACCCTCGATTCCGGCGGAAAAACCCTGTCGGAGAATCGGCTCATACGCCCGGCATCCGGAATTGCAATCGGTAAATACAGCCGGGCAAAATCGGCAGCATAGGTCTGCCATAAGTCGAACGCGGGCGCCGCCAGTACGGGGCCAGTACGGGGCGAGTACGGGGCGAGTGCGGGGCAAGTACGGGGCGAGTACGGGGCCAGTACGGGGCGAGTGCGGGGCGAGTACGGGGCGAAATATTTACCCTGCACCATTTTCCTACCGGCCAACTCCGCGCTATTGCAGCCGCGGCTCTTTCACATCATCAATCGGACCAACCGCTTTTTGCGCGCAGTCACGGGACCTGTCACCCTGCCCCCGGTAGCATTTAAGCAACTGATTATGTTAGCGAATAACTCGCATCTTTCAGAGTTACAGGGTGTAACTAGTGTAACCCTGACCGGTTAACTGACCACCCCGGCAGCTGCCAGAACCGCCAGCGTCAGAACATCGGGCGCAATCGCGGTCATCGGAGCGATCTGGACGGGTTTTTCCATCCCGATCAGCATCGGGCCGATCACCGCATTGCCCGCCAGTTCGCGCAGCAATTTGGCCGACAGATTGGCCGATTGAAGCCCCGGCATCACCAGCACATTGGCGGGTGCGGACAGCCGGCTGAAGGGATAGCGTTGCATAACCGCCGGATTAAGCGCGGCATCGGGTGCCATCTCGCCTTCATATTCGAAAGTCACGCTGTCATCCTCGTCCAGAATGTGCACCGCATCACGGATATTATCGAGCCATTTGCCCGACGGGTTGCCAAACGTCGAATAGCTGAGGAAAGCGACGCGCGGCTGATGGCCGAGACGCTGCGCCACCGCTGCGGTTTCCTTCGCGATATGGGCAAGCTGTTCGGCATTGGGCCGTTCGTTGATAGTCGTATCTGCGAGGAAAACGGTGTAATTCTTGCCGATCATCAGATGGATGCCAAACGGCACCGCGCCTGCTTTGGGATCAAGCACCAGCCCGACTTCGCGCGCGGTCTGGCCAAACGGCCGGGTCAGACCCGAAATCATCGCATCGCCGTGGCCAAGCGCGACCAGCAATGCGGAAAAGACGTTGCGTTCCTGATTGACCGTGCGGCGGACATCACGCTCGGTATAACCTTTGCGCTGCAGCCGCTTGTACAGGTAATCGACCATTGCCGGCACCAGGTCCGAATCTGCCGAATTCTGGATTTCGAAACTATCGGGATCATCCACGGCGAGCGCAGTCAGTTTCTCGATCACTTTCTGCGTGCGGCCAACCAGCACGGGTGTTCCGTACCCGAAATCGCGGAACTGGACCGCGGCGCGCAGCACCACTTCTTCTTCCGCTTCTGCGAACACCACCCGTTTGGGGTTCTTCTTTGCATCTTCGTAAACCTGCGTCAGCACCGAAGTCGTGGGATTGAGCCGGGCTTTGAGCGAATGGGCGTAAGCGGCAAAATCCTCGATCGGGCTTTGCGCCACTCCGCTGTCCATCGCGGCCTTTGCCACAGCGGAGGAAACCCGCTCCATCAGCCGCGGATCGAACGGCGCCGGAATAATGTATTCGCGGCCGAACTGCTGGTTCTTGCCATAGGCTGCAGCAACTTCTTCGGGCACGGTTTCGCGCGCCAATTCGGCGATGGCGCGCGCCGCCGCGATTTTCATTTCTTCGTTGATCGTCGTGGCCCGCACATCCAGTGCGCCGCGGAAAATGAACGGGAAGCCGAGGACGTTGTTGACCTGGTTGGGGAAATCGGAACGTCCCGTCGCGATAATCGCATCGGGCCTCACGGCCTTGGCCACATCGGGCATGATTTCAGGCACCGGATTGGCCATTGCGAAAATGATCGGCTGATCGGCCATATGCTCGACATCGCTCGCCTTCAGAGCGCCTGCGGCCGAAAGACCGAGGAAGATGTCGGCCCCGCGCAAGGCGTCTTCCAGACTGCGCGCATCGGTATCGACCGCATGCGCGCTTTTCCATTGGTCGATATTGTCGCCGCGGCCCCGGTAAATCGGGCCGGAGCGGTCGCACATGATCACATTGCCATGCGGTACGCCCAGCGCCTTGATCAGTTCGGTGCAGGCAATCGCGGAAGCGCCCGCTCCGTTGACGACCATTTTGACATCTTTGAGATCGCGGCCGGTCAGATGGCACGCGTTAAGCAGACCGGCCGCCGCAATGATCGCGGTGCCGTGCTGATCATCATGCATGACCGGAATTTTCATCCGTTCGCGCAAAGCCTGTTCGATGATGAAGCATTCCGGCGCGGCGATATCTTCCAGATTGATGCCGCCAAAACTTGGTTCCATCAGCGCGACGGCTTCGATGAACTTGTCAGGGTCTTCGGTGTCGAGCTCGATATCTATGGAATCGACATCCGCGAAGCGTTTGAAAAGGACTGCCTTGCCTTCCATCACCGGCTTGGACGCCAGTGCCCCCAGATTGCCCATACCCAAAATGGCTGTGCCGTTGGAAATGACCGCCACCAGATTTGCCCGGCTGGTGTAAATCGCTGCGCTGGCCGGATCGTCGGCAATCGCCTGAACCGGGGCGGCAACACCGGGCGAATAGGCCAGACTGAGATCGCGCTGGGTCGCCATCGGCTTTGATGCGATGATCTCGATTTTCCCTGGCCGGATCGTGCTGTGGTAGAACAGCGCCTCGCGCTCGGTGAAACTCAGATCTTTTTCGTCAGCCACATGCAATCCCCTCGTTGAGGGCTGCCATACAGACCCCGCCATGCGGGCGATAGGGGAAAGCGTATGCCAACGGGTTCCCGAATCGGAAGAAGGGCCGCTAACGCAGCAGATTATGGCGGGTAAGACCACTCCGATGATGCAGCAATATCATGCGCTCAAGCGCGAGGCAGGGGATTGCCTGCTGTTCTACCGGATGGGGGACTTCTTCGAGCTGTTTTTCGATGACGCAAAACTGGCAGCCGGCATTCTCGACATTGCTCTGACTGCAAGAGGTAAGGATAGCGGTGATCCGATCCCGATGTGCGGCGTGCCTGTTCACGCGGCAGAGGGCTATCTGGCACGGCTGATAAAGGCCGGTTGCCGCGTCGCCATTGCCGAGCAGACCGAAACCCCCGAGGAAGCGAAGAAACGCGGCGGTTACAAGGCACTGGTGGCACGCGATATCGTGCGGTTCGTCACCGCGGGAACATTGACCGAAGAAGCGCTGCTGGAACCGCGCCGCGCAAATATGCTGGTCGCGGTGTGCGAGGTGCGCGGCACGGCCGGCATCGCGGCCTGCGATATTTCTACCGGCCAGATGGAGCTGGAGGAATGCAGTCTCGATGGTATCGGCGCTGCTCTGGCGCGCTTGGGTGCAAGCGAACTCGTTGCTCCAGAAGGCTGGGATGCGGGCCCCGAAAGTGCTGTCACTCGACCGCCGCAAAGCTTCGCAAGCGACGAGGGTGAAATCCGCCTCAGGAAAATCCACGGCGTGTCCACGCTCGACGGGTTCGGCACATTCACACGCCCGATGCTTGCAGCAGCCAGTGGTCTGATCAGCTATCTGGACCATATCGGACGCGGCACACTGCCATTGCTGCTGCCGCCCGCAGCGCGCGACGGCGACGCGAATATGGCGATGGATGAAGCGACGCGCGCCAGTCTGGAAATCCTCGCCGCACAGACCGGCGGAAGACAAGGCAGCCTTGTCGCAGCGGTCGATCGCTGCGTGACGGGAGCGGGCGCCCGGCAGTTGGCCGGCGATCTTTCGGCGCCGCTTACCGATGTGGGCGCAATACAAGCACGGTTGGCACTGGTCCGCTGGCTGTATGATGATCCGCTGCTAAGATCAGATCTGCGTGAGGTGCTGCGCGCATTGCCCGATATCGGCCGGGCCTTGGGGCGTATCGTTGCCGGCAGGGGTAGTCCGCGTGATCTGGGTCAGGTGCGTGATGGCCTCGCCGAAGCGCGCCGGATACGCGATTTTCTGCAAGGCAAGCCCGATATCCCGCCGCTGCTGAACGGATTGTTGCCCTGCCTTGGCGGTCACGGCGCGCTGACCGATTTGCTTGGGCGCGCACTGGTACTCACGCCGCCAACCGAACGCGCAAAGGGCGGCTTCATCGCCGAAGGATATGATGCGGCGCTCGACGAATTGCGGCAAACATCTGGAAACGCGCGCCGCGCGATTGCAGCGATGGAAACCCGCTACCGCGACGAAACAGCGATCGCCTCGCTCAAAATCAAGCATAACGGGGTGCTGGGCTATTTCATCGAGGTTCCCGCCAAACACGGCGATGCGCTGATGACTGCGGATAGCGGGTTCACCCACCGCCAGACGATGGCCGGCGCGGTCCGGTTCAATTCGGTCAGGCTGCATGAGGAGGCCGCGCGGATTACCGAGGCTGGAGGCCATGCACTGGTTGCCGAGGAGGCGCATTTCCAGGAACTGACCGCTGAAGTGATTGCAGCGCGCGAGACGATCGCCCGCACCGCTGCTGCGCTGGCGCGGATCGATGTGTCGGCAGGGCAGGCCGAACGCGCGGCAGAGGGTAATTGGTGCGCGCCTGACATCGTCGAGGAGCGATGCCTGCAAATCTGCGGCGGCCGCCACCCGGTCGTCGAAGCGGCGCTGGCGGCGGGCGGCGACCGGTTCGTAGCCAATGATTGCAAACTTTCAGAGGATGACCGGCTATGGCTGATCGGCGGGCCCAACATGGGCGGCAAATCAACATTTTTGCGCCAGAATGCCCTCATCGTGCTGCTTGCTCAGGCTGGCGGCTTTGTTCCGGCCACAGCTGCCAGGATCGGTCTGGTTGACCGATTGTTCAGCCGTGTCGGCGCTTCGGACAATCTTGCCAAAGGCCGTTCGACTTTCATGGTCGAAATGGTCGAGACCGCAGCGATACTGAGCCAGGCTACCGAACGCAGTTTTGTGATTCTGGACGAGGTCGGGCGCGGCACTTCGACCTATGACGGATTGGCACTGGCTTGGGCAGTGGTCGAGGCGGTGCATGAAACCAACCGGTGCCGGTGTTTGTTCGCGACCCATTATCACGAACTTTCGCGGCTGGCCGAAAGCTGTGATGCCCTGTCGCTGCATCACGTCCGCGCCCGCGAGTGGAAGGGCGATCTGGTGTTGCTGCACGAACTTTCAAAAGGTCCGGCAGATCGAAGTTATGGTTTGGCGGTGGCGAAGCTGGCGGGTGTTCCGCCGGCGGTGGTCAGCCGCGCGCGTTCGGTACTGAACCGGCTCGAACAAAACCGTTCGGACACCGGGGGGCTGGCGGCGGGCCTTGGGGATTTGCCGTTATTCGCTGCCTCTGCGCAAGCCACCAGTGATGAACCGGATATATTGCGCGCAAGACTGGAAGAGCTCGATATCGATGCGCTTGCACCGCGTGAAGCGCTTGAATTGCTATATGAATTGAAGCGCGACGCCGAAAAATAGCTGTCTGTGCAAGCAAGCCGGGATCGGCTATCCAAAGCGAATGAGTGAGGAATTTCCCAGTTCGAACGAGCTTGCCGAGAAGCGCACCGATTTTGCCGAAGAGCGCACCGACTGGGCAGAGGATCGGACAGTACAGGCAACCGAACGCACTTATGCCGGCTGGCTCAGAACGGCCTTTGCAGCCATTGGCATCGGCTTGGGCTTTCGGGCGGTTTTCGGCGATTTCGACCCGCCGTGGCTGGCTAAGGCTATCGCAACGGTATTTATCATAATCGGCGGTATCGTCGCGTGGTCAGCCCAGCGTAACGCCTGCAAAAGCATGGAGCGCCTCCACACCCACGATGTAAAGGCGCCTCGAACGCTGCATATGCGCTGGCTCAGTTATATCGTGTCCAGCGGCGCGGCGATTTTGGTAATTGCTTTATGGCTGCTGCGCAAAAGCGTCGTCACCTAGCTACCGTCACCAGGCAGACCATCAGGTTTGCTGCGCTTGCCGTACTTATCGACATTGTCGTCATGATTTGGCTCGCCCTCGAACGCGCCCATATCAATCCGGCCCGAACATTCCATATCGCGCATATGGTCGATCACGTCCTGCGTGGAATCGCCCAATAGTCCCGATGAGTTTTTGTCTTTTGTGCTTTCCGTCGGGCTAGCTGTCTCTTCGGTCAGGTCGCGGGCCTGTTGCGCAACTTCCTGCGCCTGCGAGCGGTGGTCGTCCTGCTCGTCATTGTGCGTTTCGGGGGCAAGGTTTGCCTGGCGCGCTTCCTGACTTTCGCCGCCGGACTCTTTTTTTGATGCTTTCGACATTTTTATCTCCTTTGCCAACGCAACGGTCGGCGCAGGAAACCCGTTCCGAGAATTAGCGGGTCGGAACCGGACTTTCGCCGGTGTAGTCGTAAAATCCGCGCCCGGTCTTGCGGCCGAGCCAGCCCGCTTCGACATATTTCACAAGCAGTGGCGCGGGGCGATATTTGCTGTCGCCAGTCGTATTATAGAGCACCATCACAATGTCGAGACATGTGTCCAGACCCACGAAATCGGCCAGTTCCAGCGGCCCCATCGGGTGATTGAGCCCGATTCGGCAACCTTTGTCGATATCTTCGATACTGGCAGTGCCCTGCCCCAGAACAAATACCGCTTCATTGATCATCGGAAGCAGGATGCGGTTGACGACAAATCCCGGTTCGTCCTGCACTTCGACAACCTGCTTGTTCAGCTTGCCCGCGAAGGCACGCATCCTTTCTGTGGTTTCCGGCGCTGTCGCGAGGCCCGGAATGACTTCTATCAAACCCATGATCGGGACCGGATTGAAAAAGTGGAGCCCGATGAAACGTGCCGGATCAGGCGAATGGTTCGCCATCCGGGTAATCGGGATCGAACTGGTGTTGCTCGCCAAAATGGCATCGGGGCCAAGCACTTTTCCGGCCTCGGCAAAAATGGCCTGTTTGATCGGCTCTTTCTCGGTTGCCGCCTCGATGATCAGTTCGGCATCTGCCATGGGCGCATAGTCGGCAACCGGCCTGATGCGGTTCAACGTCGCGTCCGCTGCGGCAACTTCAATTTTGCCTTTGGCCACCAGCTTGCCGAGTGCGCCTTCGATCCCAGTTTTGGATTTTTCGGCGATGGCAATATCGACGTCAGCAAGCAACACCTGCATCCCCGCCTGCGCCACGCTCTGCGCGATGCCTGCGCCCATCTGGCCCGCACCGATAATTCCGACGATATTCATTGGTATTCCCTCTTCGCAGTTGCAGCATTGGCCCTAGCGACAGGGCGCAGCGATTGCCAGAGGGGTTATCGATTTGCGCCGGGTGTCCATTTTACATCGGCCACGCCATTATTATTCAACACCCGGGCAAGGACGAACAGATAGTCCGAAAGCCGGTTGATATATGCCCGCGCTGCCGGGTTAACCGGCTCCGCATCGGCGAGTGCCATCACCGACCGTTCCGACCGGCGCACGGAAGCGCGCGCAAGATGCGTACGCGCCGCGGCCTCGCTTCCACCGGGCAAAACGAAACTTGTGAGCGGCTCCAGATCTGCATTCAATCGATCGATTGCCTGTTCGAGCCAGTCCACCTGCGACTGGATAATTCGCAGCACCATTTCGGACGGCTTGAAATCTTCGTTATCGTCAGCAGGCGTCGCAAGATCGGCGCCAAGATCGAACAGATCGTCTTGAATGCGGATAAGCGCCTCGCGGTGCGCACCCCCCAGCGCGACTGCGGCGAAACCGACCATGCTGTTCGCCTCGTCTACCGCGCCGATTGCCTCGATCCGCGCCGAATATTTCGGGCAGCGCGAACCATCAACCAGTCCGGTCGAGCCATCGTCGCCGGTTCGGGTGTAGATCTTGTTCAGCTTTACCAATTGTCGGTTCCGGAAATTACCTGTTCAGCATCAACAATATGCCAACGACGACAACAGCCAATGCCTGATATTTTATCCGGGCGAACATGGCCTGGTTTTGTTTAAGCTGCATATCACTGGCGTCCTGGCCTTCGCCAGTCTCGAGATCGATTTTCGTGCTTTGCATAAATGCAATGATTCCGCGGACAAGGCTGACGACAACCATGACCGCAAGGATCACGATAACTATGGTGAGGATTGTGTTCATGAGCCCTATTTAGGGTCGACCCGGCGAAATGCCAGCGGGGAAGTTGCGCGATCGTAACCGGTCAGCCAGTTTTTTTCCGTCCTGGCCTCCCAGCCGCCGGTCTGCAAGCGACGGCGAGTTCCTGCTTTTGGCCAGTTTTTGGCCGCTTTCGTCCAGCAGCAAATCGTGATGATACCAGGTGGGAACAGCCAGGCCGAGCAATTTCTGAACCAGACGGTGAATGTGGCTGGCAGCAAACAGATCGGCGCCGCGGGTTACCAGCGTCACCCCGTCATCGGCGTCATCGATTGTCGCCGCCAGATGATAGCTTGCAGGCGCATCTTTGCGAAACAGGACAACGTCACCTGCTTCTGCGGCCTTACATTCCTGGGTCCCCGCCAGCCTATCATGCCATGTCAATGGCGGGCATTCGGCCAGCGCCCGCTGAACATCCATTCGCCATGCCACCGGCCCGGACGCAGGCACATCGCGGCCTTTGCAGGTACCGGGATAAACCGGGCCGTCGGGCCCTGACGCAATTGACGCAGCCAGCACTTCTGAGCGGGTGCAGATGCACGGATATAACAGGCCGCGCTTCTTCAACACGGCGCCTGCCGCATCATACCTTTCGATGCGGGCGGATTGCGGGGGCACCTCGTCCCAGTCCAGCCCGAGCCACCGCAGGTCATCACGGAACATTCCGGCCAGTTCAGGCCTGCTTCGCGCGCCGTCGATGTCTTCGATCCGCAGGATAAATTTTCCGTCTGCCTCGCGCGCCAAATCATGCGCGATTATTGCCGAAAACGCATGACCCAGATGAAGCGCGCCATTGGGACTGGGAGCAAATCGTGTGACGACCAAGCGGCTTACTCCTTCTTGATTTCCGGCCCGGGAAATGCAGATCCTTGTGGATTGCGCCCCTGTCACAGACTTGACGCTATAGGATGCTTCATGTTCCTTGCCGTCAATAGAGAGGTATCCGAACTTTGTTCAAGGCAGACCTGATTGAGCGCGCTGCCCGATTTCGTAGCGCCAATGAAGATCCAACGCGTAGCCCCGAAAGCTGCCCGGCACTGGTGCTCAATGCAGATTACACACCGCTATCTTATTATCCGCTCAGCTTGTGGCCATGGCAGACCGCGATAAAGGCGGTCTTTCTGGAGCGGGTCGATGTCATCGAAAGCTATGACAGGGCGGTCCATTCCCCCTCGCTCGATATGCCGATACCCTCGGTCATAGCCTTGCGGCAATATGTCAGGCCCAGCCAGTTTCCCGCATTCACGCGGTTCAACGTATTCTTGCGCGACCGGTTTTGCTGCCAATATTGCGGCAGTCCCCAAAATCTGACGTTCGACCATGTCGTACCGCGCCGTCTGGGCGGGAAAACGACGTGGGAGAATATCCTGACAGCCTGTGCGCCGTGCAATATGAAAAAGGGCGGACGGACGCCCCAACAGGCGAAAATGAGCATTTTGCGCGAACCCATCCGGCCGACAAGCTGGCAGATGCAGGAAAGAGGCAGAGCGTTCCCGCCCCATTTCCTGCATGAAACGTGGCGCGACTGGCTTTACTGGGATGTGGAACTGGAAGCCTAGGTGACCGCGCTGCGCTGCGAAAATTCCGCGCGCTGCCATTCGCCGGATCGAATAACCTGCGACAGGCCGTCTGCCGCGTTCATGATATCCTCGAACGTCAGATAACTCGGCGCAAACCCGAGCCGCAGGATATCGGGGTCGCGAAAATCGCCAATGATGCCGCGAGCGATCAGGGCCTGACAAATCGGGTAAGCCTGTTCTAGCCGGTATGAGATCTGGCTGCCGCGAGACATGGGGTCAGGCGGGCTCGCCAGTTCAAGTTCGGGGAGCAAACGGTGCACGGCAGCGCGAAAGAATTCGCTCATATCCCGCGATTTTTTCCATAAGGCTCGCGCGCCGATTTCCGCCGCAATTTCAACCCCGACCTCCAGCGCTGCAAGCCCGATGATATGCGGTGTGCCCGCCAGCAACCGGGCTGTGCCGGCAGCGGGAACATATCGATCATCGAACGCAAACGGCTCCTTGTGCCCCATCCAGCCGCTTAGCGGTTGCTGCAATTCGCGGTGATGACGCTCTGCGACATAGGCAAAAGCGGGCGCGCCCGGTCCGCCATTGAGGTATTTGTAGCCGCACCCGACCGCGAAATCTGCGCCGGCATTTGTAAGATCAACTTCGACCGCGCCTGCACTGTGCGAAAGGTCCCACAACACCAGCGCACCGGCAGCGTGAGCCGCCCTGGTCAGCTGCGCCATATCATGCATTCGTCCGGTTTTGTAATGTACGTGCGTAAGCAGCAGCAGCGCGGTGTCATCATCAAGCGCTCCCTCCAGATCACCATGTGCAGCGGTTTTCTGTACTGCCAGTCCCTGCGCCTCAAGACCCTGTATCATATAGAGATCAGTGGGAAAATTACCCGGTTCTGAAAGTACGGTCTTGCGCCCCGGACGCATGGCCAATGCCGCAGCAATCAGTTTGAACAGGTTCACCGACACGGAATCCGCGACAATAACCTCGCCGGCTGCGGCGCCGATAAGCGGAGCGATTTTGCCTCCGACCCGCTGCGGCGCGGTAATCCAGTCCGCATCGTTCCAACTGCGGATCAGCCCCTGCCCCCATTCCTTCCGGACGGTTTCTTCAATCCGGCCAGGCGCAGCGTTGGGCAAGGCGCCCAAAGAATTTCCGTCAAGATAGATAATCCCTTCGGGCAGCGAGAAAAGCTGGCGATATTTCGCCAGCGGATCGGCAGCGTCGAGTTTTCGGGCCATAGCGAGGTCAGTCATGGAAGCTCTCTCAATACAGCCCTGACCGGCGAAGCATCACCGCCTTCGATCGGCAGCGGCAGCGCGATCAGTTCGTAAATGCCGGCCTCCACATCATCGAGCACAAGGCCTTCAAGGACGCGGATATCCGCGCGCAAAACTGCATTATGGGCATCCATCGATTTGGAGTTTTGCGGATCAATCGAAGGGGTGTCGATACCGATCAGCGTGACACCATGCATCGCCAGCCAGCGGATGGCTTCGGGCGAAATGGCGGTAAAGTCTTCCTCCCATTGCGTATGCGGAAACCGTTCGTAAGTCCGCAGAAGTATCCGGGTGATGCCCAGAAGGTTGGGCAGGTCTGATTCCTGGATCAGGCCGACCGCCTTGCGCGCATCCACCACCAGACATTTGCCGAGATAAGGCGTCAGATCGACCGAAGCGATATCGGCACCGTCCTGCGAATAATGCAGCGGCGCATCAGCATGAGCGCCGGTATGCGTCGAAAGCGTCAGCCGCGACACATTGACCGGAGAGCCGTCCGCCATCTTCCAAGTTTGTTCCCCGCCAAAAGGCGTGTCGCCAGGCCATACCGGCACACCCGGGTGTAACCGCTGCGAAATATCCCAGATACGCTGTTTCATATGGCGGTGCGTACCGAAAGCAGTTCGGGGAAGAAGCCCTTTTTAAGTACGCTTTCGAGGTAACCCACGCCGGATGTGCCGCCGGTGCCGCGCTTGAAGCCGATAATCCGCTCCACAGTTTTCATATGGCCGAAGCGCCACCGCTGGAAATGATACTCGAGATCGACCAGCTTTTCAGCCAGCTCGTACAAATCCCAGTATTTCTGCGGATCACGGTAAATTACGGCCCATGCTGCCTCGACCTCGTCAGATGCTTCCCACGGGGCCGCACAGTCGCGGCCAAGAATGGCCTGCGGTATGTCGAAACCCCGGCGGGCCAGAAGCTGGATAGCCTCGTCATACAGACTGCGGCGGTGCATCTCGGCGCGGAGCATGTCGGCGACTTCAGGAGTTGCTTCATGCATCGTCACCATATCGGGATTGCGCCCGCCAAGCAGGAACTCCATCAACCGGTATTGCGATGACTGGAAACCGCTGGAAGTGCCCAGAAATGGCCGGACCAGCGAATAATCATGCGGTGTCATGGTGCTGAGGACTTCCCAGCTATGAATGAGCTGGTTTTGCGCCCGCGCCACTCGGGCGAGCATCTTGAAGGCTGGCCTGACACTGTCGGCGATAATGGCTTCTCGCGCAGCATTCAATTCGTGCAAACACAGTTTCAGCCAAAGTTCGCTGGCCTGATGCACAATAATGAACAACATCTCGTCGTGCGCATCGGACGCGGGATGCTGCGCCGAAAGAACTTTCTCCAGAGCAAGGTATCCGGAATATGTGACATCTGTTGACATATAATAGTCGCTATCATGCCTGCCAGTGTGTGGTCACCCTTCGATAACCCTTGTTTCGGGATGATGCTTGTCGAGATGCTTTCTGACGATCCGCAGATTGCGCGAGTTGGACCGGTAGAGAAAATCGAACGCATCGCCTGCAAGAGGGACAGCGCCAAGTAGCGAATCGACCCCGACATTCCCGGCCATCCGCCACAATTTCCATTTTGGGAGGCCGATATTCTTCGCTTCCCACACCAGATACATTCCCATTACAGCTGTCACTATATCGCCGACCACCGGGACTAGACCGACCAGCGAATCCAGGCCGACGGGAATTTTCGTTCCGGGTACATGAAAACTTCGTTCCAGCAATCGCTCCATTGTCTCGATCCGCTTGCGGACTGACTGGATATCATTGCCGACCGGCAGCTCGAAACCCATCGGACGGGGGCGGTCAGGTTGCTCCATGAAATTCTCCCTACCCGCTTAAATGGGGCGATTTGCCAGTGGCGGCAAGGGGTGCAAACCCCATCTGTTATTGATAAAACCCGTGATATTTCCGCGCACAAGCGACCATCTGATCGGCGCTCCGAAAGGGATATATATGTTCGAAGCATTCAGCACAGCTTCGGCCTCGCGCAGAATTGCATCGCGCCGGCCCGGATCGGCTTCCCTGATCGTATCAAGCACCAGCGCATCGACTTCTGGCGAGCACAGGCCCAGGTTCAGGCTGCAATTGAACTGGTTCAGAAACCACCGCGGACTGGCAAACCGGGCCAGCCTGTCAACCAACACCAGATCTGCCTGATCTTCCTGCGTCACGAGCTCGCTGGTGATACCGGCAGCGGCAAGATCTTTTCTGATCTGGCTGAAAAGCAGTTCGCTTCCGGGCCCTGCGGGAAAGGCAATTTTCAGCCGCGGCGAATTGCCACCATTGGCGGCACGCCATCGCTCCACACGCTGCAAGGCAATCGCCTGCCGTTGCTCAATGGATAGATCCGGCCACCGTTCGGCGCCGGTATCGACTTCACCATCAAGATCGGGTGCGACCGCTCTGGTTGTGGCTACCCAGCCGCCGATGTTGAACGGCTCGAGCAGCGCAGTCCGGTCGATCGCAAGCGTTATCGCCTCGCGCTGGATCGCTTCTGACAGGAAGCCCTTGCTGCTTTTTATCCGCAGACCGAACAAACCCACTGCCGCGTCCAGCCTGACCGTGCCGCGGGATAGGGCGCCCGTATCGGCCAGAGAAAGCGAGGATATCCGGCCATTCAGGACAATGTCTGCTGCGCCGCTATCGAATTGCGCGATGGCTTTGTCGGCCGACGCCGCAGTGACCCGGATTGGCTCGAAATATTCTTCCCAGTCGTCGCGCATGGGCAGGCCGCGCATATCGGGCGGCAACATGGTCAGTTCGGCGGCATCGCCTTTTCGCTCCAGCGCCATCGGCCCCACGCCCGACGCATTCCGGCGCAGCCCCAGTTCAGGCTGCGCCAGAAGCTGCAATAGCCCGGGAACCGGCCCTTCCAGCCGGATTTCGACTACACGCCCCGTCATCGCCCGCACTTCGGTAACCGGTGCTAGATCCAGCCCGAGTGATGTGCCGCGAAGGCCCGCGATGGCGCGGGTGAGGGCTGTTTTGACGGTCTCGCTGGTCAGCGCTGTCCCGCCTGCCCATTCACCGTCGCGCAGCCTGAAAATATAGCTTTGCCCGTCATCTGTAACGATCCAGCGGTCTGCCAGCGCAGGTACGACTTCGCCCGACGCATCGAATGCGACCAGGCCTTCGGTGGTTGCGCCGCGTAACAATTGGGCTGGCGCCGAAAGCCGCAAGCCGGGATCGAACATCGATTCGGGATCGCCGATAATGACGGCATCGACGATGCCGTCATCCCGCGCCCCGTCACAGCCCGGCAATGCGGCGAGAAGCGCCAAAATTCCAAGTGCTGAGAAAAAACGCGCCATGGGCGCGACACTAGCACATGCCGGCGCGGCAGGTCAGCGGCAATCGTTCAAATCTTGCGGAGGCTGTCCGCATTGTCAGGACCGCGCGCCAATTTAACCGGCCGGGAAGGATAAGCAGCCTTGCCCGCGGCATTTCCGCTCACAGGCTCGCGAGCCAATCCGGGGTCGATTTCGTCGGTGAACGCAATTCCGAACCGGTTGTCCTGGACCCATGCGACCGATCCTTCGACCGTCCCGACATTGCGCAGATCGACCAGCAGCTGGGCGCCGCGACTGACGGGGACGCTGCCTTCTGCCATCATGCCGCCCGGCGAGAGATTGCGAACTTTGACCCGGTAAGTGTCAGGCATCCCGTCAAACCGCACATCGGCAGCCAGAAACAGGCTGTCCCGCGGTATATGTCTTGTTTCGACGGCGCTCATGATTGCTCCAGCATTCGCGTGATAAACCCGTGGTAACTGACCGGAATTCCGCGCAGCCCCGCTGGCCAAAGGCCATATCAGATCAAGCGCTAAAGAATGCTTAACCGGCGCTATCAGTCGTCGCGGCTGCTTCTCTCGCGGCGCTCATGCGCTTCCTGTGCTTCCACTGTCATGGTTGCAACCGGACGAGCGATCAGTCGCTTCAGCCCAATGGGATCACCGGTGACTTCGCAATAGCCATATTCGCCTTCGTCAATCCTGCGCAGCGCGGCATTTATCTTTGTGACCAGCTTGCGCTGCCTGTCACGCGTACGCAGTTCGATACCCCATTCCGTTTCGCTGGAAGCGCGATCATTCAGATCCGGTTCGCGGATCGGCGCATCCTGGAGCGACTGGAGCGTCGCGTTGGCTGACGCCAGAATCGTGTCTTTCCAGGCAAGCAATAATTCGCGGAAATAATCACGCTGCTGCTCGCCCATATAATCCTCGTCATCGCTCGGTACATAATCCGTATCTAGCGCGCTTTTCGCCTTGGCGAGGATATCTACGTCATCGGTCAACAAAGTGCCCATCGGTGCAATCACATCCTTTAGTCTTCCCGTGTGGCCGGACGATCTTTGCCGCCTCGATCCGTCACTGGCTTTTGCGGTCCTGCGTATGGCGCGGGCCTATAGAACGCAGACAATTCAGGCACAAGCGGCAATAGTCTGATATGTTAACCGTCGAGAAATTTAACCCGGTGAAAGCCTGGTTTTGTGCGGGTTTCGGCCCTCTTTCGCCATAAAGCAGAAACAATGTTAACCATTTATTGACCATAATGGCGCGAATGTTGTTTCCTGACAGCGGCCCGGGAGGATCGCTGAAAACAGGGGGAAAGATAAATGCAACTCGTCAAAATCATTACGCAAGATGCGGCACTAGCCGGCACGGCCGGCACCGATATGTTGGTCGCACGGTGCCTTGCTGCAGCAGCGCAGGGCGATAGCGGAGCTTACTATGATTTGGGGGTCGCATTTTCCACCGGCAGTCACGGGGCAGAATGTGATCTGATCGAAGCGCATAAATGGTTTAATCTGGCCGCATCGAAGGGTCACGAAGAAGCGACCTGGTGCCGCGCGGATATTTCCGACGAGATGACAGCGCGCGAAATTGCCGAAGCGCAGCGCAGGGCCCGCGAATGGCTTGCTTCCGTTGCGCGGAAGGTCGCCTGATCAACTCTTTTTAAAAGGTGTATGGTCGCCAAGCCGAAACGCATGGTCAGCCACGCCTTCGCGTTCGCTGACCAGAAAGTCGGCGACCGCTGACCGAAAGCCGGTATCGGCGATGTAATGGGCGGACCATGTTTGGACGGGTTCGTATCCCCTGGCGAGTTTGTGGCCACCTTGGGCGCCCGCCTCGACCCGGCTCAGGCCCAGTTCGATAGCGGCATCGATTGCCTGATAGTAACATAGTTCAAAATGCAGATACGGTTTATCCAGACTGCATCCCCAATACCTGCCATAAAGTGTGTCGGCGCCGATAAAATTGAGCGCGCCTGCTATCGGCACGCCCCTATCGCTGGCCAGTATCAGCATCAACCGGTCGCCCATCTTGCGGGAAAACAGGTCGAATGCGTCGCGCGTCAAATAGGGGATGCCCCATTTTCGCGCGCCGGTATCCTGGTAAAAGTCCCAGAACGCTTCCCAATGTTCGGGCAAGATCAGGTCGCCTGTCAGGCGTTCGATTGAAATGCCGTGCTGCGCCGCCGCGCGTTCTTTACGAACGGCCTTGCGTTTACGCGATGACATGGCAGCCAGAAACGCCTCAAAATCCCCGTAGCCGCGATTGGTCCAGTGAAACTGGATGTCACTGCGGGCAAGCCAGCCTGCCTGCTCGAACAGTTCGAGTTGCGCCGGCTCGATAAAGGTCGCGTGAGCAGACGAGAACCCGTGCTGGAGACACAATTGCTCGGCCGCCTTCAAAAGCGGAACAGCGTATTTTTCGTCGGAAAGCAGAATGCGAGGGCCGGTTGCCGGAGTGAACGGTGCAGAAATCTGAAGCTTGGGGTAATAGCTCCCTCCGGCCCTTTCCCAGGCATCAGCCCAGCTATGATCGAAAACATATTCGCCCTGGCTGTGGCTCTTGACATAGGCGGGTAGCGCAGCAGCCAGCTTGCCGCCGGGCCCTTCGATTACAATCGGTGCAGGGCTCCACCCCGTCCCCGGCCCGACGCTGCCGGATTCCTCAAGTGCAGTCAGAAACGCGTGTGACATGAACGGATTGGCACCGCCGCAAAGAGCATCCCATTCGGCTTGCGGCAAATCGCCAACCGCCGGCGCCAATTTGGCAGTAAAGATACTGTCCGTTGCGGAATTTGCGCTCACGCGGCACCATCCCCCTCGGCAATCGGAGCATCGGCATGGTCCCGTGCGCGGCGGACGTGTTCAGCTGTTCGCACCGTCCAAGTTACGACCGGATAGCCGGCGTTGCGCTTTGCTGCAGCGAACGGGCTTGGCAGATCGCGAATATCATAAGCCAGAAATTGCGGTGCCGCGTGGCGAAACGCAAGTTCGCGCTTGATCCGCGCAGCAAGCGATTTGCCATGCTCTTCCGTGACCACCAATCCGCGCAGCGTGAGCGGTGAATGTTTGGCAAACCAGCGCGGGATGCGCGGGTCGAAGCTCATGATGGCATGAAGCCCGCGATATCCTTCGAGCGCGTGCCGGACAGGCAAGCATAGCGGACTGACCTTCATATCCGACTTCGATTTTATTTCGATGAGCAAGGGAACGCGGCCCGCCACTTGATCGAGCGTCTTGCGAAGGGTCGGTATCGTATCGTCACCGCCGGATAAACCAATGGCGGCCAGCTGGATTGATGTTCTTGCGGCCACCGGTCCGCTCTCGCGGGTAAGCCGGTCCAGTTCCCAATCGTGGAAGACAACGGCGCGGCCATCGCTACTGCGCTGGATATCGCATTCAATGCCCATGCCCCGCTCGATGGCGGCATCGAATGCCGCAGGCGAGTTCTCGGGAATCCCGGATGAATGCAGACCACGGTGGGCAAATTTCCATTCGCGCATCCAGCCAGGATCTGTGCCTGTATCAGCCAATGGAAATCCGGATTTACCCGGCACTGACAGCAATTATTGCATCGACTTCGACTGCCGCGCCCAGCGGCAGAGCCGGCACGCCGACCGCAGCGCGGGCATGGCGCCCGGCGTCACCAAACACCTCGAACATCAGATCGGATGCGCCATTGATGACTTTGGGCTGGTCGGTAAAATCGGGCACACAATTGACAAATCCGCCCAGCTTTATCACCCGCTCCACCCGGTCAAGCGAGCCCAACACTGCCTTGGCCTGTGCCAGGATCATCAATCCGCAAGCGCGCGCGGCATCGATGCCGTGTTCGAGGCTGGTGTCATCTCCCAACTTGCCGGTTATCAGATTTCCGCCGACAAACGGCAACTGCCCGGAGACATATAGGACGCCTGAATGCTCTACCGCAGCGACATAGCTTGCGACGGGCGCTGCCGGTTGCGGCAAAACGATACCTAAACTGGCCAGCTTTTCTTCAATCGTCATTACGCATCCTCTTGGTGTAATTTGTCCAGCAACCATGGCAGAGCTTCGTCCCAGCGATCAATCCTGGCATCCGCATCGCCCGCTTCATGAGCGCAGGGTATATGCGCGGCCAGCGATGGTTCGCCAACAAAGTGCAATCGGCCCACTTGCGGGGTTTCCTTCGCAGCCGAAGCGTGATGCTGCGCCAGATCATCGACAAAAACAGCCCGGTTGGGGGAGTATTCTTCGATAATGGCGCGGATTGCCAGACCCTTGGGGCCCTGGTTGGTGAAAACCGGGACATGAATTCCGTGTCCGGCAAGCTGTGCCGAACGTTGATCGCGGCGATGATCGAGCAGATTGGTCAGAACCACCACGTCAGCGTTCTCGCCGATGACCGACAATGCGCCCGACGCTCCCGGTATTTCGGTTTGGCGATCCATTTCGGTGTCGAAAAACCGGTTTAGCAGCCGCCAGATCTCTGCCTGTTCGACAGGTTTGTCATTATCCTTGCAGCGCAGAGCGTTTGCAAAATCGCCCCCGTCCATCTTGAAGGTCACATCCTGTTCTTCATCAAGCCACGTCTTGAAATGGCTGACCATGTGCAGCAGCACTTCATCGCAGTCGGTAATCAATAACGGGCGGGTCATGCAGTTAATCTTTCCCGCGCGATGGCGATTTCGGAAGGGCCGATGTTCAGCGCTGTGGCTGCTGCGACAAGGTCCGGCTCGTGACTGCACAGAAAATCCAGCACAGCCAGTTGGACCGATGTTTCAGCCAGGCTGTCGCGCAAGATTTCGGGAGTCAGCCCGGTCAGGGCAAGAAGGCGCTGGGCGCGGTCATCGTCTGCCAGTACCCAGCCCAGCACCGACAGAGCGAGCACGTGCGGATCGTTGGTAGCGGGGGAAGGTTTACCCTGGTGAATTGTCAGCGTCCCGTGTCGGCCATAAAGAGCTGGCCATGGCGAAGAGAATACTTGTTGTCGAGGATAACGACCTTAACCGCAAATTGTTCACCGATGTTTTGCGTGCGAACGGGATGGAGGTGGAGCCGGTAGGCGATGGCAATGCCGTAATCACCGCCGCACGGAGTTTTGCACCCGACCTTGTTATCATGGATATCCAGCTTCCCGAGATATCCGGTCTTGACCTTATCCTCGCTATCAAAAGCGATGCGTCGCTTCGATCAATCCCGATATTGGCTGTCACAGCCTATGCCGGAAAGGGCGACGAGGACCGCATTCGCGATGCCGGCGCGGAAGGATATCTGGCGAAGCCGGTGAGTATCGGGCCGTTCATGCAAGCGGTCAAAGCGCTGCTTCCTGCGCCGGTGCCGGAAGAATAGTTACGGCCCGTTCGCTTGACATTCATCTTCACTGGCCGCTTTTGCGCCGTAAATCATAATTAGGAGCCGCCCATCATGGACAGAGCCGAAGTTGACGCCACCATCCGCGAATTAATCGCACCCTTCAACAAGAAGGAAATCGACATTAGTGACGGCACGACATTTGCCGGCGATCTGGAATTTGACAGCCTGACGGTCATGGACTTCGTTGCGGCGATCGAGGACGAGTTCGATATCATCATCAGTATGAACCAGCAGGCGGAAATCGAAAAATACAGCCAGCTGGTTGATGCCGTTTGCAATTCGAAGGACGATTGAGCGTAATATGAGCGAAGGTATCGGCCAGCCAGACCAGCCGCAGGAACTTGACGGGGGGACACCCGATCTGTTCAGCAAATTCGATCCGCTAATCGAACAGCGCAGGGCCTTGCTGGAAGGCGGCCTGACCGATCCTTTCAGTCTGGTGATGGAGCAGGTGCTTTCTCCAACGCGCGCGATCTGTAATGGCCGCGACACGATTTTGCTGGGCACCTACAATTACATGGGCATGACCTTTGACCCCGATGTCGTTGCGGCGGGAAAGCAGGCGCTGGCCGATTTCGGCACCGGAACCACCGGCAGCCGCGTGCTGAACGGGACGTATCAGGGACATAAAGAGTGCGAGGATGCGCTGCGGGAATTTTACGGGATGGACCATGCGATGGTCTTTTCCACCGGCTATCAGGCCAACCTCGGCATTATCAGTACCATCGCGGGCAAGGGCGATTATGTCGTTCTGGATATCGATAGCCATGCCAGCATCTGGGATGGCTGCGCGATGGGCAACGCCGAGATCGTTCCCTTCAAGCATAACGATATCGAAGCGATGGAAAAGCGCCTGAAACGCATTCCCGAAGGCGCGGGCAAGCTGGTTGTGATCGAAGGTGTCTATTCGATGCTGGGCGATGTCGCGCCGCTGAAGGAAATGGTCCGCATCGCCAAGGAAAACGGCGCGATGGTGCTGGTCGATGAAGCGCATTCGATGGGCTTCATCGGTGAAAACGGCCGCGGCGTTGCGGAAGCTGTCGGCGTAATGGACGATGTCGATTTCATCATCGGCACTTTTTCCAAAAGCGTCGGAACGGTCGGCGGTTTCTGCGTTTCCAACCACCCCAAGTTTGAAATCATGCGGCTGGTTTGCCGGCCCTATGTGTTTACCGCGAGCCTGCCGCCAAGCGTTGTTGCCACTGCCGCCACCAGTATTCGCAAATTGATGCAAGGGTCCAACAAGCGCGCGCATTTGTGGGAAAACTCGCGCAACCTGCATCAGGGTTTGCGCGATCTGGGTTTCCAATTGGGAACTGCGGAAGCGCAAAGCGCGATCATTGCAGTTATTATGCCCGACCTCGAAAAGGGTGCTGCCATGTGGGAGGCGCTGCTGAATGAAGGGCTTTATGTAAATCTGGCACGTCCGCCTGCCACACCGGCGAACATGACCTTGCTGCGCTGTTCGCTGTGCGCGGAACACACAGAAGAAGAAGTGCGGACCATCCTGGGTATGTTCGAACGGGCAGGCAAGGCGATCGGCATTATCTGACGCGGATAGCAGGCCGCGCGCCACGGGCGACGGATGTGAAGCCGGCAGCGATAGCGATCGGCGATGTGTAAAATTGTGGGTCTGTGTTCTTGTTTAGTATGGGGCGCAACAATGGCCGGCAACATGCGAACGCAGCGGCCAACCTGGTCTGACCGCGCTCGCATCATGGAAACCCCGGCAGTGGGACAACGCCGATTTCAATCCAGCGGTTTGCGGTCAGACAGATTATCGCATCCGGTTTGCAGGAACATACGCACCTCTGCCCCGTCTTTCCTGTGAAGGAGAATGATGATGACTACCAACACCGGCAGCGCAAAATATGAAGGCCTTGGTAAAGACGGCAAAGGCCATGTTTCGACCGGGTCAGGCGCGCTCGACGATCAGCCGTATGGTTTCCAGACCCGTTTCGAAGATGAGCCCGGTACCAATCCCGAAGAACTGATCGCAGCAGCCCACGCAAGCTGCTTCACCATGGCGCTCAGCTTCGCCCTTGCGAAGGCTGGCCACGAGCAGGGTTCGCTTCATACCGATGCCAAGGTCACGCTGGAAAAGGACGGTGACGGTTTCACGGTCACCCGTTCCGATCTGACGGTCACGGGCAAAGTGGATGCCATCGAAGAATCGCAATTCCGCGAACTGGCGAACGGCGCAAAGACCGATTGCCCGATTTCCAAATTGTTGACCTGCGATATTTCACTCGACGTGAAGTTTGACGCCTAGATCACTCCGGGCCGGATAGCGAACCTGTCCGGCCCGGCCGATCGTTTACCGCGGTAATTCCTGCGCCGCTTGCGCTGCGCATCCGCTCACCCCCTTGTCCTCGCCGCCGCCAAACATCGTGACAGCCAGAATGCCGCCCACGATCAGCACCGCGAAGAAAGTTGTCAGCAAGCCAAGATATTTATCGATTATGCGTTTGATCGGCGCACCGAAAACGCGGAACAGGATGCCCACCGTGAGGAAGATGATCGAGCGGCCGACGATGCTGGCGACGATAAACGTCACCAGATTCATCTCGATAAATCCCGCTGTGATGGTCAGCAATTTGAAGGGAACCGGGGTCATCGCCGCAAAGATTACCGCCTCCGCGCCATACTCGCGTAAAGTGCAGGCAGCGACGGGGAAACTGTCGGACAGACCCAGCGCGGCGAGCAATTGTTCGCCAACCGCATCATAAAGTCCCCAGCCGATCGCATAACCGAGCAAGGCACCCGCGACCGAGGCCGCAACCGCGATGATGGAAAACCGGATCGCCTTTTTCGGTTCGGCCAGACACATCAGACCAAGCAGCGGATGCGGCGGGATCGGGAAAAAGCTCGATTCAATGAAACAGAAAAATGCCAGCCACCACTCGGCGTGGGGATGTGAGGCTTTTTCGAGAGTCCAATTATATAAACTGCGCAGCAAGCCAGCCTCCTGTAACGCCGCGCCCTTTAAGCGAGCGGGTGCCGGGCAGCAAGCGAATTGGCAGGGCGCCTGCGCCATTCTGGTTTCCGGTATGCGCCCGCACAATCTGACGGCACACAGCAATGGCTTGAGAACCACAGCGCATCACATTGAATTAACCTATCTGGCACTTTTTTGTTGACATTGTCACGCTCGTTGGTTAGAGAAACGGAACATCGCAATAAACCGATTCGAAAAGGGCGGCGCCGGATTTTCCGGGGTCGCCCTTTGCTGTCCGCGCTCTGCAGGTGTGCGGCGGGGTTCAAGCCGGAGTGACCAGTAACATGAAACCAAAAACGGACCGGAACGGTTTGTGGACTGCCGATTTCCTTACTGCAATTCGAAATGGAGACACCCCGACCAAGGCAGCGGCGTGGCTGGGTTTGTCCCGCTCGACCGCCTATGCACGGCGCGACAAGGATGCCGCATTTGCGCTGGCGTGGGATGCCGCCAAATGTGCAGACACAGCCGCGGGCGGACATCAGCAAACCCGCAAGCCGGGCGGCCCGTGGAAGCGCCAGTTTCTGGAATTTCTGGCCGAAACGTCCAACGTCTCGGCCTCTGCATTGCGCGCCAAGGTAAAACTGCACCGTGCATACCAGACACGGCGCAGCGATCCCGAATTTGCGGCGCTATGGCGAAAGGCCTTGTTCGAAGGGTACGAACATCTGGAAATGGAAGTCCTGGCCTATTTGCGGGGCAATCTGCCTGATCGCAAAATCGACGTACCCAATGCCATTCGCCAATTGGCGGCGCATCGCAAGACGGTGGCCGAAATTCGCGCATTCGAAGATGACGAGAATGAACAGGACGTGCTTGATTCCATCGACAAGGTCATTGATGAGATGAAAGCCGAATGGGCCGCATCCGAGCAGGCGAAAAACCAAAATGGTTAGTTTGCCAAGCGAAAGACGCGCGGCAATCGGCATGGCTGAATCAAAAAGGGAACTGGATTTCCTCAACCGGCTCAACAAACGCCAGATGGCGTCTGCGCGGCGCAACTGGCGGACGCAGGCGCATGACGGCCAGATTGCGCCATTGGGCAACTGGTCCACCTGGCTGCTGATGGCGGGGCGCGGTTTTGGTAAAACCCGCGCCGGGTCCGAATGGCTTAGTGCGCTCGCCCAGCGGAACCCTTCGGCGCGGATTGCGCTGGTTGCAGCATCGCTTGGCGAAGCCCGCGCAGTGATGGTGGAAGGCGATAGCGGGGTGTTGGCGGTGGCTCCGCCGCGCTGGCGCCCCGTGTTCGAACCATCCCGCCGGTTGCTGCGCTGGCCCAATGGGGCGCAAGCCAGCCTGTTTTCGGCAGCCGAGCCTGAAAGTTTGCGCGGGCCGCAGCACAGCCATGCATGGTGCGACGAGCTGGCTAAATGGGAACGGTCGGGCGACCGGGCGGAAAAAACGTGGGACAATCTGCAGCTCGGGATGCGGCTGGGTGCAAGGCCGCAAACCCTGGTTACGACAACGCCGCGCAGTGTGCCGCTGGTGCGGCGTCTGAAAGCTGACCCGTCGGTGACTGTGACGGGAGGCAGGACCAGCGAAAATGCGGACAACCTATCGCCCGAATTCATGCGCGCGATGCACCGGCAGTTTGGTGACACGGCGCTGGGCAGGCAGGAACTGGATGGCGAATTGCTGGAGGATGCCGAAGGCGCACTATGGAGCCGTGCGCTGGTCGAACAATGCCGCTGCGGCCCCGGCAGAGATATCGCCGCCGACCCGTTTTCCCGCATCGTGATCGGTGTCGATCCTCCTGCCAGCGCGCACGGCGATGCGTGCGGAATTATCGTGGTCGGCCAGACGGAAGACGGTCACGGCGTCGTTCTGGCTGATTGCTCGGTTGAAAAAGCCAGCCCCGAACGCTGGGCGCGGGCGGTCGCAGGGGCAGCACAGGTATGGTGCGCCGACCGGATCGTGGCCGAAGCAAATCAGGGCGGTGCAATGGTGGGCAGCGTGTTGCGCGCGGCCAATATCGCGCTGCCGGTCAAACTGGTGCACGCCAGCCGGGGCAAATCCGCGCGCGCAGAACCGGTCGCCGCCTTATACGAAGCCGGACGGGTCAGCCATGCCGGCCTGTTCGCAAAACTGGAAGACGAAATGTGCGGTTTGATGGCCGGGGGAACCTATGATGGCCCCGGTCGCAGCCCGGACCGGGCCGATGCGCTCGTCTGGGCGCTAAGTGAAATGATGCTCGGCCAGCAGCGCCAGCCGCGTGTCCATACCGACCTTTAGACCAAGGATAATCCATGTCATTTATCGATAGTCTGGCTTCCGCCTTCAAGGGCGGCGGCGCAAATCGTGTGCCTTTGGCGCGCGGATATATTTCGCCCTGGGCAGCCGCCTTCGATAGCCGTCCGGCACGCGGCCCATTTGATTATAGCCGCGCTGTTCGCGAGGGGTTTGTCGCCAATCCGGTTGCCCAGCGGGCCGTACGGATCGTGGCCGAAGGGGTCGGCAGTGCGCCGCTGGAAACGGGCGACAAAAATCTGGCCAGCCTCGTCAGCGCCACCAGCGCGGGGCAGTCACTGGTCGAAACTCTCGCCGCGCAATTGCTGCTTCACGGAAATGGCTATGTCCAGATCATGAAGGACGGCGCGGGGATGCCCACCGAACTGTTTGCGCTGCGGCCCGAACGCATCACAATCGTACCGGGCGCTGATGGCTGGCCCGCCGCCTATGCCTACAAGCTGGCCGATCGGACGCTGAACTTGCCGCTGGATGACGAAGCGGGCTGGCCCAATGTGATCCATTTGAAGGCATTCCATCCGGCCGACGACCATTATGGTGCCAGCAGTCTGGCTGCAGCAGAACAAGCGGTGGCGATCCATAATTCCGCTTCAGAATGGAACCGCGCCTTGCTGGAAAATGCCGCGCGGCCTTCGGGCGCGCTGGTTCACGATGCGGGCGATACTGGCGGGCTGACCGCCGACCAGTTCGAGCGTCTGCGTAACGAGTTGGCGCAGGCGTTCAGCGGACAGGGTAATGCCGGGCGGCCCATGCTGCTGGAGGGTGGACTGACGTGGCAAAGCCTGTCGATGAGCCCGGCAGATATGGACTTTGCCACGCTCAAGGCCGCGGCTGCCCGCGATATCGCGCTCGCCTTTGGAGTGCCGCCGATGTTGCTGGGTCTTCCCGGAGACAACACTTACGCCAATTACCGCGAGGCGAACCGCGCACTCTGGCGCCTGACACTGCTGCCGCTTGCGACCAAGATCCTTTCGGGATTGCAGGAAGGTCTGGCCCCGTGGTTTCCGGGCGGCAGGCTGGCGATAGATCTCGATAAGATACCGGCCTTGTCCGAAGACCGAGAGAGATTGTGGAGCCAGGTTTCGGGCGCCGATTTCCTGAGCGATGCCGAAAAGCGCGCGATGCTGGGACTGGACACCGGCGGAGCGCGCCCATGACCCGGCCACTGCATTTTGCAGGTTACGCTGCCCTGTTCGGCCGCGCCGATGGTTCGCGCGACACAATCCGGCCCGGCGCCTTCGAGCGATCGATAAGCGAGCGCCGCAGCCAGTTGCCGCTTTACTGGCAGCACAGGCCCGACCAGCAAATCGGCCGCGTCTTGGAAATTTCGGAGGACGCAAAAGGCCTCAGGATTATTGCCGCGATCGACAACCCGGAAGGGTTGGCGGGCAAGTTACTGGCCCGCCGCGAAGTGGACGGATTGAGCTTCGGCTACCGCGCGCGGCGGTTTCATCACACCATTGCGGGCCGCGTGCTCGAAGATATCGATCTGCACGAGATCAGCCTGGTTACCCATCCCCTCCAGCACGGCGCGAGAGTCCATCTGATCAGCTGACCCGCCGGCTCCTGCAGGTTTCGCTTTGGCGGCCATTTCCGGCGGCCATTCTTGTCCTTCTCACCACCACCCAAGCCCCACGACGAAAGGTACTAATTCATGGATACCGTCCCCAACCTCAAGACCGAAGCAAACGCGCCTGCCGCCGACCCGCTCGAAGCGTCATTCGATATTGTCGAGCGTCAGGACCGCGCCGATGCGGCAATCAGCGGCCTTCGTAGCGATGTGGACGAGGTGAAAGCCCGCCTCGACCGCGTTTCGCGGGCCGCCAGCCGCCCTGCCATCGCAGCGCCCGAAGGTTCCGCATCCGCCGAAGTCAAAGGCTTCGTGGATGGCTATCTGCGCGGTGGCCGCACCAGCGAGATCAAATCCGTCAACGGTCAGGTTCCGTCCGACGGCGGCTATGCCGTCCCGCGCGAAATCGACGCGATGATCGCTCGCCAGCTGATCGAAATCAGTCCGATCCGGGCAATCTCGCAAGTCGTCCAGACCGGCACCGCGGGTTACCGCAAACTGGTCACAACCGGTGGGACTGCATCGGGCTGGGTCAGCGAAACCGCCGCGCGGCCGGAAACGGATGCCCCCAACTTTGCGGAAATCGCGCCGCCGACGGGCGAGCTTTTCGCCAACCCTGCAGCCAGCCAGGCGATGCTGGATGATGCCGGTTTCGATCTGGAAAACTGGCTGGCGAGCGAAATTTCCATGGAGTTTGCCCGCGCTGAAGGGGCGGCATTCGTCAACGGCTCCGGTTCGGATATGCCCAAAGGTTTTCTGCAAGCGCCCGTTTCGGCTGCGGAAGACAGCGTCCGCCCGTTTGGCACGCTGCAATATCTCGGCACCGGCGATGATGCCGGGTTCGGGGCGACGCCCGAAGCGCGGTTGATCGATCTGGTGCACACCATGAAGGCCGGACACCGGCAAGGTGCAAGCTGGGTCATGAACTCATCGACTTTGGCCGAAGTCCGCAAGCTGAAGACCGCCGACGGCGCGTTCCTGTGGCAGCCCGGACTTGTCGAAGGCCAGCCGGATCGTCTGCTTGGCTATTCGGTGGTGGAGGCAGAAGACATGCCCGATGTTGCAACCGGCGCCTTCCCGATTGCGTTTGGCAACTTCCGCCATGGCTACCTGATTGCCGAGCGCACCGCGACGCAAATCCTGCGTGATCCGTTTACCAACAAGCCGTTTGTCCACTTCTACGCCACCAGGCGCGTTGGCGGACAGGTGCTGGATAGCGCGGCAATCAAGCTGCTCAAGATCGAGGCGTAAGCTTCGAAAGGTGGCGGCTTGTCCCCTTGGCCGCCTGACCGGCGTCCCGTGCTGTAGCGATCTTCCCCGCCGCAGCACGGGCGTATTTTCCTGCCATAATAATTGATGGAGACCGCCAATGAAGCGGGTTGTCATTACGCCTGCAGATCTTGCGGGTCCGGCCTTGGCCGATCTGAAGAAATGGCTCGCCATTTCGGGTGAGCGGGACGACGCGGCGCTGATCGATTTGCTGCACGCCGCGCTCGATAACTGCGAAGCATTCACCGGGACCATGCCGCTGGAACAATCCTGCAGCGAGATGCTGGCGCCGAATACCGCATGGCAAACCTTGGCCGCCCGTCCGGTGCAATCGGTTTCGCAAATTGACTCGGTCACAGCCGGCGGTGCGGTAATAGCGGTGCCGATACAGGATTTCGCAATCGAGCTTGAGGCTGACGGGACGGCCCGGGTGCGTTTGGCTAGTCCGGCAGCCGGGGCAACCGTAACGGTGCGCTTCGATGCAGGGCTGGCACCTGGCTGGGCAGCGCTTCCCGGCGGGATGCGTCACGGGATTTTACGTTACGCTGCCGAAGCATTCCGCGAACGTGACAGCGGATCGCCGCCGGAAGGCATCTCATCCGCGATTGCTGCGCTGTGGCGGCCCTGGTGCCGGCCCAGATTGGCATGATCCGCGCTTCGGTCAAACGGTCGGGCCAATCCTTCGCCGCCGGTCTGGAAACCAAGGCAAAGGCCATCGCGCTTGCAACCGCAGAAATCCGGCTTCGCAAACAAAATGGCCTGGCCAGTTACTGGCGCATTCCGCGCCTTCTCTGGCCGCTATTCACGAAAGGCTGAAGCCAATGGAAATCAGACTTCGCAGCGCGCTTCTCGAATGGCTTGAGGCAGATGAATTGCTTTCGGGAATGCTTAATTCGGTCACCGAGGAGGCGCCGCTATCCGCCACCGCGCCGTGGCTGGGGATCATCGCGAGCGCATCGACCGAATGGGGCAGCAAGGACCGCCGGGGCCACGAAATCCTGATTGCGCTGGAATTGTCGGTGCGGAGCGATGCGCCCGCCAGCGGGAGCGACATCGTCACGCTGATCGACAAGCGTATCGATGCGTTACCCAGACAGTCCGGCGGTCTCGAAATCGTCACCGCCCGTTTCCTGCGGGCCCGCGCCGAGCGGCGTCCGCGCAATCTGCGCAGCATACTGCTGGAATATCGTTTCCGTGTTCTGGAAACCCTGATGGAGAATGTCCAATGACCGCCCAAAAAGGCTCCGCCTTTCTGCTCAAACTCAGCGACGGCGCTGTGCCCCCACAGTATGAAACTGTTGCGGGCCTGCGTACGACGCAAATGTCCATCAATGGCGATACCGTGGTTATCACGCACAAGGATTCGGGCGGCTGGCGGGATCTGCTTTCGGGTGCCGGAACACGCTCCGTATCAGTCAGCGCGGCGGGGATTTTCCTTGGTAGTGACGCCGAACACGGCATCCGCGCACATGCACTTGCCGGCACCATCGACGATTATGAATTGTCGTTCGAAGACGGCGCAAAATTGCGCGGCAAGTTCCTCGTCCAGCGGCTCGATTATTCGGGCGATTTCAATGGCGAGCGCAATTATACGCTTTCGCTAGAGAGCTCCGGCGTGGTCGCCCCGGTATGACCGGCAATTCAATCAGAGGCGAAGCTGCGCTGGAGATCGGGGGGCAGTGCCGCGTGCTCCGTCCGTCATTTTCCGCGCTGGTCGCTGCCGAAGACGAGCTTGGCCCGTTATTCGCGCTGGTCGAACGCGCAGGTGAAGGCCGGCTGACGCTGGCTGAAATGACCGGGCTGTTCTGGCACTGCCTGGCAAGCCGCGACGATCTTACGCGCGAACAAGTGGGTGAAGGCGTTATCGCGCTGGGGCTGGCGGCCTCTGCCCGCCCGCTGCGCATTTTGCTGGGCCAGATCTTGCAGGGCCAGATCTTGCAGGGCCAGATCTTGCAGGGCCGCCCGGAAGCAGAATGAGCCCGGTGTTTGGCAATCATGCGCGGAAACTGGCCGCTTTGACCAGCAAATATCTCGGCTGGCGGCCCGGCGAGTTCTGGGCTTCAACGCCGGCGGAACTGGTTACCGCTCTGTCCGCCGATCCCGACCATGACGCGCCGCTGGCGCGCAGTGAATTCGAAACATTGATGGAGCGTGACCGCAATGGATGATCCGATCGACGAACTGCTGATTGACGTGCGCGCCAATACGCAGGGCTTTGCCAGCGATATTGCAGAAATGCGATCTTCATTCGATACCACCCTGATCGGCGGTTTCGAACAAGCCGGCAGCGTGCTGGAACGCGGACTGCTGACTGCCTTGCGCAAGGGCAGCCTCGGGTTCGATGATCTCAAACGCATCGGAATGCAGGCGATCGACCAGATCGCCAGTCAGGCAATTAATTCGGGTCTGGCGAACCTGTTTGGTTCGACCGGATCAGCGGGCGGGGGCGGTGCCGCCGGAATCCTGGGCGGGGTTGCCGCTTCACTCCTGGGATTGCCGGGCCGCGCGACCGGCGGACCCGTTTCGCCCGGACGCGGGTATCTGGTCGGCGAACAGGGGCCGGAGTTGTTTGTACCGACATCGTCGGGCCGGGTCGAGAAATCGGCGCAATCGGGTGGTAATCCGCGCGATGTGCGGGTGTCGATCAGTCTGCCAAAGTCGCGCGGTATGGAAACCCCTGTCGCGATGCAGCGAAGTTCGCGGCAAATTGCCAGTGCCGTTCGCCGCGCATTGCAGGAGGCCTGATCATGGCGTTCTGGTTGGCTGATCGCCGGAGCGGACAGGACAGCAGCTGGATGCAGCGGTTTGACCCGCGCTTCTGGACTGTAAATTTCCCGCGCCCGATGATGGCTTCGGTTGTGACCACCGCGGCTGACGCTCTCAAGGCCGAATGCGAATTTCATCATGCGGGCGAACTGGCAGGTCTGATCTGGGACAGCGAAGACACGCTTGACCACCCGCTCCTCGCCTACGCTACGGACCGCGATTATGCGCGAGCGGTTTTGCAGTTTCACTGGAGGTCCGAAGGACTCATCCCGCTCGACCGGCCAAACGGTCCGACATTGACCATCGAGGGGCGCGATGCCCAGGGGCAGCCGCGAAGCTGGTATGTCAGACTGTGGAATTACGCGGCCGGAACACCGGAGGATGCGCGGATTGTCCTGCCGTTTTCGGCGCTTGAGAGCGGCTACACCCTTCCCGGGGAGAGTGTTTATCCATCGGCAATCGACCGGATGTTCATTTCGCTGGTTCCGCCCGGTTATATTCCTGGCAGCACGCAGCCAGTGCCGCAGCGTGCCAATGGCTGGGCCGAATTGAGCGAGATCGAATGTACCGGAGACCGGCCGCTGCTCGCACTGGGAGATGTGCTGGTACCGCCGCACGATATTCAAATGGCGACAGCCTATGATGATGGGTTCAACCAGACCCCCGCCCGGCTGGTGCGGTCTTTGCAAGGGCTAGGGTACCGTGGCCGCGTGCTCCATTATGTCGGGATGAGCCACTTTTTCCGGCTCGGTGCAAATTTGGAAGTGCTTGCGGACGGCACCCTCTGCGCTCCGGCGGCTGACTGGCACCGCTCGTTTTTTGCTGAATGCGCTGCCAGCCGCCTCGATCCGGTCATATCGCTGTCTTACGAGCTGTTTGCTGCCCATTGCCCCGCCGATTGGCAACAGCGGGCATTTGACGCAGAGCCAGCGCGTACCGGGTGGGTGCCGCCGTCCGCGCTGCTATCGCCCGCCAACAATGATGCGATGGCCTGGCTGCAAAAGGTCGCTGCCAAGTTTGTCACTTTGGCCGAGGCGGCGGGATGTCCTGTTCTGTTTCAGATCGGCGAACCATGGTGGTGGTTGATGCCTGATGGCCGGCCCTGCCTTTATGACGCTGCGGCCAAGGCTGCACTGGGGGGTGACCCGGTCGAGATCGCCACGATGCGGGCAGAATTGTCGCCAGCACAAACCGCTCTGCTCGATCAGGCCGGGGCGCTTTTGTCTGCGTCGACCGCCGCTTTGGCGCAGTCGGTACGCGATGTGTCGGGCGGGACGGCAGAAATATTGCTGCTGGCATTCACGCCGACGATCCTTGACCCCGCCACGCCTGAATTCAAACGGGCGAATTTGCCGGTCGGCTGGGCATATCCCGCTTTCGACCGGCTGCAACTGGAAGATTATGACTGGCTGACGTCGGGCGCAGAGGCGAAGCGGCGCAATGCCTATAAAGAAGTCGCGGCGCGTCTCGCCTATCCCGCAGAGCGTCAGGATTATCTGTCCGGTTTTGTGCTCGATCCTGCTGACGCCGGACAATTCTGGCCCCTGATCGACACGGCCTTCGACGAGGCAAAACAGCGCGGGATCAGCCAGCTTTATGTCTGGGCCATCCCGCAAGTAGCGCGCGACGGATACACCCGCCTTCCCGATGAACAGGAGAGTGAATTGCAACCCTTCGACAATATCCCGTACCCCTTGTCGCTTGGCCGCGATGCGAGCGTCAGCCCCGAGTTTTCGACATCTGTCGCGGTTACCGCCTCGGGCCATGAGAGGCGCAATTCGCTGTGGTCCGATGCCAGACTGCAATTCGATGTCGGGACCGGAATCCGCTCTGAGGACGAGCTGGGGGTTTTGATCAGCTTCTTCAGGGCCCGGCGCGGCGCGGCGCGCGGATTTCTCCTTCGCGATCCTTTCGATCACAGTTCCAACGCGATGAACGGCGCACCGGCGGCGGGCGATCAAACTATCGGTATCGGCGACGGGCTGACTGCAAGCTATCAGCTGGTTAAACGGTACGGCGATGGGGCCGAAGCGCAAATCCGGCCGATAACAAGGCCGCAAGCAGGCACGATCTCGGTCAATGTCGGCGGCACCGCGACCGCATCCTGGACAGTGGCAAGCGGCGGCATGATTGTTTTTGATGAAGCGCCCGAAGCGGGAGCACCGATCACAGCAGGTTATCTGTTCGATGTGCCGGTACGCTTCGCGCAAGACCGGCTCGACGTATCCGGACTGGCGTTTACAGCAGGCGAAGCCCCCTCTGTGCCGCTTGTCGAAATCCGCGAGGCGGTATGAGCCGGATTTTCTTCCGCGAAGAACTGGAAGGTGTCGCTACGTTCTGGCAAATATTCCGGCGCGACGGCGTGACGCTGGGGTTTGTCAGTCACGACCGCGACCTCTATTTCGGCGGGATACCGCACCGCGCGGCTCCAGGAATACTGCCATCCGCAATCCGCCTGACCGCGGATCTTGGTCCGGATAGCGCCGAAATTCGCGGAGCGCTGGCGCATGACAGTATCTCTTCGGCGGATCTGGCGACGGGGCGGTATGATGGCGCATTGGTCAGGGCAGGTGCCGTGGACTGGGAGACGCTGGAAAACGCCGTTCTCTACAATGGTTCGATCGGCAATGTTTCCGAAGACGGCGGCAGTTTTTCCGCTGAATTGAAATCGGCAAAAGCGGCTCTGGATGTCGATCTGGTCCCCCGCACCAGCCCAACGTGCCGCGCAGAATTTTGCGGACCCGGCTGCAATCTGTCAGCCGCCAGATACACGACGATTGTGGAAGCCGTTTCGGTTACGCCGGAACTTGGGCAAATCCGACTAACGACTGGGTTAGTGCAAGGTTTTGACGGCGGGGTCATCCGCTGGCTTGGCGGTCCGCATTCAGGTTCGCAGTGGGATATAGTCGGTACCGCCGCGGGGGCGCTGGTCGTAAACGAAAGCCAGATCGCGGATATCGAGCCTGGCACACGGGCGAGAATCCTCGAAGGTTGCGATCACACACTTGCAACCTGCGGCGGAAGGTTTGGTAATTCGGTGAATTTTCAGGGCGAACCCTATCTTCCCGGAAATGACAGGCTGGCCCGTTACCCGGCGCCGAAGTGACCGGCGATACCGGACGCGCTATTGCGCGCGCGGCCTATGGTCTGGTCGGTAGTCCGTTCCGTTTGCACGGGCGCGACCCGGCGACCGGGATCGACTGCGCCGGATTGGTGCTGGTGGCGCTGGAAAGAGGCGCAGGCATTCGGATCGAATTGGCCGGCTACGGTCTTCGCAATTCCAGTATCGATGCCTGTGTCCACAGCGCCGGTTTCCCCGGGCTAACCTTCGCCCAAGGTCCGCCGCAGGCGGGCGATATCGTGTTGGTCAAACCCGGGCCCGCCCAATGGCACCTGCTTGTCGCCAGTGGGAATGGCGGTTTCATCCATGCCCATGCCGGCCTGCGAAAAGTGGTGCGGGTGCAAGGTCCGCTCCCGTGGCGAACGCAAATGCAATGGCGCATCATAACCTAAGGAACACAGCGCATGGCAACTCTCGTGCTAACCGCAGTCGGTTCGTTGATTGCCGGCCCGATTGGCGGATCGATCGGCGCCATTATCGGCAAGTCGGTCGATAATTCGATCTTTGGACCGGGCAGCCGTGAAGGCCCCCGGCTCAAGGAGTTGGCAGTCAGCACATCAAGCTACGGCCAGCCATTGCCGCGACATTTCGGCACGATGCGGTCTGCCGGTTCGATAATCTGGGCAACCGAACTTGAGGAAACGAAGGAAAAAAGCGGAGGCGGCAAGGGACGCCCGTCAGCGACTGTATTCAGCTACAGCGCATCGTTTGCCGTGGCGCTCGCAAGCCGGCCAATCCATTCGGTTGGCAGAATCTGGGCAGACGGCAATATCCTTCGCGGCAATGCCGGTGATCTCAAAGTGCCGGGAGCAGTCCGGGTGTATCGCGGGTATGCCGATCAGCCGGTCGATCCGCTGATCGGGTCAAGCGAAGGGGATTACGCACCTGCGTTCCGCGGCACCGCCTATATCGTATTCGAAGATCTTGATCTGGGCGAGTTCGGGAACCGCATACCCGCGCTGACCTTTGAAGTGATTGCCTCTGTATCGCCCCTCACCATCGCGCAGATTGTCGAGGGACAAGACCGGGCAATCACGGGCTCGGTCGATCTGCCGGGGCTTGAGGGTTTCAGTGATGAGGGAGGCTCTCTGCTTCAAACCCTGGCTGCGATCGACAGCGTGTATCCGATTTCAGCTGATTCCGGCGGGGAGTGCCTCTCGCTGAATGCAGGCCCGACCGACCTGGCAAATGCCGTGCTGCTTCCCCGGCCGGCAGCGCTGGTGGGCGATGCGGATTTTGGCGAAGCCGACGGCAAAGCGGTCGATCGCGAGGCCGGCCCGAAACGCACGGTAGGCGCATTACGCTATTACGATACAGATCGCGATTTCCAACCCGGCTTGCAAAGGGCGGAAGGACGTGCGCGGCCAGGCTATCAGCAGACCATCGATTTCCCCGGTGCGCTGAACGCGCGCGAAGCAAGGGCGCTGGCAAATCGCGCAGCAGGCCGGGCTGTAGCAAGCAAGGAAAACCTGCGGTGGAGGCTGGCCGAACTTGATCCTGAATTAACGCCTGGTACGATAGTGCGCGTGCCGGATGAAAGTGGATATTGGCGCATCAATCGATGGGAATGGCGTGACCGGGGTATCGAGCTCGACCTGTCGCGAATCGCCTTTACGGTGGGAAATTTGCCTGTGGCAGACCCCGGCGCCGCGGCATTGGCGCCCGATTTCCTCGCAGCGCCGACCAGTCTCGAAGCGTTCGCGCTACCCCCGCTCGAAGCTGAAAATCGTGCGCCTGGCTCGATCTATGCCGCAGCGTCATCGCCTAGCCCGAACTGGAAAGGGGCTGCGCTATTTGCCGACTTCGACGGCCAGCTCGCCGAACTCGGGCGGTCAAATCCGCAGCGCTGCGTGATGGGCAATCTGGCATCCACGCTGGAGACTTCGAACGGACTGTTCTTCGAAGAACGTGCCAGCTTCGTGGTTCAGTTGATCGGTGAAGACATGGCGCTGGATCCAGCCGGCATTCTGGACATATCGCTGGGCGCAAACCGGGCACTTGTCGGAAACGAAGTGTTGCAATTTTCCCGGCCGACCCCGCTTGGAGGCGGGCGATGGGCAATATCCGGGCTGCTGAGAGGACGCGGGGGAACCGAAACGAGCGCAGTGTGTGGACATGCTCCCGGGGCAAGATTTGTCGTGCTGGATGATGCAATTACCCCGATAGCCTTATCCGCATTACCCCAGCCCGAGAATGCGACAATCGCAGCGCTCGGCTTGGGTGACGAAGAACCTGTCTTCGCAAATGGGGGCACGGGGCTTCTTTTTCGCAAACCGCTCGGCCCGGTGCATCCCCGCGCCAGTATATTGCCTGACGGAAGTTTATCGCTGTGCTGGGTGCGCCGTGCCCGCGGCAGTTATCTCTGGCGGGATGAAGTCGATGTACCGTTGGATGAAGAGACCGAGAAATACGCGGTCGGTATCGGCCCTGCATCTGCGCCAGTTGCAGAATGGATAGTGAGCGAACCCCGGCTGCAATTATCCGCCGCCCAGCTTACTGACTTGCAAACCGCCTATTCCTCGGAACCGGTATGGGTGCGACAAATCGGCAACTTCGGGCGTTCCCGGCCCACGCTACTTTATACGATCTAATTCACGAGGCGCCGTTCCCCACGGCGCTATATCAGGAGCGCGTCCATGACAGAGCCAACGACATTTCCATCACAATCCGGCCGGTTCGGCCTGCCCTTCCTGTTGGTCGGTCAGGCACAAAAGGAATTTTTCTATAACGAAAGCATCGGCAAACTCGATTGCCTGCTCCATGCATCCGTCAAAGGTGATCAGTCAGGGCCGCCGCAAAATCCGGTCGATGGCGATTGCTGGATTATCGCCAGTCCTGCGGCCGGCGAATGGGCCGGTAATGACGGGATGCTTGCCGGCTGGAATGGAGGCAAATGGTTCATTTGTGCTCCCACATCCGGAATGCGGGTGTTCAACCAGCAGGACGACTGCTACTGGTTTTACCGTGATGCCTGGCAAAGATGCGAAGTTCCCGCGCAGCCGGTGGCTGGTAATGTGATAGATGAGGAGGCACGCGCATCTATCTTTAACCTAGTAGCAATACTTCGCGTTGCAGGGGTGTTGCCGGCACAATAAAAGTGGGAACGATCATGAGCATCAACCATTTGCCGTGTAGAGGAGCACTGGAAATCCGGTTCTTTTCCATCTAGGCCTCCGTAACAGAGGCTTTAATGCAACAGTTTGGCAATAATGCCCGCTTGCCTCGCCACCGAGGAAAAGTTAGAAAATACAAACTCGGTGGCTCAATTTCGCTTTTGTAAGGGGAAATCTATAATGCGTAAATTCGTCATAGGAATGGCGATGGCTTCAACGGCCCTCGCATCACCTGCCTTGGCCCGTGACGGTCAATGGTATGCTGGTGTTGAAGGCGGGGTAATGCTCGCTGAAGACCTGAATATCGATGTCAATGGCTTCGAAAACGCTGTTACGGCAGAACATGACAATCCAGGCTACGACTTTGGAGCGTTGGTTGGTTACGACTTCGGCGGTTTCCGTCTTGAAGCCGAAGCCAGCTTCCGTGAAGCTGACGTAGACAATGTGGAAGCGTTTGTTGGCGGGCTTCCCTCCAGCACTGCGACTGCATTGCGGCTTGGCCAATACGATGCCGCTGGTGACGTGAATGCTCTTAGCTTCATGCTCAACGGTTTGCTCGACTTTGGCGATGATGATGGTCTCCAAGGCTATGCCGGCGGCGGTGTTGGTGTTGCCCGCGTTGATGCGCAGGCTTCGATCAATGCAACTGGTCCCGGAGTTGTCGACGATTCCGATACAGGCTTCGCTTGGCAAGCTATTGCTGGTGTTCGCGCTCCGATCTCGGATCGTTGGGATGCCGGTCTGAAGTATCGCTTCTTCAACGCACCTAATGTCAATCTGGTTGATTCGATTGGCCGTGATCTCGAGACGAACTTCCGTTCGCACTCGCTTCTTGGCACATTGACATACAACTTTGGCGGCGCTCCTGTGGTTGTGGCTCCGGTTGTTGTACCACCGGCTCCTCCACCGCCTCCACCCCCGCCGCCACGGCCACAAGTCGTGGCTCCGGTTTGCAACAAGGGTCCTTACATCGTGTTCTTCGACTGGGATCAGTCGGACATCACACCTGAGGCAGCAACGATTTTGGACAGCGCAGTAACGGCTTACGCCAGCTGCACCAATGTTCCGATCATGCTGGCAGGCTACACTGACCGTTCGGGCAGTGTGCAGTACAACCTCGGCCTTGCTGATCGCCGTAATGACTCGGTTCGTGGATACCTCACATCACGTGGTATCTCGGGCGGCGCCATCACGAGCGAAGGCTTCGGTGAAGCCAACCCACGTGTCCCGACCGCCGATGGCGTTCGTGAACTCCAGAACCGTCGTGTGGAAATCACATACGGTCCGGGTTCGGGCATGTAAGCTTCGCCATCTGGTGAAAATCGAGAAGGGGCCGGAGCAATCCGGCCCCTTTTTCGTTGGTACATCAGAAGGAGATTTTGCTGTGATTAGAAACGCGACGATTGGACTGCTTTCCCTTATGGGCATAACCGGCTGCGCGCCGCTTGGTCCGGTCGCAACCGAGCGGGTCGCCAGTTCGGCGATTATGAAGTCGGACGGAGCGGCTGCCGGAAATCTGCAGGTATTTGCCGCGAAAGACGAACTGATACTTAGCGCAGCATTCTTCAGCCTTCCAGCCGGGCCCCATGCGGTGCATCTCCATCAGGTTGGCACTTGCGATGGCCCCGCGTTCACCAGCGCGGGTGCGCATCTTAATCCCTCAGGCGCTAATCATGGCACAGCCGACGGCAAACAAGGCCACCTGGGCGATCTACCCAATGTCGAGATCAAGGCTAGCGGCAGCACGGCTTATGAGGCACGCATAAGCGGCATACCCTCAGCCATTCTGGCAGAGATCCAGGATGCCGACGGAACCGCCATCGTCGTCCATGAAAGTCCAGACGACTATAGGACCGACCCGTCAGGCGCGGCCGGCGCGCGCATCGCCTGCGGAGTGTTGACGGCGAACTAGACGCCCGTCTCCCCGGCCAAACGTGCGCGTTCCCGCACCGTATCGCCCGCCTTTGGAACCAGCACGATCGCTGCGATCAGGAATGCGAAGCCGATTGGTACCACCGCCAGTGTCGAGATTACGCCAATTCCCAGATCGTCGCCATTTTGTGACGATACGAACCCGGCCATAAACGGCCCAAGTGCCAATCCCAGAAGTGTCGTACCCAGAAAAAATGTCGCAGTGGCGGTGCCTCTCATGCGCGGTAGCACCAGTGTCTGGCTGGTTGCTGCGGCCGCGCCGAGCGCCGACGCGGCAAGCATGCTGGTAACGAAATTCAATACGTAGAATACTGTCGAACTCTCGGTCGTAAATGCGATTACCAACGGCGCAACAGGGGCAAGCAATCCAAAAACGATTACATAGACACGTCCGGCCTTGAAGCGTTTGAGCAGACTGTCTGCAACTCGCCCGCCCAGGATCACCCCCAGAAATCCTGCAACCGCACCTGGTGCACCGATGAACCAGCCAAGCTCGCTCTTGGGGACTTCAAAGAAACGTTCCGCATAAGGGGCCGCCCAATATGATACCGAGTAAGCGGTGAATGCGACCATCGAATAACCCAGAACGGTACAGATAAATGCTGGCGAACCCCAGATCAGATTAAATGTCGGGAGATCGCGGGCGCGCAAAGACGATGCCCAGCAAAATACCGAATAAAAACCGATACCCAGAAACAGCCATTGGTCAGAAATCAGTTCCACGACAACGCCCGGCGCGGTTCCCGTCAGGCTGGTCATCAACCAGCCCGCAATTGCGACACCCGCTGCGACAAACAGGTTCATCATGAAAGCGCCTGGTCCCCTGCGCCATGCCCCGACCAAAGTGAAGGGCGGAATAACGGTGAATAGTTCGGCCCTGAAACCTTTGAATGGTTCGGGATCAGGGGGGGTCGGAATGCCTTCCATGCCCCCACGAACCGGCTCCCGCAGAGTGACCACAAGAAGGGCAAGCAGCAGACCGGGGATACCAACCGCCAGAAACGCAGCCTGCCAACCTACCAACCCCAGCGGCCCACCACCGGGATATGTCATATTCCATTTTTCGACGATCAACGCCCCGATGAGTAACGAGAGCCCGCCGCCGATATACAAGCCTGAGGAATAAATCGCCAAAGCGGTCGCCCGTAGCCGCGGCGGAAAATAGTCCGAGATCAGCGAGTAGGCCGAAGGACTGGCAGTTGCTTCGCCCACACCTACGCCAACCCGGGCAAATGTCAGCATCGCGCCGTTTTTGGCGAAGCCGGATATTGCCGTCATGAACGACCAGACACTTAGCCCGATGCTCATCAATTTAACCCGGTGCCAGCTGTCGGCCAAACGGCCCAGCGGTATTCCGAACAATGCATAAAAGACGGCAAAGGCGGTGCCGTAAAGGAAACCGAGGTCGGCGTCGCTCAGACCCAGATCGGCTTTAATATCGTTGGCCAGAATAGACAGGATCTGCCGGTCAATAAAGTTGAGCACATAGACCAGAACGAGCACACCCAACGCGTACCAGCTGTAAGCCGGAACCGGTGCGTCATCGATAGGTGTTTCCACCTGCGGGCTGTCGCTCATTAACTAATCCCCTGAAAGCCTGGGTGCACCTTCGGCGTATTGTGTTGCGTCCGCAAGGCCTGCGTCGGCAAATCCTTGTCGTCTAAGCCGGCAACTGTCGCAAGCACCGCAAGCCGTTCCGTCCATTACCGGATCATAGCAGGACCAGCTCCATACCGGGTCCAGTCCCAGCCGGATGCATTCACGTGCAATATCGGACTTGCCCAGCAGCTGAAGCGGCGCATGGATGTTGAAGGGGGTACCTTCCACGCCGGCCTTGGTTGCCAACCGTGCAGTTTCGGTGAAGCTGGAAATGAATTCGGGCCGGCAATCGGGGTAGCCGGAGTAATCGAGCGCATTCACCCCGATGAAAATATCAGCCACACCGGCAGCTTCGGCAAAGGCGGTTGTCAGTGATAGAAAAACCAGATTTCTGGCCGGCACATAAGTTACCGGTATCTGGCCATTATCAATGCCGCCTTTGGGGACCGGAATATCGTCAGTAAGCGCAGAACCGCCAAACCGGCTGAGATCGAGCGGCAAAACAACATGCCGCTTGGCACCCAATTTTCCGGCAATATCCTTGGCAGCCTCGATTTCCCGGCGATGCCTTTGGTTGTAATCGATTGTCAGCGCATGGATTTCGAAGCCTTGCTCTTTGGCAAGAGCGGCCGTGACCATTGAATCCAGACCGCCCGACAGCAAAATCGCTGCAGGGTTACCCGGCTTAGCGTGATATTCTGGCATAGTGATTGGCTAAGCATAATTGCGGACGCCCGCAACGCCAAAGCACTGATCTGCGTCAAATTAGCGGCAATTTCCCGTCCGGCGCGCTTCTGCCGACACTTCGAATGGCAAGCCCCCGGCAATCCCGCGGCTCTCTATCTGCACGAGCGAAGCCGTTTCGCGGCGCAATTGCGTATGGCCGTGGCCATTGCCGGGACATGTGTATTGGACAGTCACCGAATTTGCGCTGCTGCGAACTACCTGTTGGTTGCATCCAGCATCGCGGTGGCGCAGCTTGATAAGCTCCCAGCCCGTGCGAACGCAAATCTTGCGTGGGCTGTCTCCACCCCGGAAATTGACCGTCCACTGGCCTTTCGACAGTCCCTTGAGCACTGCTGCATCGGGGGCGGATGCGTTGGCCGGAGCGAAGAACACTCCGCAGACGGCTGCAAGCCCCAAGGCCAATCTCGTCCGTTGGCCGGAAAAACGCGCTTCTGATTTGGCTAATTCTAATCTCATAATCGATAGATACCAGATTTACGCCCTTGGGCAAAACGCATCGCTTGCGCCGGTTTTAGCCCGGTACGCGAAATTTGCGTGAACAAAATGCGCAATCGACAATGATTTCGCCATCATCATTGTGCATTTCTTCACGTTCGGATTTGCCAAAGCGCGATAAAACATCGGTGAAATGTTCAAGCGTGCAGCGGCATCCACGCGTTAGCCGCGCACCTTGTTCAACGCGGACCTCGCGCTCTTCATGAAACAAGCGCCACACCAGCGCTTCCAGCGTAAGCGCCGGATCGACCAGCTCTTCATGCCTGACGCTGCCGGCCATGGTCGCGACATGTTCCCACTCGGGATGATCCAGCCGCACGTGAAGGCGTTCACGCCCTTCTTCCCCTTCGGCCAGATGCTGAAGCAACAATCCGCCTGCAACAGTGCCGCGCGGGCCCGATTTGACGCCGATGCGGATCAAGGTCGGCAATTGTTCCGATTGTGCAAAGTAGCTCTCGCAAGCTGCAGCAAGCGAATCGCCTTCCAGCGGGACAATCCCCTGATAACGTCGCCCTGTGCTCGGCAGATCAAACGTTACTGCCAGATGACCTTGTCCAAAGAGAGCATCCAGCGCGGGGTTCGCGCCCAGTGCTGCCAGGCGGTCATTATCATGCTTCACATAGCCGCGCAGTTCGCCATCACGAAAATCGCATACCAGCAGTTCGACAACGCCATCATTGGTCTGCGCTTGTAACGTGAGCTGGCTGTTCTCGCCCTTCAGCAATCCGCCCATAAGGGCAGCTATCGCCAGTGCTTCCGCCAGCAGATGTTTGATAGCCGGCGGGTAATCATGCACGGAAAGGATAGTGTCCAGCACCCCGTCAAGACGGATCACGCGGCCACGGGCATTTCGGTCAGGAATGGTGAAGCCGAGCAGTTGGTCGGCGAGAATTTCAGGCAGCTGCTGCATGGATCAGGATATGGGTATGACAATCTCGAAATGAAGTGCCGCACCGCTGCGAACCGCCTACAACTTCCCAGCGCACCATAGCAGGATGCTTTTCTGCGCGTGGATGCGGTTTTCTGCCTCGTCAAATACAGCGGATTGCGGCCCTTCAAACACGCTTTGGCTAACCTCGTCACCGACATGGGCCGGCAAACAATGCAGAAACTTCGCATCCGGTTTGGCATGTGCCATCAGCGCGTCATTGACCTGGTAGGGAGCCATCGCCGCAATTTTCTCTTCGGCATGGTTCTGCCCCATCGAAATCCACGTGTCGGTTATCAGGATGTCGGCCTGACGGGCGGCAGCGACGGCGTCCTGCGTCAGCGTAACAGTGGACCCTGCCTGCCGTGCCAATTCGACAAATCCGGCGTCCGGCTGGTACCCGGCAGGGGTGGCGATCCTGACGTTGAATTTCATCAGTGCAGCAGCTTCGAGGATCGAATGCAGCACGTTGTTGCCGTCACCCAGCCACGCCACTTCCAGACCGGGCAATGCCTTGCCGTGTTCGATTACAGTGACAAGATCGGCGATAATCTGGCACGGATGCGAACGGTCTGTCAGCCCGTTGATAACCGGGACATCCGCGTGCCGGGCAAGTTCTTCGATTTTCGCGTGATCGTCCGTGCGGATCATGATGGCGTCAACCATCCGGCTTAGAACACGCGCAGTATCGGCGATTGATTCGCCCCGGCCCAGCTGCATGCTCCCCGCTTCCATAACTATCGCCGACCCGCCGAGCTGGCGCATTGCAATATCGAAGCTCACCCGCGTCCGGGTGGAGCTTTTTTCGAAGATCATCGCCAGAACGTGTCCGGCAAGCGGAACATCAGCGTCCACCCGCCCCCTTGCCCATCCCGAACGCGCGGCCTTCCGGTCCTGCGCATCGTTCAGCATTGCGGCAATGGTATTGCCACCCGCGTCTGACAGATCGAGGAAGTGGTTCATCGGTTTCAGCTCGCTGCAGGTATTTCATAATCGGCGGCGCCGGCGGACAGCTTGTCGAAAAACTCGTCAATTTCGGCATCACCGACAACCAGCGGTGGCAACAAGCGCAGCGTATTGTCGCCCGCAGCCACGGTCAAAAGCTGATGATTGTCGCGTAGATGGACAAAGAACGAGCGGCTTTCGACCTTCATTTTTATACCGAGCATCAAGCCGCGGCCACGCACCAGCTCGAACAGATCGGGATAATTGCCGATAAATTGTTCCAGCCGTCCGCGGATGCGTTCACCCTTATCACGAACTTCTGCCAGGAAATGATCGTTGGCAACCGCTTCCATGATCGCCGTACCCGCTGCCATGGCCAGAGGGTTGCCCCCATAGGTCGAGCCGTGCGTACCGAATGTCATTCCGCGCGCAGCCTTCTCCGTCGCAAGACACGCGCCAAGCGGGAATCCGCCGCCGATGCCCTTCGCCGTGGCGACAATATCAGGCGCGATACCGTAGTGCTCATACGCATATAACGTGCCGCTGCGCGCCACACCGCATTGAACTTCGTCGAGCGCAAGCATCAGATCATGTTCGTCAGCCAGTGCGCGAAGGCCCTGCATAAATCCGTCGGACGCGGGGCGGATACCACCCTCGCCCTGGATCGGCTCGACCAGAAACCCGGCGGTTTTCGGGCCGATCAGCGCCTTGGCCGCTTCCAGATCATCGAATTCACAATATTTGAAACCTTCGAGCATCGGCATGAACCCCGTGTGCATTTTGGTTTGGTTCGATGCGCTGATCGTCGCCATCGTGCGGCCGTGAAAAGCATTGGTGAAGGTGATCAGCTCATACCTATCGTGATCGCCTGCCGACTGGTGGTATGCACGCGCTGTCTTGATTGCGGTTTCAACCGCTTCGGCTCCTGAATTGGTAAAGAATACGGTATCGGCGAAGGTTTTATCGACGAGCATTTGTGCCAGCTTCTCGCCCTGCGGGCTACCGTAAAGGTTGGACACGTGCATCAGCGTTGCGGCTTGTTTCTGGATCGCTTCGATCAAACCGGCGTGAGAATGACCCAGCAGATTGACCGCGATTCCGCTGGCGAAATCGAGATACCGTGTACCGTCTTCGTCAATCAAATGGCAGTGTTCGCCGCGAACGGGGCGAACACCGCAGCGGGGATAGACTGGCATCAGCGGGGTGATCGACATAGACATACTCCGAGGGGAAGAAATTATGTTGGAAACGGGATTATCCGGATTGCTCTAAACGACAAATGGCGGCCCCGATAGGACCGCCATTTGCGTTTTCTGCCATATTGATGGCTACGGCTTAGTCCTCTGCAGGCACCAGGTTCACGGCAGAATGCTTTCCCCGTCGATCAACTTCGAGATCGAACGTGTAACGCTGGCCTTCATCGATGCCGCTAAGTCCTGAGCGTTCAACTGCACTGATATGCACGAACGCATCAGGCTGCCCGTCATCACGAACGATAAAGCCAAAGCCTTTCATCGTGTTGAAGAATTTGACCGTTCCGGTGGCCTTTTCTCCCGTCAGTTCACGTTGCGGGGCACCGCCCCGGTCGCCGCTAGCGCTTTCACGCGGGGCGCTTTTCGTGACAGCGATCACATCGCCAACGACCTGAAGATCCTGAGCGGACACTTTGCCGCCGCGATCGACCAGATTATACTCAAGTCCTTGCCCTTCGGCGAGACCTTCGAGCCCGGCGCGCTCAACAGCGGAAATATGGACGAACACGTCCTCGCCGCCATCTTCCTGCGCGATGAAGCCGAAGCCCTTGTCGCCGTTGAAGAACTTTACCTGACCCTTGCCTGTCCCAACGACCTGGGCCGGCATACGGTTGCCGCCACCGCCACCGCCAGCACCGCCGCCGGAAAAGCCGCCACCGCCAGAAGAACCACCGCCGAAGCCGCCAACGCGATTACCGCCGCCGCCGAACCCGCCGCGATCGTTGCCGCCGCCGCCAAATCCACCGCGATCTCCGCCGCGGTCATTACCGCCGCCGAATCCGCCGCGGTCTCCGCCGCCTCCGAATCCGCCGTCAAAGCTTTCTTCGCCAAATCCGTCGCGTTTGTCTCTACCGCGCCCGCGACGCCCTCTATCGTAACCCATAGTATTAAACGTACCTTCGTCTCGCCCTATCGAAATCCATCGGCCGCACGGGCGTGTCGCGCCGACAATTGAAGGGGCGAATCAACAAATGCAATCGTCCGCACCTTCCACACGGCGTGAGGATATAGCGCAGAAATACCCGAGAGGCGAATAATTTAAGCGAGGTCTGATCTCGCCGGCAAAGATCGGGGTTTCTTCAATGCGCCGGGCGGGCTAGAATTGGGACGAACCAGGCGAAAGCCAGACCGCTGCCGCGACAAAAGCAGCTGTAGCAAGATCGGAAATTCGAAAATGTTCCGCAAACTGTCAGAAGACATGATGGCCAGTCCTCAAATCACGCTCGGCGATGTTGCGAACGCTGCAAGGCAGGGCGTAAAACTGATCATCAACAATCGCCCCGATGACGAGGAAGCAGGCCAGTTAGCGGGAAGCGATATCGAAGCGGCCGCAAAAGCGCATGACATCGCTTACCGCGCAATTCCGGTCGGCCATGACGGTTTCGGCGAATCCCAGATCAAAGCCATGGGAGATGCTCTGGATGGTGCGGAGGGTAAAGTTCTGGCCTACTGCCGTTCGGGTACGCGATCGACCTTCCTGTGGGCGCTGGCGCGCGCCGGTCAGGGTTACGATACGCAAGAACTGGCAACCATGGCTTCAAGCGCGGGCTACGACCTTTCGCCCATCAGTCCGGCTTTGGATATGTTAGCCGTCAAGGCGAAATGAGCGCGCAATTCATCCAGTTTGCCGCTTCGTTGGCAGCCATATTGTTTATCGCATGGCTGGCCAGCAAACTTGGCCTGGGCGGAGACGCACGCATCCTCAACGAAGACCATGCGAAAGAACTTGCTGACGAGGCACTTTGCGGATTTCACGCCACTGCAGTTGCGCTCGACAAATCGGGCATGGGTGCATTGCTGCGGGGTGCCGACGGGCGGGTGATGTTGCTGCGCCGCCACGGCAGCCATTTTGCGGGAAGAATATTGGATAATCACGCAAACGTCAGGCTTGAACAGAATTTTCTGACTTTAGCGACGAACGAATCCACCTTCGGAGAGTTCACCCTCGATCTTGGCGCGGATGCGCAAGATTGGGCCGCTAGCTTACGCGGGCTGGGAAGATGACCGATGCCTGATTTCAATCCTGTCGATTATGCGGTGCCCGGGTTTGTCCTGCTGGTGCTGCTTGAAATGTGGTGGGCAAAGCGGCGGCGGCCCGAGGCGTATGAACCCCGCGATACGCTGACTTCGCTGGCATTCGGTTTGGGGAGCACAGTTGCAGGATTGTTGTTTGGCGGCGCGATAATCACGCTGTCGTACTGGCTTTATCAATTCCGTCTATTCGACTTCGGGTTTGTCTGGTGGGCTTGGCCGATTGCCTTCGTGCTGGACGATTTCGCTTATTATTGGTTCCACCGCTTCGCGCACCGCGTGCGCTGGTTCTGGGCCAGCCATGTGAACCACCACTCCAGCCAGCACTATAATCTCAGCACTGCACTGCGGCAGAGCTGGACCAGCTTTTTCGCGTTCAGCTTCGTATTTCGCATCCCTATCGTTCTGCTCGGCTTCCATCCGGTGATGGGACTGTTCGTCGGAGCGATAAATCTGATTTACCAGTTCTGGATCCACACCGAAGCGATCAGAAGGATGCCGCGCTGGTTCGAAGCTGTGATGAACACCCCCAGCCACCACCGCGTGCATCATGCCACCAATCCGCTTTATCTTGACCGGAATTATGCCGGAACATTTATCGTTTGGGACAAGCTGTTCGGAACGTTTCAAGGCGAGCAGGACGACCAGCGCATACGCTATGGCATTGTCAGGCAGCTTGGCAGCTTCAATCTGCTTTGGGCAGTGTTTCACGAATGGGTGGGCATAGCGAGAGACGTTCGGACTGCCCCGTGGCGCCACAAGTTAGGTTATATTTGGCGCCCGCCCGGCTGGACCCATGATGGCAGCCGCGACACATCCGACGCGATCAGATCGCGCTGGCTGGCCCAACAAAAAAGCCAAAAAGACTGACGAAGCGATTGCCGGAAGTTAATCGCACGATTAACCCTGCAATCATGAGCAACCAAACCCACAAGTTCGACATCATCGTAATCGGCGCGGGCAGCGCGGGCAGTGCTGCAGCCGCGCGGCTTGCGGAAGACGGCACCAAACGCGTGTGTTTGCTGGAAGCCGGCGGCAAGATGGCGCATCTGGCGACCCGCGTTCCCGGCCTCCTGACGTTTTTGCCGAAAAGCGGTAACTGGAGTTTCGATACCGAACCGATGGAGGCGCTGAACGGCCGCGTGGGTTACCAGCCGCGTGGGCGCGGATTAGGCGGCTCGTCCGCAACCAACGGTATGGTCTATATCCGGGGCAATCCGTGGGACTATGACAATTGGGCTGAACTGGGTTGCACAGGTTGGGCGTGGGACGATGTATTACCTGTGTTCAAGCGTCAGGAAAACAATGCGCGCGGCGCAGATGATTTGCACGGTGCCGGCGGCCCGCTGCACGTGAACGAGCAAATCAGCCCTAGCCCGGTGGCACAGGCATTTGTCGATTCCGCTGCCCGATTGCAGATACCGTATAACGATGATTTCAACGGCCTGCGTCAGGAAGGGGTTGGCCTGTATCAGGTCACCCAGAGCAATGGTGAACGTTGGTCTTCGGCACGTGCCTTCCTCGAACCACTTGCTGGTAAAGACAACCTTGTCGTCCGCACAGATGTGCTGGTGGAAAAGATTGAAATCGAAAACGGCCGCGCGACGGGCGTGACCGTTCGCAGCGGGGGCCGTCTGGGTAGCAAGCGCGAGACGCTGGAGGCGCGCGGCGGAGTTGTGGTGTCCGCGGGCGCATTCGGATCACCGCATATCTTGATGCTATCGGGCATCGGCCCTGCGGACGAACTCAAAAAGCATGGCATTGATATAAAACTGGATAAAGCCGCTGTCGGTGCCGATTTGCAGGATCACTGCGATTTTCTGACCAGTTACGAGCTCGACGATCTAAGTCTGTTCGGCGGATCGCTGCGCGGTGTCTGGCAACTGGCCAAAGCCTTTGCCGAACATCGCCGCCACCGCACCGGAATGCTCACCACCAATTTTGCCGAGAGCGGCGGTTTTGCAACGATCCGCCCCGATGCGCCGGCTCCAGATGTCCAATTCCATTTTATGCGCGCGATCATCCAGAACCATGGCCGGGACAAGCCGAAGGAGCACGGCTTCTCGCTGCATGTTTGTGTCCTGCGTCCTGAAAGTCGCGGCTGGGTAAGGCTGCATAGCCCTGATCCGGCAGCCGCACCGGCAATCAACCCCAACTTCCTTTCCGACGACCGTGATATGGCACTCATGAAAGACGCCGCACGCCTGATGGCGCGCATCGCAGACACCCCGCCGCTGTCGCAGTTGGGAGCGAGAGATCGCCACCCGATCGATTATGAAGATGACCGCGCTCTCGAAGCGCGCATTCGCGAGGTATCCGATACGATTTATCACCCGGTGGGCACATGCAGAATGGGCCCGCACGATGATGATGTGGTAAATCCGGCATTGGCGCTGCGCGGGATCGACAATCTTTGGGTGGCCGATGCCAGTATCATGCCCCGCCTGGTTTCAGGCAATACAAATGCCCCCAGCATGATGATCGGCGAACGGTGCGGCGATTTCGTAAAGGCTGCGCTGTCAAACTGAAGCTGCAGCGATGGGCTGCAGCGCTCAATTGTGATGTGATCGCGCTGTGGATTGCAGCGAGAGATCGGCGTACGCCCTTGCTGGCGAAAATCGTGGCCACGATGACCGCCGCCTACGCATTCAGCCCCATCGACCTGATCCCCGACTTTATCCCGGTGCTGGGGTTGCTGGACGATCTGCTGCTGGTTCCCGCCGGGATCTGGTTGGTAATCCGGCTGATCCCGCCCGCGCTGTTTGCGAAATTCCGGCTTCGCGCAGCGGCAATTGCTCGGCGCCCGGGTAAAGCCGGCTTTGCGGCGATGTTGCCGGTGCTGCTGACATGGGCGGGACTGGTGGCGGCTTCGGCAATTCTGCTTTGGCGATAAAGAGGGGCCGAAGCATACGCTTCGGCCCCTTCACCATTTTACCATTGGGTAATCCGGTTAGAACGACTTGCGGACCGTCATCCCGAAGGTGCGCGGCTGGTTGGTTGCAAATCCCAACCTGGCCCGGCCGCCGCGTTCGCGGTCGAACGACAGCAGCGCATTTTCATCAAGCACATTGTTGATATAGGCCGTGACAGACAGCCCGTTTTCAAAATCGACACCCGCGCTCAGGTTGATCACCTCGTATGATGGCAGCACCAGATTCAGCACGGTGGCATCGTTGCCGGTCGCCCCGCCGAACGGCAGGCCCGCCACGAAACTGCGCGGGTTGCCTTCCTGATCGCTTGGCTGGGTAATGCGGTTTCCAATGTGCTGTACGGATGCCGCGACGTAGGCTTCTGCGCCATCGCTAACCGGGTAAGTATAAGACGCATTGGCCGAAATCTGGAACTTCGGCACTGTCGGCAACCGGTTCCCGTCACGAATCCCGGCGATCACGACGCCGTCAACGGTGGTAACCGAAGAGTCGAATTTCGCACTCAGCACGCTACCCGACACTCCGAGGTCCAGACCATTTGTCGGCGACGTGGTCAGTTCAAACTCTACCCCTTGCGAATGCGCCTTGGGCACGTTGAACACCACGCGTGACGAACAGCTGCCCGCATCGGCGGTCACCTGCAAGTTGCTGATGTCGGAATAGAATGCCGCCGCGTTGAAAGTGAAGCCGCGGCCCTGGGTCTTGATGCCCAGTTCGTAATTCCACAAGGTTTCATCTTCATAGCCGGGCCGGCCGCCGAATGTCTGCGCATCTGGCCCGCCCGGAACACCACCATCGCATAGCGGCAGGTTGAGCGGATCGTTGATCCCGCCAAGCCGGAAACCCTTGGCCGCTTGCGCGTTGACCGTAATAGACGGCGATGCCTCGTAACTCAGCAGAAAACGGGGCGTAAACCCGTCGGAAGTCGTGGTGCCGGTCTGGTCGTCTCCATTGGAGAACAGACCGCCCGAAACAAACCGCCGGTCTTCGGTGAAATCGTAATACCGGCCGCCAACGGTGGCGGTCAGACTTTCACCGATCAGATAACTTGCTTCGCCGAACACCGCAATTTGTTCGATATCGTACGTTATATCGGCATTATAAGGCGAATCGGGCCCGAACCCATTGGCCGTTGCGGCCACAGTTCCGGCACCCAGTGTTGCATCGGTGAAGGCATCATAGCCGGGCGTAGGCAGCCGCTGTGCATAATCACGGCTGGTATCGGAATAGAACCCGCCAAACACCCATTGGAATGGCCCGGCATTGTTGGAACTCAGCCGCAATTCCTGCGTGAAGGATTGGACCTTGGTGGAATCGCGCAGGTTCGACGGTAGCAGCACGCCAGCATCGGGATAACCCAGATCGACCGACACACTGCCCGTCAGCGCGCTGGCATCGCGGCTGACCAGGATGTCACGGTCGGTATAGCTGGTGACGGATGTAAGATCGACACCGCCAAGCCCGACTTCGATCACCGCATCGGCAATCAGGGTTTCATCCTCAAACGCTTCGCGCAAGAGCAGGAATTGTTCGCGTTCGTCGAATGTCACTGCCGGACGCGTGGTGGTAAAGGGGTTGGCGTAGAGGTTGAAAACCTCCTGACGGTTGAAGCCGCCCGCCGTGACTTTCTGGTATATCACCCGCGGGGTGATCGACAAATTGCTGGTCGGTTCAAACGTCAGCGCCAGACGTCCGCCATAGCGTTCGCCGCTGTTGACATTCTCATCAACCGAGCCGCCTTCGCGCAGGGCATCGATAAAGCCGCCATAGCGGGTGTAATAGCCCACCGCGCGTGCGGCTGCATTGGCTCCCAGCGGAATATTGACCGCGCCCTTGATATGGCCGCCCAGATCCCCGCCATCGACAAGGTTGAGGTTGGCTTCGAGCGAACCTTCGGTTTTTCCGATAGTGGGCTGATTGGTGATGTAGCGGATGGTGCCGCCGACAGATCCCGAACCGAACAGGGTGCCCTGCGGTCCGCGCAGCGTTTCCACCCGGTTGAGATCAAACAGATCCAGGTCCGGCGTGAACAGCGACAGGGAAATGACCGATTCGTCGACATACACGCCGACCTGTTCTTTTACGCCAGGCTGGTCGCGGACGATCTGCCCGGCGGAAACCCCGCGGATCGATACCTGGCTTTGCCCGGGACCCAAGTTCTGCACGGCAAGTCCGGCGACGTTGCGCGACAGATCTTCCAGCGTGACAGCGCCGGTTTTCTGAATGTCTTCAGCGGTCTGCGCGTTGATCGAGAATGGCACGTCCTGAACGGTCGAATCGCGCTTCGTGGCGGTCACGACGATGATGTTCTGCCCGGATTCGTCCTGCTGCTGGGCCAGTGCCGGCGTCGCAGCGCAGGCAAAGGCGCAGGTGCCGAGCAATGCGGCACGCAGCGCCGCGGCGTGATGGAATGCGGATTTGGCCATGAGTATTTCCTCCCATTTGACAAAGGTCTTGCGCCCCTCATGGTCAAGAATGAATCAGTCCTGCAGGATTGGCAACTGGCACAGGGCGAAATCGGCGCAGGTGTTTCATCGATGCCACACACATCCCGCGCATTTGCGATGGCAAAAAAAAGGGGCCGGAGCGCCATGCTCCGACCCGTTCGAGTTTTTGTTCGCAGGAGGAACAATTTCTGGCGGGACCGGGGGAGAGAAATTTCCGGCCCCGCCAAACTGGTGTATCAATTGTAAGCGCGTTCTCCGTGCTCGCTGATGTCGAGACCATCGACTTCGGCCTCTTCAGAGACGCGCAGACCGATAAGTGCTTTCACGATCAGGCCGGCGATCAGTGTGCCGATACCGGCCCATCCGATCGTGATCAGAACGCTTTTCGTCTGGATCCAAAGTTGTGCGCTCATCGCGGTCGAACCATCGCCCGGTCCGCCGATGAATGGCTGGTAAACGATCGCGGTACCGATTGCGCCGACGATACCGCCGATACCGTGGATACCGAATGCGTCGAGCGAATCGTCATAGCCGAACCTCGCTTTGACCTTTGCGACTGCGAAATAGCAGACAGCCGAGGATGCGATGCCGAGCAGGATAGCGCCGAATGGTCCGGAGTTACCCGCGGCCGGCGTTACCGCGACCAGTCCGGCGATGACGCCAGAGCAGAAGCCCAAAGCAGAACCCTTGTGACCGACCATCCTTTCGATCACCATCCAGGTGAGCGCACCCGCAGCGGTCGCGACAAAAGTGTTGATCATCGCCAGACCGGCGCTGCCGTCAGCTTCGAGCGCGGAACCTGCGTTGAAGCCGAACCAGCCGACCCACAACAGGCCCGTCCCGATCATGGTCATCACCATGCTGTGCGGGGGCATCGGCTCCGTAGGATAGCCGCGTCGTTTACCCAGCAAATATGCCAGAACCAGGCCCGAAATACCGGCGTTGATGTGAACCACCGTGCCGCCGGCAAAGTCCAGCGCGCCGTCTTCGAACATCAGGCCGCCGCCTGCCCAAACCATATGAGCAATCGGGAAATAGACGATCGTCAGCCAGATCGGCACAAAGGCCATCACTGCGCTGAATTTCATCCGTTCCGCCGTGGCGCCCAAAATCAGCGCTGCAGTAATCGCGGCAAAGGTCATCTGGAAACTGACGAAGACGTATTCCGAAATCACTTCATCGGTGAATGTCGCCGCTGTCGTCGAAGCGTCCATCCCTGACAGGAAGTAGCTGCCGCCACTGACGAACAGGCCAAGTGCGCCCTCATAAGTGGTTGAGCCGAATGCAAGAGAGAACCCCCACATCACCCAAACCAGCATGGCAAGACAGGCAGTCGCGCCGATCTGGGTCATGGTGGAAAGCATGTTTTTGGAACGGGTAAGTCCGCCGTAGAACAGCGCAAGACCCGGAAGGATCATGAGCAACACCAGAATGGTTGCGGTCATCATCCAGGCGTTGTTGCCCGGATTGGCAACAGCGGCTGCCGCTTCGGCAACTTCTGCAACCTCGGCAACCGGCGCTGCAAATGCGGCGGCCCCAAAAATTAGTGACGCGCCGATTGCACCGGCAGCGCCCGCAATAGTACGGAACATTGATGTATCCCCCGTGACGGAATTCCTGATATTTGACGGCTGGTTCATAGTGCCGTCTCCCCGGTTTCACCGGTTCGGATGCGCGTTGCATTGGCCAGGTCGAATGCAAAGATCTTGCCGTCCCCGATGTTGCCCGTCCCGGCGACTTCCTGGATCGTTTCCACGACACTGGGCGCAAGGGCGTCGCTAACCGCGATTTCCAGCTTCACCTTGGGAAGCATGTTGGTGGTATATTCTGCACCACGATAAATTTCGGTCTGGCCTTTCTGGCGTCCAAATCCCTTTACTTCGGACACGGTCATCCCCTCGACACCGATCCCGCCTAGCGCCTCGCGCACCTCGTCGAGCTTGAATGGTTTGATAATGGCAATGATGAACTTCACGAGTCGCCCCTGCTGATCCGCCGGGCTAGTCCCCGACTTCGCAAGTGCAGCAAAAACCGTGCCAGTTGGAAATTATCGCCTGGTTACAGCGAGCCCTGTGCAACATCCGGTAATCAGCAGAGGGCTGCCCGCCCGATTCTTACGCACCTGCCTGTTTTTTAGGCAATGATAAATCGGCGTAGACGGGCAAATGGTCCGAACCCGCTGCAGCAAGCGCGCTATGGTGGACGCCGCTATCGTCCAACTGCCAATGCTGCGACGCAACAATGCGGTCCAGCCGTGCGACGGGTTGGCGCGAGGGGAAGCTTCGGCCCGGGGCGAAACATTGCCAGTCACGCCCGAATTCTGTCATCGCACCACTGCTGACGCCCCATTGGTTGAAATCACCCATCAGTACAGTGGGTTTGGCATCCGCATGGCCGTTGATATGATCCAATACGGTGCGGATCTGGTGACGGCGGCGCAAGCCGGACAGATCGAGATGCATCCCCACAACCCGGATATGCGTGCCATCCACCTCGAGATCGGCACGTACGGCACCGCGCGGCTCGATAGTGGGAATTTCGATGTGGTCGGCTTCGCGCACCTTCAGGTTGCGCCGGACCAGCAACGCATTGCCATGCCAACCCAGGCTCGGTGTGTTTCCGCCCAATTGAACCGGCTTCCAGTGGGTATCGTCGAGCGCGGCCTTGGACAGGACACTTTTGCGTATGCCAAACCGCGTATCGGCTTCTTGCAGCGCGATGATATCGGCATTCAGTTCGCGCAGAACCGTAATGATGCGGTCGGGATCGCGCACCCCGTCCACACCGATAGCCTTATGGATGTTATAGCTGGCGAATTTCAACTTCATTGCAAGGGTGGCAGCTATTCGCCTGCAATGTAGCGGTCGGTCGGCCGTGTCGGCAGCCCGTCGATACTTTCACGGCTGAGCGCCATCTTGGCAGCCCATTGCGATGGATTTGCCTTGGCATGATATCTTACCAACGTCGGACGTTCGGCCTGCATTTCCATAAAAGGGACCCCGTAACCGCACGATGTTTGCACGCTTTCGACATCAATATCGAAAATCTGGCGAGTTCCGGGCATCAGGGTGAAATGTTGTGCCAGATCAGCCCACCCATCATCCGCCGGAAGCACGGGTTTTCCATGGCCGTAAATTCGCAATATCAGCGCAGGCTGTTCAAAATTACAGAACATGACCGTAATCCTGCCGTCTACCAGCAAATGGGCATTCGTCTCGTTACCCGAACCACCGAGATCGAGATAGCCAACCCGCTTTGGCCCCAACACGCGAAAGGCATCATACCCCTTGGGGCTGAGATTGATCCGGGCGTCCGCTGCTGCAGTTGCCACAAAGAAGACCGGCTGTTTGCCGATCATCGCGATATGATCGTCTGTGAGATGTTCGCTAAAATCGGCCATCGGCAATGATTAAGCGAGACAGGGGCTTACGGCAAGTTAGCGTTCTTTCGTCGCCGAAAAAGTCAGCTCGGGGTTCTTTTCCTGCTGATAGTTCACGTCCCACACGCTTTTCGCCAGAAACACCAGATCGCCATCGCGGTCTTTTGCGAGATTGGAACGGTTGAACTCTTCAAACCGGTTCTTTGCTTCATCCGGGCCCTTGATCCAGCGCGCTGTATCGAAAGGCGCAGCCTCAAGCGCAGCATCGACCTTGTATTCGGCTGCCAAACGAGAAATCAGCACTTCCAGTTGAAGTTGCCCGACAACGCCCACGATGTGCTGCGCGCCCAGTTCCGGATAGAAAACCTGGATCACGCCCTCTTCGGAAAGATCGTCAAGCGCCTTGCGCAATTGCTTCGTCTTGGTCGGATCCTTCAACAACACGCGCCGCAGAATTTCCGGCGCGAAGTTGGGCAGTCCGGTAAAACGGATTTTGTCTTTCTCGCTCAGCGTATCGCCCACGCGCAAGGTTCCGTGATTGGGAATGCCGATGATATCGCCGGCTTCTGCGGTGTCGGCAATTTCACGGTCCTGCGCGAAAAACAGGATCGGAGAATGGATGGCAATCGGCTTGCCAAGGCCCGACGGTGTCAGCTTCATGCCGCGTTTGAAAGTCCCCGATACCTGCCGCATGAACGCGATACGGTCGCGGTGATTGGGATCCATATTGGCCTGCACCTTAAAGATGAAACCGGTAACTTCATCATGGTCAGGGTCGATATGGTCGTCCCCGGCCGGTTGCGGGCGCGGCGGCGGAGCGTATTTGGCGATCGCGTCGATCAGCTCCGTTACCCCGAAGTTCTTGAGCGCCGATCCAAAGTAAACCGGCGTGAGATCGCCATTCCGGTAAGCTTCGAGATCAAACGCGGGATAGCCGATTTGGGCCAGCTCTGCCTCCTCGGCAAATTCTTCAGGTAGCACGGCATCCGCTTCGCGTTTGCCGAGAAACTCTCTCGAGGGACCTTCGGGGCGCGCCACTTTGCCGGTGGTATAATCTAGAATGCCCTCGAATTGGCCGCCCATCCCGATTGGATACATTTGCGGCGACACGTCGAGCGCCAGCATATCCGCAATCTCGTCGAGCAATTCGAACAGCGGGCGGCCTTCGCGGTCAACTTTGTTCACAAAGGTGATAATCGGCACCGACCGCAATCGGCATACCTCGAACAGCTTGCGGGTCTGCGGTTCGATCCCCTTGGCGGCATCAATCACCATTATTGCCGAATCCACCGCCGTCAGCGTGCGATATGTGTCTTCCGAGAAGTCTTCATGACCTGGCGTGTCGAGCAGGTTGAAAATGATCCCGTCACGTTCGAAAGTCATTACCGACGAGGTGACCGAAATACCGCGCTGCTGTTCGATCTTCATCCAGTCAGATCGTGCGCGCCGCGCCTGGCCGCGCGCCTTTACTTCACCTGCCAGATGGATCGCTCCGCCTTGCAGCAGCAGCTTTTCGGTAAGCGTCGTCTTACCGGCATCGGGATGCGAAATAATGGCAAAGGTACGGCGCGTAAGGGTCATGCCGCGCGCCCTAGCGCCCGCGTCCCCCGTAGTCGAGTGCGGCGTGGCCTAGCGGGAAAGCCCCTGACGTAATAACATCACCATTCTGGCGGCAATCGTTTCCATATCGGCATCATCCTGCTGGACCCCGTAGCGCAGGCCAAGAAAGACGTTCATCCCCATAATTGCCCAGGCTTCGACCTCGCCGACTGTGCGGATTTGGTCCGCCTCATGCATTTCGGCTAGCCGGGTCTCGATACGCGTAGCCGTGGTGGCATAATGGTCCTGCCAGGCTTCGGGTGCGACAAATTCTGCCTCGTCGATGATCCGGTAGAGTTCCTTATGCTCCCGGGCGAAAGACAAAAAGGCCGCGAGCGCCTTGCCCTCACGCTCCAGCGAAGGGGGTTGTTCCGCAATCGCAGGGGCAACCGCATCACGGACGCTGCCTGACATATCCTGCACCAGCGCGCGGAACAGCACGTCCTTGGATGCGAAATAAGTGTAAAAGCTGCCCAGCGCGACACCCGCGCGCGAAGTAATCGACACAATCGAAGTTTCGTGAAAGCCTTTCTCGCCAAACCCGATTGCCGCCGAATCCAGAATCTTTCGTCTGGTCGCGCGCCCTCTTGCCGTGCGCGGCACGTGTGGTGCAGCCATCACCGGCTTTGATGCGGATTCCTCGTCGATCATGGCGCTAGCTTACTGTTCCCCGACAAAGACACAACACAAAACTTGAAAGTCGGTTCATCTTTCAATACAGGATCGCGATAAGCTATCGGGAGAAGCTGAAATGACACGAATCCGTATCGTATTCGCCGCGCAATTGATGGATGGCTGCGCACTGGTCGCCTTGGCAGCGATGGCTACGCCCGTTGCTGCGCAGGATCAGACGGAAACGTCTCCTGCACAGGCCGCACGGACCATATCGGCAAATGAGGGCGAAATTATCGTCACAGCACGGCGGCGCGAGGAACGGCTGATCGATGTCCCCGTCGCAGTCACTTCTCTCAGTGCCGAAACGCTGTCCAATATCGGCGCCAGCGACATCACGGCCATCGCCGAAAACGCTCCCAATGTGACGCTTGAAGCATCGCGTGCCACCAACTCGACACTGAGCGCTTTCATCCGCGGCATCGGACAACAGGATCCGGTGTCCGGCTTCGAACAGGGCGTCGGTATTTATCTTGACGACGTTTATCTCAATCGACCGCAGGCCGCTCTGCTGGATATCTATGATGTCGAGCGGGTAGAAGTTTTGCGCGGACCGCAAGGGACGCTGTACGGCCGCAACACCATCGGCGGTGCAGTCAAATACGTAACCCGGCGCCTGCCAGCCGATACGGCCGTCACGATCCGTGCAACCTACGGATCTTATGACCGGCGGGAGGGCGTCATATCAGCTTCCACACCCATCAACGACATCGTCCGCGTCGGCGCGGCGGTGGCCGGTTTCAACCGCGACGGGTTTGGCGAAAATCTGACGCTGGGCATCGACAATTACGACAAGAAAATGATTGCGGCGCGCGGCAATCTGGAAATCGGCGGCTACGGTGCGCCGGTCCTGATCCGGATTTCAGGTGACTATACCAAGGACAAAAGCAATCCGCGCGGCGGTAGCCGCCTGATCACCGGGTTGGCGTCAGGTGCGCCGGTGCTGGATGATGAATACGATACGCGCGGCGGGCTGGCCGATCCCAGGCAGGAAGTCGAAGCTTACGGCGTGGCGATGAACATTGCAGTGGATCTGAGCGATGCGCTGACATTCAAATCGATAACTTCATGGCGGAAAGATGATAGCCAGAGCCCGATCGATTTTGATGCGCTTCCAGCAGTCGATCTCGATGTTCCGGGGGCCTACTTCAACGAACAGTTCAGCCAGGAATTGCAGCTGGCATATGATGATGGTGACAAGCTGTCCGCGCTGCTTGGCGCTTATTACCTCGATGCCTCGGCGGACACGTTATTCGACGTCCGGCTGTTTCAAGTTTTCGCCGGGTTTACCGCGTTTACGCAAGCCAATATCGACACCGAAACCTATGCAATATTCGGCGACGTGACGAATGATCTGACAGACCAATTCAGCATATCGCTGGGCGGCCGGTACACGTGGGACGAACGTACGGCAGATATCCTCCGGCAGAATTATCTCGGCGGCGGATCGCCTGCTTTTGGCGGGGCGGGAATTCCATTCGGCAGGGCGAGCACGGATTTCGAGGGATCGCGGGACTTTAAGAAGTTTACCCCGCGCGCCTCGGTCAGTTTCAAACCGTCACCTGACCAGAATATCTACGCCAGCTACTCGCAAGGGTTCAAGGGTGGCGGCTTCGATCCGCGAGGGGTGGGCGTGAATGCGCCTGACACAGATGGCACTCCCGGGCTGAGCGATGCCGAGATTGCCGGCTTCCTCAGTTTCCGCCCGGAAAAAGTCGATAGCTACGAAGTAGGCTACAAGGGCAGCTTTGCAGACGGGCGCCTGTATCTGGCACTGGCAGGGTTTATCGCCGATTATACCGATGTCCAGATTCCCGGATCAGTGGCGTGTAACGTCGGCGGCATCGCCACTTTCTGCGGAGTGGTTTCCAATGCCGGTAAGGCGAGCTTCAAAGGCGTGGAACTGGAAACAGTCGCGACATTGGCAGAAGGTTTGGGCAGCACCGGTGACAGGCTGACACTTAACGGCTCGCTCGGTTATATCGACGCCGAATATGACGAATACATCACCAACATCGGCGGGGTCCCTACCGATGTGGCTGAATTCCGAGAAGTGCAAAATACTCCGAGGTGGACCGCCAGCGGACGCCTCAATTACACTGCGCCGGCCGGCAATGGCGACATATATGCCGGCGCCGGGGTCAGCTACCGCAGCAAAACCTATCAATTTGAGGTCCCCAATCCCTTTATTGATCAAAGTGCTTATGCGCTGGTCGATGCAAGCATTGTTTATAATGCCCCCGGCGACCGATGGAGCCTTGGCCTTTACGGCAAGAACCTGACGGACAAACGGGTCAAGACCTCGGGCTATGCTTTCATCGTGGTCGATCCACGCACCGGCGTTCCGGTTTTGAACGGCAGCGGACAGCCGCTCTCGGCGTTGGGCACGGAAGGCACTTTGACCGCATTCTATAACGAACCGCGGCAAGTGTTCGCGACGCTGACATTTCGTTACTGATTGAAATCGGCTCCAGCGGGCAGGCCGCTACCCGCAGGAGCCGATTATAATTTATCCGCGCAGTTCTGCGCCCAGCTTGGCCGCTGCTGACATAACCTTCTCTGTAACCGCCTTGAGATCGACATCGGCAAAGCTTTTCTCGCCTGGTTGAAGTGTCACCTCCACCGCGAGTGATTTTTTACCGTCGGGAACGCCTGCACCGCGGAAATCGTCGAAGATCCGCGCGCTGACAATGATCGATTTGTCTGCCCCTGTGACCGCCCTGACCAGATCGGCTGCGGGCATAGCCTCGTCCACCAGGAATGCAAAGTCACGAGTGACGGATTGTAGCGCAGGGGGTGCGTAGGCAGCGCGCGCAAATCTGGGTGGACCATTTTTTGCCGGAATGGCATCGAGGAATATCTCGGCCGCCACGACAGGGCCATCCAGATCAAACGCCGCCAGTGTCCGGGGATGCAGGGCGCCGAACCGGGCCAACACATTCTTCGGGCCAAGCCGCGCTGTGGCTGACTGACCAGGATGAAACTGGTAACCAGCCTCGCCCATGATTTGCAGCTTCGGCACCGGCGCACCGGCTTCGGACAATAACGCAAGCGCTTCGGCCTTTGCGTCGAACGCCCCGAACGGGACCGCCCTGCCGCCATCCGCCGAAGTGGACCAGCGGCGCGGTTCCTTCTCGCCCGCCAGCACCAGCCCCAGCGTCAGCCTCTCGTCGCTGGAGCCATCCGCATTGCGGAAATACCGGCGGCCGATTTCAAACAGCCGCAGCGATGTCGCGCCGCGATCCATATTGCGTTTAACCGCTGATAACAGACCGGGCATGATCGACGGCCGCATGGCCTTCATATCTTCGCTGATCGGGTTTTCGAGCACCCACAAATCCTGGCCCTCGACCGCAAAATGCTCCGCTTCGGCAACTGGCAGGAACGACCAGGTGATCGCTTCGTGCATTCCGCGCGACGCGGCAGCGCGGCGCAAACGGCGCTCCAGTTTCTGGACATCGGTTGCAGTCGGCGGTGCCACCCCGTCCGGCCGGTCCAGCGCAACACTTTCGACATTGCCAAGCCCGTGAATACGGACGATTTCTTCGACCAGATCGGCAGCGCCGTCGATATCGGGGCGCCAGGTTGGAGCGGAAACATTCCAGTTGCTGTCGGCATCAAAGCCCAGCGCGGCAAGGATCTCTCGCTGCCGGTCCTGCGAAACCGCCACGCCGCCCAGCCGTTGTGTCAATGCCGCATCGAAGGCGATAATCTTGCGCTCCAGCGGCGGGTTGCCTGCATGGACTATCTCTGACGGCTGACCCCCGCAAATGTCGAGTATCAGCGTCGTCAAAATTGCAAGACCGTCGTCAAGAAAAGCCGGATCGACACCGCGCTCGAAACGCGTGCGGGCATCGGACGTCAGACCAAGTTTTCTCCCCGTGGCGCCGATACGCTCGGGGTCGAAATACGCCACTTCGAGCAGAACGTCGGTGGTGGTTTCGGAACATCCGGAATGCTCGCCGCCCATAATACCTGCAATATCGTGCACACCGCGATCGTCGGCGATTACCGTCATGTTGGAGTCGAGCACATATTGCTTTTCGTTAAGCGCGGTCACGATTTCCCCATCCTCCGCGCGCCGGGCAAAAACAGCGCCGTTCAGCTTCGCCAGATCATAGGCGTGCGACGGGCGGCCAAAGGCCAGCATCACATAGTTGGTGATGTCGACCAGTGCCGAAATCGGGCGCTGGCCCGCACTGATCAGCCGGCGCTGCATCCAGTCTGGTGATGCACCATTGGTCACGCCCTTGATGCTGCGACCATAAAAGGCCGGACAACCTTCGGGATCGTCCGTGCGGATTTCAGAGGCACAAGGATGCGTGCCTTTAATGTGAGTGGGTACAAATGGCTTGAGCTTGCCCAGCCCCGCTGCAGCAAGATCGCGTGCGACGCCGAATACACCCATGCAATCAGGCCGGTTCGGGGTGATCGCCACATCGAACACCGGATCTGAACCTGAATAATCCGCGAAACTGGCGCCAACCGGAGCGTCGTCGGGCAGTTCGATGATGCCATCATGCTCATCGCCCATTTCAAGTTCGCGGACCGAGCACATCATGCCGTTGCTTTCGACGCCGCGAATGGCGCTTTTTCGGAGTTCCATGCCGTTTGCAGGTACGATCGCGCCGGGCAGACCAAGCACGCCTATCATCCCTGCTCGCGCATTGGGCGCTCCGCAAACAACCTGCAAAGGGTCGCCTGCGCCTGTATCGACGCTCAACACTTGCAACTTGTCCGCGTCCGGGTGTTTCCCGGCGGTAAGGACTTTGGCCACGCGAAAACCGGCGAACCGCTCGGCGGGATCTTCGATACCTTCAACCTCGATCCCGATTCTGTTCAGCTTGTCGGAAATTTCCGCCACGCTTGCATCGGTTTCGAGAAAATATTTCAGCCAGGACAGGGAAAATTTCATGCCGGTGCTCCCACGCCAGCCGAAAGTGTCGGCTGGTCAAATGGCGCAAATCCGTAATGATCGAGCCACCGGTGGTCGCCATCGAAAAACGCGCGTAAATCGTCCATTCCGTATTTGAGCATCGCGAGGCGGTCTACACCCAGGCCAAAAGCAAAGCCCTGATATACGTGCGCATCGAGCCCGGACATTTCAAGTACCCGGCGGTTGACCATTCCGCTACCCAAAAGCTCCATCCAGGCATGGCCGGGCGCATCGCCGCTGCCGCCCAGAACACGGCGGCCGTCTTCCATGGCAAAACCGACATCGACTTCGACCGACGGTTCTGTGAAGGGGAAATAGGACGGCCGCAACCGCAGCACGATGTCATCACGCTCGAAGAAGGCTTTCAGGAAAGTTTCGAGTGTCCATTTGAGATGGCCAAGATGGATGTTCTTGTCGATCACCAACCCTTCGATCTGGTGAAACATGGGTGTGTGCGTGGCATCGCTGTCGCTGCGATAAACGCGCCCCGGCGCGATAATGCGGATCGGTGCACCGCCGCCATGTTCTTTCACTATCGCTTGCATCGTGCGGACCTGCACGGGCGATGTGTGCGTGCGGAGCAGCATACGCGTGGCCCCGTGCTTGCCGCCTGCATTCCGGTCAGGGAAATAAAACGTATCGTGCATCGCGCGTGCCGGATGGCTTTCGGGCATGTTGAGCGCGGTAAAATTGTGCCAGTCATCCTCGATTTCGGGGCCGGTCGCAACGGCGAAACCCATATCGGCAAATATCTCTGCAAGCTCGTCCAACACCTGGCTGACCGGGTGAACGCTGCCGCGCGGACTTTGCCGAGCGGGCAATGACATATCGAGCGTCTGCGATGCCAGTTGCCGTTCAAGTGCCGCATCGTCGAGCGCCGACTTACGTTCGGCAATCGCGCCCGCAACCGCGGCGCGCAAATCCTGGATTTTCGGACCTTCTTTTTGGCGCTGTTCGGGTGTCATCTTGCCAAGCGTTTTGAGCAATGCGGATACCGATCCCTGCTTGCCGAGATATTCTACTCGCAATGCTTCCAGCGCATCGGCGGTTTCTGCCGCAGCAATCCGCGCGGGTGCAGTGGTGCCCAGCTGTTCAAGTTCACTCATTGTTACTATCCGAATTTCTGTTTCGCGCCCCCTCTATAAGCGGGGCAGCCGCTTCGCAACGTCTGTCCGGTTTTTGGGCAACTGGTCAGCGGTGCTATTTACGCCTCCCGATTAGCGAGGGGCGCAGAATGCAGTTAATGCTAAAAAAATAGCTACTGGCGTCGTATTCTTACAATAGTTCCCAAGCATTCCGATCTATCAGGCCCTTGGAGCCGTTAATTCGGCCAGAAAATTTCATGGTTTTTGGGGGGCAATTGAACCTTTGGGTTCTGACCGGAGACATGAAATTGTTCGCCGCCCTGCACGGGTGGGCGCGCGAACAAGAAGCGCGGAAAGTCTTTAGGCTTTCCGCGCTTCTTTATTGTTGGGCTTCAAGCGCTGGCAGTTATTTATGCGCCGCCCCATCGCGGCGTTGGCAAAACCAACCTGCCGCAATAAAATTTCCCTCCGCCAACCGGAAACCAGAACGGGCGCGAACCTTTGCTGGTTCGCGCCCGCTAATGACTTGCCGGAAAAGCCCCTAGCTTAAGCCGGGAGGGATTTCTTGGCTGCTGCAATCACCGTAGCGAAGGCCGCGCTTTCGTTCATGGCGAGATCGGCCATGACCTTGCGGTCAAGCTCGATGCCCGCGAGCTTTACGCCGTGCATGAACTGCGAATATGTCAGACCTTCAGCGCGGACAGCCGCGTTGATGCGGGCAATCCACAGCGAACGGAATGTCCGCTTTTTGATTTTGCGATCGCGATATGCGTACTGGCCGGCCTTTTCGACGGCCTGACGAGCAACGCGAATGGTGTTTTTACGGCGACCGCGATAGCCCTTGGCCTGATCGAGTAACCGTTTGTGTTTCTGGCGCGTGGTAACGCCGCGTTTAATGCGTGGCATGCGTTTCTACTCCTGCCTCAATCGAGCCCGTAAGGGGCCCATTTTTTCACTGCTGCGTGATCGGCCTTGGCAAGCACGTCGGTGCCGCGGTTCTGGCGGATATATTTTGCAGAGTGGTGGGTCAGACGGTGGCGCTTTCCAGCGACGCCGTGCTTGACCAGTCCTGTGGCAGTGAGCTTGAAGCGCTTCTTCACGCCGCTCTTGGTCTTCAGCTTGGGCATTTTTGTCTCCTGTTCGAAACACGTCCTGTCAGCCCTGGCAGCCCTATCGGCCAGGCCAACAAATGGAATCACGTGTAAGTGAAGAGCGCGCCTATATAGTGCCGGCGCAGGAAATCAAGCGATTCGGCGCCCAGTGACGGCCAGCGATGTGCTGCGCTGCGTACGTTATCGCATCGCCTCAAGCGCTTCTTCAAGCCGTGCGGGCTCACCCAATGCCAGAACGCGGCCATCGCTATCCGCATCAAGCGGATTGCCTTGCCAGTCGGCCATCAGCCCGCCTGCGCCTTCGACAATCGGAACCAGAGCAGCATAATCATACAATTTGAGGCCGGATTCGCAGACAATATCGATGTTGCCCGATGCGAGCAGTCCGTAATTATAGCAATCACCGCCCCAGATTACAGTCTTGGAAGTCTGCGCGGCCAACGACATGAACGCCGCAGCATCCGCGTCGGAAAAATATTGCGGTCCGGACGAAGCGAGCGTTGCTTCCGATAATTCGCGGCACGCGCGCACCCGGACGGGATCGCCGTTCAACGTGGTGGGTTTACCGATTTGCCCGGCCCACCGTTCACCGGCGACAGGCTGGTCGATGATACCCAGCACTGGCCAGCCGTCCTGTAGCAGCGCGATAAGCGTTCCGAATATCGGGCGGCCAGCCATGAAACTGATCGTACCGTCGATCGGATCAAGCACCCATTGGCGCCCGGCCCCCTCGTTCCGTGTCCCGTATTCCTCACCGATGATACCGTCATCGGCGGCGGCGCTTTCGAGGATGGCGCGCATTGCCGCCTCCGCGGCTTTGTCAACTTCGGTAACCGGCGAAGCATCGGCCTTGCGTTCATGTGACCAACTGCCGCGGAACCGTGGGCGGATCACGGCGCCCGCCGCGTCCGCCAACCGGTTCGCCAGGATCAAGTCTTTGGATAAATTCATGGTATTACCGCTTGCCTTTAGGCGCCCTGGCAGGTCAAGAACTTAAAACTCAAACCTAAGGCGGGCCGCGACCTACTTGTCTGACAAGCAATTAAACAATGATCCCTTGGGTGTCGTTTCGGCATTGGCCGCGACGCATGATGGTCAACCTCTGTCGTTTAACCGTGCTCCGGCAGAAGATTTGGCGCCGTGGGTCGCGCGCATCCACACAACCAAGGCAATCGTGGAGCCTGGACGCGTGATCATGTGCGGGATGTTCGCAGATGTGTCTGTGCTACGCCTATTATTGCAGGGCGACTGGCACGCGGAAACTGCGGATGGCCCCAAATTATTCAAGCGGGCTGCGCTGTATTTCGGCCCGCATTCGAAACGTATGCCGGCCAGCGTCAGAGGTGATTTCGCAACGGTTGCTATCGCACTGGTGCCAGGCGCGGCACACGCCCTAAGCGGCCTCAAGGTGACCGACTTCGTGGACCGTATCGTCGATTGCTCCGAAATTGGGCTTGATAGCCAGAATTTGCTCGGCCTCATCCAGGAAAGTGAGCCGCCAGACCAATGGCTGATTGCATTGGAAAATCATATGCGATTGGTCGTGGAACAGGCAGGCGGAGCCTTACCCAATGCAATCACAAGCGCATTTGACGCTGCAGCACTTGCCAATCCCAACACGAAAGTCGGCGAATTTGCGCGGCGCGAAGGGATCGAAAGGCGCCAGTTGGAGCGAATTATCAAGCGCGACTTTGGAATGCCTCCAAAGCAGGTCCTTCGCCGCGCCCGCATACTCGATATGGCCGCGTATCTTCGCGGCGTGGCCGACAGCGATGAAGCCGAGGAAATAGCGCTTCGCTATTTCGACCAGTCGCACCTTAACCGCGACTTCAATGCGCTGTTCGGGATGACCCCCATGCAGTTTGTCCGAACACCCCAACCACTCATGACTATCGCGCTCGAATACCGTCAGGCTCGCAGAGTAGAGGCACTAAAGCGGGTGCCGCCCGGTGATATCAAGCCTTGGCAAGCCTCCGCTATAGATTAGTCGAACAATGAACTGACGCTGCTTTCGTCGGCAATCCGGCGCACAGCTTCACCAACCAGCGAAGCGACAGGCAGGATCCGGATGCTCTTGGAATCCTTTGCTGCATCGGTTGGCAGGATTGTGTCGCAGATCACCAGTTCCTTCAGCGCTGAATCGTTGACGCGCGCGACCGCGCCGCCAGACAGCACCCCGTGGGTGATATAGGCCGCGACGCTGGCGGCACCTGCATCGAGCAAAGCCTGCGCTGCGTTACACAGCGTGCCGCCCGAATCGACTATGTCATCAATCATGATGCAATGGCGGTCCTTCACATCCCCGATGATGTTCATCACTTCGGATTCGCCGGGGCGGTCGCGGCGTTTATCGACGATGGCGAGCGGGGCATTGTCGAGCCGCTTGGCCAATGCGCGGGCGCGCACAACGCCGCCGACATCGGGCGAAACTACCATCAGATCCAAATCTCCGTAACGCGCCTGAATATCCGCAGCCATGACCGGCGCAGCATAAAGGTTATCGGTCGGAATATCGAAGAAGCCCTGAATTTGCCCGGCATGCAAATCGACTGACAGAACGCGGTCAGCGCCTGCCTCGGTAATCAGATTGGCAACCAGCTTGGCCGAAATCGGTGTGCGCGGACCAGGCTTACGGTCCTGACGGGCATAGCCAAAGTACGGAACGACTGCTGTAATCCGGCGGGCCGAGGCACGGCGCAGCGCATCTATGCAGATCAAGAGTTCCATCAGATTGTCGTTCGCGGGATAGCTGGTCGACTGGACAACAAACACATCTTCGCCGCGGACATTCTCGTGAATCTCGACGAAGATTTCTTCATCGGCAAAACGGCGAACGCTCGCATCGCACAGCGGCATTTCGAGATAAGCCGCAATCGCGCGGGCAAGCGGCAAATTCGAATTGGCGGCCATTATCTTCATGGTGGCAGGCTCCCGGGACGCGAATCCCCGTGTTGGTCGCTGGAATATGTCAGCGCAGGCTCTAGTGGCGCGTCATCACGCCCGCAACATCGCATGGTCCTTTGGTCGTGGATTAGGTCGGATCACAGGCGATTGACGACGCAAGCGTGAGAGGTCTCGCGAATGTCCACCATCGACCCAGTTGCGGACGTTTGGCTAAGGTGGCAAGACATCCTCATGAAGCTCGTTGTCTTGATGCTTCCGTGTGGAAGATACCGGAAGACTTCTACTCTGCTTTGTTGCCGGAGTTAGGCGCGCCAGATTGGCATGGTCGCAATCTCGACGCCCTTTCTGATAGTCTCAGCGGCAGCATCAATAGGTTAGAGCCACCCTTCTGCGTTGAAATTGTCGGCTTGGGCCACCAGCCAAAAGATATGAAAACATTGCTAGGGAATGTCGCTGCCGTTTTCAAAAACGCTCAAGCTGAGCACGGAGCTGACGTCTCGTTCAAAGCAAACTGACGGCGTCTGCCTCCAACTCAATCAGTGATATCGAAAGCCGGAGAGCTTTTACCTCACCCTCATAACCGGCTCTCAATCAGGCCGCGCACATGATGTCGGCCGGTGCTCACCTTTTACCCAGCGGACTGTGCCTGAACTGGCGCGCATGACGACGCTTTCGGTTGTCATCAATCCGCCGCGGCGGTGTTTTACGCCCTCCAGCAAAGTCCCGTCGGTCACGCCGGTCGCGGCAAAAATACAGTCGCCTTTGGCGAGATCTTCCAGCTTGTAGATCCGGTCGAGATCCGTGATGCCCCATTGTGCAGCGCGGCCCCGTTCGTCGTCATTGCGGAATAGCAGCCGTCCGTTGAACTGGCCGCCGACACAGCGCAATGCTGCTGCTGCGAGCACACCTTCGGGTGCGCCGCCTGTTCCCATATACATATCGATTGTGGTGTCGTCGTCGGTCACCGCGATCACGCCGGCAACATCGCCATCGGGGATAAGATAGATCCCGCAGCCAAGTCCGCGCAATTCCGTGATCAACTCTGCATGACGCGGGCGGTCGAGCACGCAAACGATGATTTCCGACGGCTTGACGCCTTTCGCAGCGGCCACCGCCTGGACGTTTTGCGTCGGTGATTTCTTCAGGCTGATAATGTCGTCGGGGTAGCCGGGGCCGACCGCAAGTTTTTCCATGTACACATCGGGAGCGTTCAGCAGACAGCCTTCTTCCGCTGCGGCCAGAACGGCAAGCGAGTTGGGGCCGGCTTTGGCGGTGATGGTGGTGCCTTCAAGCGGGTCGAGTGCAATGTCGATCTTGGGACCTTTGCCCGGCGCGCCGCCGACCTTTTCGCCGATGTAGAGCATCGGCGCCTCATCGCGCTCACCCTCGCCGATTACGACTGTCCCGTCCATGTACAGTTCGTCAAACGCCTTGCGCATTGCTTCGACAGCGGCGGCATCGGCGGCCTTTTCATCGCCGCGCCCGATCAGATAGGATGCGGCGATCGCCGCTGCCTCCGTCACGCGGACCATTTCCATTACCAGAACGCGGTCGAGCGCGTTCGTCGGCGAACATTTTGTCTTGTCATTCATAGGAAATTCAGCCCTCACATCGTGTGTGGGGGCGCATATAATGTGTCAGCACGCAGAGCAATGGTTGCGGCCAAGTTCGCCGTCGCCGAAAAAGGCTGCAAACACAGTTTGGAAAATTAATTGGCGGATCTGTTTGTTAGAATTGTTCCGTCAGCAGTTGCGGCCATGTTGTTTGTCTCTGCTTCTGCCATCCCCGCCGCCGCGCAGGACACCGGCCCTGCCAGTCCAGCCGGGGCAACCGCCGAAGAAGCACTGGCAGACGCCCGCGCCGCCTATGGCCCCGCCGATGACCGTGCCAGATGTCCCGAAACAAATGGTCAGGAGATTGTTGTCTGCATCGAACCACAAGACGATTCCGATTTTCGTGTCGAATCGTCCGGCGATCTTGACCCTGACGGCGCAGGATCGGATGACGGATTGCCTCGCGCACCTGACGTATTCGGAATTCCCGATATCGGCGGCGTCACCATTGCCGGCTGCTTCCTGCCGCCATGTCCGCCGCCGCCGGCATATATCATCGATTTCGATACCATACCCGAACCACCGGAAGGTTCGGATGCCGACAGGATATCAAGAGGTGAAATTCGCGCCGATTGATTAACTCAGTTCGACAGAATCTGCATAACCAGCGGCGGTGCCGTCAGGCTTGGAGAATCTTTTAACAGGCGAATAGCTTCGGAAACGCATTGCTCGCGGCCCTCGTGTGTGACCATCGCCACCAGAACTTCGCCGCCTTCGGCCTGACGCCCTTCTTGCAAGATGCTTTCGATGGATACGCCGCCATCGCGCATTGCCGCCGTTAGTTCAGCCAGCACACCCGGCCTGTCTGCCACAGTAAACCGAAGATAGGCGCGGTTGGTCCGGTTCCCCGGATCGACCGGTTCCATCGAAACCAGTTCGCCGACGGGTACCGAGAAAGCCGGCCCAGCCTCCCCCCGTGCGATATCGATCAGATCGGCCACAACTGCGCTGGCAGTCGGGCCATCGCCCGCACCGGCACCCTGAAACAGCAATCGGCCTGAAAAATTACCTTCGGCAACCACCGCATTGGTGGGGCCGTCAACATGGGCGAGGGGGTGCTTCTTTGGCACGAGATACGGCTTTACCCTCTGAAATAAGCGGCGGCTCCCGTCATCCTGGAGCTCGCTATCGGCCATGCCAATCAGGCGGATGACAAAGCCCAAAGCGTCCGCCTGGGCAATGTCAGCCGCCCGGATGCACGATATTCCGCCCAGGTCGACACTGCCAAAATCAACTCTCGAACCGAATGCAATCGCAGCCAGAATCGATAGTTTGTGCGCCGCATCCACCCCTTCGATATCGAACGTTGGATCGGCTTCGGCAAAGCCTGCTGCCTGCGCCTCGGCCAAAACGTCGGCAAAATCGGCGCCAGTGTGTTCCATCGCCGACAATATGTAATTGCAGGTGCCGTTGAGAATGCCATAGATCCGTTCGATCGCATTCGCTGCCGCACCTTCGCGCAGCCCCTTAACAACCGGTATGCCGCCCGCCACAGCAGCTTCGAATTTCATGGCGGTGCCCCTGGCCTCCGCCGCTTCCGCCAGCGCCAAGCCGTGATGCGCAATCATTGCCTTGTTGGCAGTTACAAAGCCTTTCCCTTCGGCAATAGTCTGGTGGGCAAGCGCCAACGCGGGCCCGTCAGCCCCGCCCACAAGTTCAACCACAACGTCCACATCGCTGCGAGCGGCAAGGGCAGCCATATCATCTTCCCAGGGATAGTCCGAAATGTCGAAACTCCGGTCTTTGCCCCTGTCTCTGGCGCTCACGGCGGTCACTTCTATTGTTCGTCCGGCGCGAGCTGCAATCAGCGCAGCATTTGCTTCAAGAACGCGGAGGACACCGGTTCCGACCGTGCCCAGCCCCGCCAGACCGATACGAAGATTCCCTACCATTATTTGTCCCCGTATCCGAAAGCTGCCCGCACCGATGCGGATATGCGCAAGGGTCTGCCCGAAGGCAAATCGACGTGAACCTGGACCAGTTCTATTTCTGCTCGCGCCTGATCCGTTGGCGGATCGTCCGCGCCGCGCAAGGTTATTCCGGTAACCATGCTGGTATTGCCGATATGCGTTACCTTGGCTTGACCGACTATTGCCTCATCAAGAAGAATTGGCTTGCGGTAATTCACAACCGATTTCGCGATGTGGAACTCGAGAGCGTCCTCGCCCATAAAATGGAGCCCGATATCGCGCCAGAACTCGGTCACCATCAGATCGGCATATTCCAGGTAACGCGAATTGAAGACCACGCCTTGCGGATCAACCTCGGCGTAGCGGACGCGGAACTTATGCGTGAAAGTCTTGGTCATGCCGCGCCCCTAGCGCGGCTGGCAGTCATTGGGGAACCAGTTTGTCTTTGCCGCGACTAAGCCTGACCTTCAGCCCTTTCGCAAACCAGCGATTTCACACCCTGTTGCGCGGGCATTGCCCCAGCTGTTCGATTACAAAGGCATAATCACGGATGGCGCGCGCACGCGATTCGCTATTGCGCGAAAGATTGGCCGTCCCGGGCAGATTTGCCGGGAGGAAACAGGCCAGCCTGTACCAGGCTAATGTACCGCTGGCAGGAGGACGCGCCGCCTGATCGACAATCTCGGACCACGACACACCCCAGGTGGGAGCCATGCCGGGCCGCCGAATGACCGATATGGATACCGGGCCATCCTCGACCGCATCCAGGAAAATCTGGGTTTCCGATTCGCCGGCCAGATTGCCGTCAATCGACAGAGCATCGCGAACACCTGAAATGGCGGGTCGCGCGCTAGGAGAAGCCAGTTCGCTCAGAATAGGCCGCAATCGCGAGTCGAGATTTTCATTCCACATCAATTGGCCATCGGGGGCGGAAAGGCGAATTTGGGACGTGCTTCCGGCTACCGGTTTGGCAAACAGCAAAACATCGCGCTTTTTCAGTTTTGGCGATTTGCCCTTTGCGTTTCGTGGCACGTCAACCAGATATTTCAGCGATTCGCCGACTGTTGCACTCCCGGTGATCAGCGCCGTAGTCTCCGCTTCCACGTAAAGCCGCACCCAATTCGGGCGAAGTCCCGGTGCCCGGGCCTCGTCAACCTCGACCTGCTTTTTTACAGTTGCCCGAAGCACGAGTTCGGCGCTTTGCGCCAGATCTGCCAGATCGGCATAGGTCGGAGCCGGACTTTGCGAGCTAAGTGATTGAGCTGAAACGCAAGATGGTAAACAAATCGTTGCCGCCGCTGCCGCGAAGAGCGGGCCGATTGCGGAATGTCTGAACCTTCGCATTAATATATTCCCGGTGATGATTCGTTTTATATCACGGAACTTACCGCAAGCGCGCTACGTTCCAACTCTATCCGGACTGAATTGGACGTTAACCTGAAAAGCGATTGCTAGAGGTTGGGTTCAACGCTAATGGTGGTGGAAGTTTGGGGACGATAAAATCAATTACGCCCCAAATGGCTCGTGCCGTAGTTACCAGCGATGAACGGGGTTTATGACCCTTGCGAATCGGTTAGTGACCGGCCGGGAGTTCATGGAATTGCTTGTCCTGCGGACCCGGTTTGCAGGATTGGCCATCAGCCCGTAGCGATTCGGGCAGATATGGAGAGATGGGACTGAATGGCTTATACCGACCAGGAAATGAGCGGTAATCGCATCGCGTCGATTGTCATCGTGGTTCTGATCCACCTTGCCCTCGGTTACGCACTCGTAAGCGGCCTCGCCTATTCGGCGGTCAAGAAGGCTGTTGAGCGTGTTACCACGGTAGATGTGGAAGAACCTGAAGAGCCACCGGAGCCTGAGGAGGAGCCACCTCCGCCCGAAGATATCCCGGAAACCGCGCCGCCGCCGCCAGTCGCGCCGCCGCCGCCGCTCAACGTTTCTACCAATCCGCCCAATGTGCGTACGACGGTAACAATTCCGCCGCCAGCGCCGCCAGCGCGTGTTATTCCGCCACCGGCACCACGTGGGCCGCCAGCGCCTCCGCCAGCGCCGCCGCCGCCGCCGCCACCGCGCTTCCAGCCCAAGGATGCGTCACCGCGCGGAAACCCGGCCAGCTGGGCCAACGTCAATGACTACCCACGTCGCGCACTTCGAGAAGAGCGTGAGGGGACCACGCGGTTCCGTGTTACCGTCGGTACAGATGGGCGGGTTACCGGCTGCCAGGTCACCGGATCGAGCGGGCATGCCGACCTTGACGAGGCAACATGCTCGAACATCACCCGGCGCGGCCGCTTCAACCCGGCAAAGGACGGTAATGGTAACGATACCACCGGCAGTTATTCCAACGCAATTCGTTGGGTAATACCCGATTAATAACAGGACTTCGGCCTTGCCCACGTCACGGGCACGGTCGCCGCTAGAAACTTAATTTCTGTCTGAGAGGACTATACACATGCTTATCAATCTTCTTGCCGCAGCGGGCGAAGCAGCCCCGAAAAACCAGTTTGGCTTCCTTGAGGCGATGGAACAGGGCGGCGTAATCGCCTGGTCCACCTTTGGTGTCCTCGTGATTATGTCCGTTGGCTCCTTCTACATTCTGTTCACAAAATATTTCGAGCAACAGAAAATTATCAAGCAGGGCCGCGACATTCGCCAGAACTTCTGGCGCGCGAACTCGCTTAAAGAAGGTTCGGGCAAACTCGAGAAGAACAGCGCATGGCGCCAGATTGTTGACGATGGCCTGGCTGCCGAAACGCAGTACGGTAAAATGGACGACGATCTCGAAGCGCATGATTGGCTTCACGGTTCGCTCGCCCGTTCCGAAGCATCGATCAACGCCAAACTGGCGGGCGGTCTTCCGTTCCTTGCTTCGGTTGGTGCTACGGCCCCGTTTGTCGGCCTGTTCGGAACAGTTGTCGGTATTTACCGCGCGCTGATCAATATCGGCCTCGAAGGATCGGCCTCGATCGACAAGGTTGCCGGCCCAGTTGGTGAAGCACTCATCATGACCGCGCTTGGTCTGCTGGTCGCGGTTCCTGCGGTGCTTGCCTATAACTGGCTGCAGGTTCGCAACAAGAAGATTGCCGGCGAACTCACCGGCTTCTCGACCGATGTTCTTGCCAACATCACCTCCAAGGGTGCGGTTCGTCCAGCGGTTGCAGCGCCCAAAACCGCAGCGAAGCCTACCACGCCAGCACGCCCAGCCACGACAGCTACAAATGTCGGCACAGGCGTAGGCGCCGGTACGACTTCGCCTGCCAAGAAGATCTGATCAAGCCAAACGTATCGCAGTCCGGCGGGCTGCCAAAATGCACCCGCCGGACAAATACGAAGCAAATAACGTAAGGTAGTAAAATGGCTGCAGCAGTCGCAGATGATACTGACACTCCGATGTCGTCCATCAACACGACGCCCCTGGTGGACGTTATGCTGGTGCTCCTGATCATCTTCCTAATCGCCGTTCCGGTCGCGATCCAGACGATCGAGAAACTGAAAATTCCAATTATGGAATCCGTCGAGTCCAAGGATAAGGTCGAGAATTTGCTGTTGACGGTAAGCTCTGCCGATTCCGCAGGACTTGTCCCGGGCGAACCGGGATATGAAGGCTCTTCGCGCGAGGGGCGGTGCCTGGTGTATTTCAACAACACCACGCTTGTCGATTCGACCGAGCTGCGTGAGGAAGGTTTCAAGCGTCTTGACGGTATCGTCCAGCGTGCCGGTGGTCCCGAAGTGATCATGGAAAACCCTGAACTGATTCCGGAAGTACACATTCGCGGCGACGTTAACGCCCCGTGGTCCTGTGTGGCCGGTGCTATCTACAATGTGCAAGCAGCCGGTTATCCGACTGTCGGTTTCATTTCGAATCCGGTAGCCCCGGGTATCTGATCGCAAAGCGAACGAATTTAAGGAGTAAGCCAAATGGCAATGTCAGGCGGTACCGATGACGGTGAACCGATGATGGAAATGAACACGACGCCGCTTATCGACGTTATGCTCGTTCTCCTGATTATGTTCATTATTACAATTCCGGTCGCGACCCACGCGATCAATATCGACCTTCCGGTCCCCAATCCAAACCCTCCACCCGATCAGGTGGATCCGGTGAAAAACAAGTTGATCATCACGCCGGATGACCAGCTGTTATGGAACGGCGCTGCAATTGATGAAGGCACGCTTGTTTCGTACCTCAACGAATCGTTAGGTATGGCGGTCGAGCCTGAATTGCAGTTTGAACCCGAAGCGTTGGCAAGTTACGAACTTTCTTCCCGCGTGCTGAACATTATCAAGGCGTCCGGAATCACGAAGTTCGGATTTGTCGGTAACGAGAAATATCGGGAATTCGCCAAGTAATTTTCCCCTCTCGAATGACGGAACAAGGGGCGGATTTTTCCGCCCCTTTCTTTGTTTCCCGTGATCCGCCCGGCGATAACTGCTTCAAATTCGCGGATTTCCATTTGCTGGGCTGCCATGATTGGGCTGGCCCCGCGCGCAGCCCGCCATCCCCCACCCCGCCGCGCAGGAGGAATGTCCGTTGGCCGCTGCCCTGATCCTCAACCCCGCCGAACCGTTGGCCGAACTTAACACCACTCCGCTTATCGACGTGATGCTTGTGCTGCTGGTCATGTTCATGATCACAATACCCGTCGCCACACATAACATTCTGGTCGATTTACCTTCGACTGACGCGGTGTCCGAACCAATTTTGCATGAAAATAAAAACCGGTTGATCGTCACTGGCGATGACCGGATCCTCTGGAACGCGCAACAGGTGACCGAGGCGCAACTGGTGTCGATCTTGCTACAATCAAAAGCGATCCTCCCTGAACCCGAGTTGCAATATGCACCCGCTGCGCTGGCAAGCTATGAGATGTCAGCCAGAGTTCTGAATATCGTGAAATCTTCCGGCGTGACCAAGTTCGGTTTTGTCGACAATGAAAAGTACCGCACTTTAGGCACGTGAAATTCGGCGGGTGCTTCCGGCGGCCCGAACCACGCTTTGCCGGTTCTGTCCGTCCAACAATTCGCTCGAAAACGGATCGGGCTTCAGGTCTTGTCGCCCGGACGCATGGCGGCCGCCGCGAGGCTCTCAGCCTCCAGCAAAAGTTCATCGTCCACTTGGCCTTGCGGCACGCTTTCTCTGCCTATCATCACCATCACAGGAACCGCGAGCGGGCTGACACGGTCGAGATCGACATGTTCCAGCTGATCTGCCGACCGTTCGAGCAGGTCAGCCAGCCTCCCGACATCGGTCAGGCGTTCGCGCGCATCGGCCCAGGCTGCTTCAATGAGCACATGGCCGGGCTCATATTTGCGCAGCACATCATAGATAAGGTCGGTCGAGAAGGTGACCTGTTTCCCGCTTTTGCGTCTGCCCGGATGCTGCCGCTCCACCAAACCCGAAATGACGGCGACTTCGCGAAACGCGCGGCGCAGCAAATGCGATTCTTGTACCCAATCGGTAAATTCGTCTGTCAGAATGTCCGGCGAAAGCAGCGGCAGATGGTCGTCCACCGCTTTTAGTCCCCATACAGCCAGACAATAATCATTTGCTACAAAACCACCCGGCTGCAGACCTCGATCCTCCATCCGGCGAGTGATCAACATCCCGAGCGACTGGTTCGCGTTCCATCCCTCAAACGTGTAATATACGCTGTACTGGCGCTTGGCATGGGGGAATGTTTCAACCAGCAATTTGTCCGGCCCTGGCATCTTGCTTCGCCAGTCCTGCATTTCCAGCCATTCGCGGACGTCGTCCGGAAAGCGCGCCCAGCTGGCGCGGTCCACCAGCATATCACGCACACGGTTCGCCAGATGCGTGGTCAGCGGCATACGCGCGCCGCCATAAGACGGGATAGTTGCCGACTTTGCCGAGGCCCGGACGAGGATATCCATGTCTTTTATCTCGATTACTTCGAGCGATGTTCCGGAAAAAAAGAACGTGTCCCCGGATGAAAGCGAGGCAGCAAACCGTTCCTCGACCCGGCCCAGTGACCGGCCGTTCTTGAACCGCACTTCAAGCATTTCGGCGTCCATGATGATGCCGGCATTCAGCCGGTGGCGCGCGGCGTGATCGGGCTGCGTCAAGCGCCACGTCCCATCCTTCAAACGAACAATCCGTTTGAATTTATCATACGCCTTGAGCGCGTATCCACCCGTCGCGACGAAGGACAGCACGCGCTGCCAAACGGTGTCATCCACCCACGAATAGGCGAGCGACGACCGTACCTCCGCCAACAGTTCCCGCTCACCGAATGGCCCCGCGCAAGCGCAGGCCATCACATGCTGTGCCAGAACATCCAGCCCGCCCGGTCTGAAATCTTCGCCATCGCGCTGGCCTTCATCAACGGCGTCCTTTGCCGCAGTAGCTTCGAGAAATTCGAAACGGTTGCCCGGAACGATCAATGCGCGGCTCGGCTGATCCAGCCTGTGATTGGCACGGCCAATCCGCTGGAGCAGCCGCGACGAACCTTTTGGTGCGCCCATCTGGACAACCAGATCAATATCACCCCAGTCCACCCCCAGATCCAGACTGGCGGTCGCCACCAGGCAGCGCAGTTCGCCTCGCGCCATCGCGCCTTCGACCTTGCGGCGCGCCTCTTTCGACAATGATCCGTGGTGAATTCCAATCGGCAGTTTATCCTCGTTGATCTCCCACAACAGCTGAAAGATATATTCCGCGAGAAAGCGCGTGTTGGTGAAGATCAACGTCGTCTTGTTTTGCCGGACCTGCTCATACAATTGGGGCACGGCCCATTTCGCGGCGTGCCCCCCCCACGGCACCCGCTCCTCGTCGGGCAACAATATCTCGACCTGCGGTTCAGCGCCCGCCTCACCCTCGATCAACGCGACCTGATCAATGTCACCCCATGGCGCCAGCCATTCACGAAAGCGCTCCGGCTCTGCCACGGTCGCGGAAAGTGCCGAACGCAGCATATCGGGCGCGACAGCCTGCAGGCGTGACAGGGCGAGAGCCAGCAGATCGCCGCGCTTGCCCGTCGCAAACGCGTGTACCTCGTCAATAACAACGCGCTTGAGGCTGGCAAACATTTCGGCGCTGCCGGGGTAAGACAACAGCAGAGAAAGCGATTCCGGCGTCGTCAGCAGAATATTGGGCGGGCGCAATCGCTGCCGCTGTTTCCGATTGGAGGGCGTGTCGCCGCTGCGCGTTTCCACCGTAATTGGCAGCCCCATATCGGCAATCGGAGCCATCAGATTGCGCTGAACATCATGCGCCAGCGCCTTTAACGGAGAAATATAGAGTGTGTGCAATCCATCGGGAACATTGCCGTCACCAACGCGCGAGGCGGTGAATGCAGCCAGTGTTGGCAGAAAACCCGCCAGCGTTTTCCCGGCGCCCGTATCAGCGACCAGCATTGCATGCTTATTCGCGTCAGAGGCTGCCAGCATCGCTGTCTGATGGTCACGAACACGCCAATCGCGCCCGGCAAACCAGCTTAGCAGTTCGGTGGGAACATTAGCTGTTGCGTCGGCCATTATCTATCCCAGCCTATGCAAAACGGGTCAGCCAGCGATTTCGTAATCGATGGGTTTGAAGCTACCGCCATTCGAGGCATAGGCCGAACAGGCAGTCAGGCCGATGAGCAGATCCATTTCGGCGCGCAGGCTGATATGATCGCCCGGTTTGCTAAGCGGAGGATCGACCTTCAAATTGCCGCTCGTGCCATCGACCGGAACATTCATGAAAAGGTTGAAGGCGCATGGAATATCATCTTCGCCAACCCCATACGGTCCGAGCGCCTCCGCGAGGTTGCCAAAACAGCCGCGGTGTGCCGGATGTTCGGGATAGAAATGGCGGAAGGTGGCCTTGCTGCACGGGGTTAAAAGGAAATCGTGGCAACCCACAGTGTCCGCGGTGATTGACAGCATCACATTGGAGCGATTGGACCATAACCGGTTACCGGTTGTCAGCTTGATTGTTTCTTCATAATCGAACGTACGGCCATTCGAGATGACCTGGCGCGGGTCCCCCAGCGAATAGGCCAGCATATCGGAAACCTGTTTGCCGTCCGGATCGATTACCTTCAGGGTTTGCCCGGACATTAGCTGGAAGGCGGTTCCACTACGCGGCGGTATCCGCACCAGCGTCACGAAGCGCGCTTGTCGCTAAACGGGCAACGCCATTCGTCATTCACTGCGCGGCCCGAATATTGGCGCGCCGCGCTTGCTTCACCGTGATTTGACAGCATCGGATTGGGCGACCCGGCAAATGCTTCATCGCGTTTCAGAATGGTGTCACGCATCCGGTTGTACCGGCCCTGCTGGCGCAAGGCTTCGAACTGGTCGTGAAGGTTGAAAACCATCGTCGGACGGGAGAACCGGCGCGCCGGCCGTGAAGCAGATGGATGCAGGCCAACCACAAAAAATCCCTCACCGCCAAAGCTTAACGAGAAATGCGGATCATCCGGATCGGCGCTGACGCGGTGATCGTAGGGTTGACCCAGCCATGCATCCTTGTCGGCAAATGACTGGATGCGCTGCCACATCAACTGCTCGAAGCCGGTTTCGGTAAGACCGTGCGGCCCGTCAAATACGACAGCCAGACTCCGCAAGCCGCCCGGTGCGGCGCGGTATTCGCTCGCCCAACACATCAGTTCGCGGTGGATCGCCAGATCATCCCACCCGCTATCGAGCGAATGCGCTGCCAAGACTTTCAAGGTACCGCGTGCCATGGCCGATTTAGCACCCACGCACGGGAAATCTGCACCGGAAATACGCGCAAACAAATCACGCTCGGCCGTTTCGGCATCCAATTTAGCGACTAACAATACAGCGTTCCTTCAGGATGGATACGAGCGGCGCCCCGAGCGGTTCCGGCGGTTGTGCCGTTTCGCGGCTTACTCGATATCATCAGCCGCCACGCCAAGCAGGGCGGACAACTGCGCTTTTTCCGAAGCACTTAGGTCTTCAAGTTTTCGCGGTGCGGCATAAGCCTCACCCAAGGCACCAAATTCGCCCACCATTTCGGGAAGCAGTTCAAACAGTTTGGGTATCATCTCGCTCATCGCCGACATCACCTGCGGATCGGTAAAGACCGATATCGATTCCGCCGCGTAACGGCTGCCGACCGGTGTCATGAAGAACCGGTTGAGTTCGATCATCTCGTCGTTAGTAAACCGCTGCGCGTAGGCGCGCGCCAGCCCTGCCTGATAGGCGGGTTCGATCCGCGCCAAGACTCTTGTTACCAAGCCTATTGTCGAAGTCCGAAAGGCTTCGCTGCGCTGCTTGTGGACCGGATCGATAATAGCCATCGCAGCGTCACGGTCCGCCTCGTCCATGGCCGACACTTCCGTTTCACTCATGCCGGTGATTGAAGCGATCGTTTTGGCCGGGCCAGTTTCGATTGCTTTGCCCGTTACGCCGCCCAGCATCGGCTTCAGCGTGTCGTCCATCATCGCGAGCAAGCTGCCATCGGGAAAAATCTTCGCAATGACAAGTTCGGCTTGAGGAATTCTGGCTTCTTCCTGCACGCTGAGCGGTCTTGCCCTGAACACATCCCCGAAAAGATCACCGAACAGGTTACTGAAGTCAGGCAGATTTTCATCGTCAGGAACCGCGTCGATGGCAGGCGCGATAGGAGGCGCCTCCTCGGCAGCGTCAACCTGGCCCCAGGCGGGTGTCGTCAGAGCGGCAGCTAGCGGTAAAACAAACAGCGCAAGGGCGGATCTCATGTTACAATTTCCTATGACAGCCAAATTAATGTCCGGCGCTTGCGCCGCGCTTGATGCCTGACTTTGCCAACTGGTCATCTATTTGGGCAACCAACCGCTCCAGACCCGCCTCGCTATCGCTTTCCGCTCTGGCGACCAGCACATCCTGGGTGTTTGACGCGCGCAGCAACCACCAGCCGTCAGGCGTGGTAACCCTCACTCCATCCGTGCCGTCAACTTCCAGATCCGTGGACGCCAAGCGCTGTTCAACTTCTGCGATAGACGCGAACTTGCGCGCTTCATCCACCTGAAATCGCATTTCGGGCGTGTTGATCATCTGCGGCATATCGCTGCGCAACTGCGTCACCGATCGGCCCAATCTGGCGCTGGCCGCGATCAGCCGGACACCGGCGTATAATGCATCGTCAAAACCGTAGTAATCATCAGCAAAAAAGACGTGACCGCTCATCTCGCCCGCCAAAGGTGCCCCGGTTTCCTTCATTTTGGACTTAATCAGACTGTGGCCGGTTTTCCACATGACCGGCGTGCCGCCGTGTTCCGCGATGTGTTCGAACAGCGCCCGCGAAGCTTTCACATCGGCTATAATAGTAGAGTTTGGTAACTTTTTCAGCAGGTCTTCAGCGTAAATCATGAGCAATTGGTCGCCCCATATCACCCGCCCTTCGCCATCGATTGCGCCGATCCGGTCCCCGTCGCCATCGAATGCAACTCCAAAGTCGAGGTTCTTGCGCGCGACCAACTGCCGCAAATCTTCCAGATTGGCTTCAACAGTGGGGTCAGGATGATGATTGGGAAAAGTGCCATCGACATCGGTGTAGAGCAAATGATGCTCGCCCGGCAGCCGCGCGGCGAGCGCCTCGAGCGCGGGACCGGCCGCGCCATTGCCGGCGTCCCAGCCGATCCGCAAGGCGCCAAGATCGCTGTCCGCGATACCGTCCAGCCCGGTCAGCAAACGGTCGATATAGGCGGTGCCCACTTCGCGAGTTTCCACGCTGCCGGTTCCGTCCATCCAATCCCCCGCTGCGGCCAGTCTGCCAATGGTCTGGATGTCCTGCCCGAAAAAAGGCCGACCCTGAAATACCATCTTGAAGCCGTTGTAATTGGCGGGATTGTGGCTGCCTGTTATCTGAATGCCGCCGTCCACATCTTCGGCTGAGGCTTCCGCATAATAAAGCGTCGGCGTGGCGACCATGCCAATTGTCACGACATCGCAGCCGCTGGCATTCAAGCCTTCGATCAAGGCACGTTCGAGAATTGGCGAGCTGACCCGGCCATCATATCCTACAGCAACTTTCGATCCGCCGGCCTGTTTTAGAAGCGTGGCAAACCCGCGCCCGATGGCGCGCGCATCGTCAGGGCCAAGCGTCTCGCCGATAATGCCGCGAATATCATATTCGCGCAGGACGGTTGGATCGAAGGTATGGCTCATGGATGTTCCTCAGCGCCCGTCTGGCAATTCATCAAGCAGCACATCGCGCGCTGCAGTGGCTTCGTGCACCTGATCATTACGCCCGCCCTTGTCAGGATGAACAAGCGTGACCAGCCGTTTATGCGCGTCGTTTATTTCCTCCCGGCTGGCGCCCGCGCGAACGCCCAGAGTTTTGCGGGCGCGAAACACAGCCTGCTGGCGTGCAGAAGTTGTGCCGAACATTTGCCATGGCCAACGCCCGAAGATCATTTTGCAGCCCGCGCACAGAAACGCGAGTATGATGACAGATTTCAGCATGGCTCAGGCTAACTCCAGTTCGGGATCGGACATCCTTACTTTGGGCAGTGCGAGCCCCGCAATCAACGAACGCAGTTCTTGCCGCGCAACCAGATGGCTGGTCCCCAGTTCGCCCAATTGCCCCTTATCAAGCAGTGTCAGTCCGGAGGGGAAAAGTTCGCGGTAGATAACCCGCTCCGACAAACCTTTTGCGATGCGGAAACCCACCCTTTTCGACAGCTCGTTCAGCGCCTTGTCAAGCCGCAGCTTGTTGCGCGCTTCGACGTGCTGCGTCCGGTTTCTGACAACGATCCAATCCATTTCGCGCCGATTTTCGTCAATCTGTGCGCGCGAACGTTTGAGCCGGGCCTCCCAGATCAATTCCGCGTAAAAACTCAGCTTGCGAACCTTGAAAGTTTCCGCATCCACTTGCCCGATCAGATCGAAATCCACAAAACTGTCATTCAGCGGGGTGACGAGCGTGTCTGCTTCTGTCGCGGCGTGCCGCGCGAACGGATCATCACGACCAGGCGTGTCGAAGATCAAAAAGTCAGCTTCTTCGCCTAGTCTGCTCGCCATCTCCTCAAGCTCGGCCACGGTGCTTCCTGTGAAGGTTTCGCAAATCGCAGTCGGCAAAGACACCTCGCGTCGCATCTGCGTCTCATCGCGGTTCTCGAGATAGCGGTGCATGGTGCGCTGGCGCGGATCGAGATCGATTGCCGCCACTTTGGCCCCGCGATAGGCCAGCGCCACCGCGACATGGACAGCAGTTGTCGATTTGCCGGTCCCGCCTTTTTCGTTGGCAAATGTAATCCGGTAGGGTTTTTGGCCTGTCACGAAGCGTCTGTTTCCTTATGTCGTTGCTAGGGCGCGTTCCGGCCCGCTAGATAGATGCCGTTACACCTACCGGAGGGCACACAGCCGTGCAAACCATCACCAAGCTGGATTTGTTGAGAAAAGCAGTCGGCGAACTGCGAGCTGACGGCGCAACCATAGCGCTGGTGCCGACTATGGGGGCATTGCATGAAGGGCACCTTACACTCATCCGCGAAGCCAAAAAGCGCGCGGACTATGTCGTCGCATCCGTATTCGTAAACCCTGCCCAGTTTGGAAAAGGTGAGGATCTCGAGGCTTATCCAAGGCAACTGGCCGAAGATTCCGCCGCGCTTGACGGTGAAGGAACTGCGCTTTTGTGGGCGCCCGATACCCGCGAAATGTATCCGGACGGTTTCGCGACAAATATTGTGGTTGCCGGGGTAAGCGCAGAATTTTGCGGCGCGTCACGGCCCGGGCATTTTGACGGTGTGGCTCTGGTTGTCTGCAAGCTGTTCAACCAGGTGCAGCCTGATATCGCTATTTTCGGAGAAAAGGATTGGCAACAGCTCGCTGTCATCCGCCGAATGGCGGCCGATCTTGATCTGCGTCTGCCTAGCGTAACCAGGATCGTGGGCATACCGACTGTGCGGGAGAGCGACGGGCTCGCGATGAGCAGCCGCAACCGTTACCTTTCCAAAGACGACCGTGCCGCGGCAGCCACTCTGCCCCGCGAAATGCGCGAGGCGATTGCCCGGATCGAGGATGGTCAAAGCACCGCATGTGCCTTGGGCGGATTGGAAGATGCGCTGCTGGGTGCAGGCTTCAACTCGGTAGATTACGCGGAGCTGGCGGATGCGGCTACACTGGAAAAACTTGAAAAGTTAGGCAAACAACCCGCCCGATTGCTGGTGGCGGCCCGGATCGGCGGAACGCGGCTGATAGACAACATGGCGGTTGGCGGAGCGGGCTAATTGGAGCGGGTAAGGGGAATCGAACCCCTCTATCTAGCTTGGAAGGCTAGAGCATTACCACTATGCTATACCCGCTCTCTCGGCTGACGCGCCGCTTGCCACCGCAGCAGGCCATCCGTCAACCAGACATCGCATCAGGTGCAAATTTATGGCGATATTTTTGCGGTTTTCTGCGACAAAGGCAATCTTTGTTTGCGGCTGGGCCCCAACGCACTAGCGTGCAATCGACATGGCAAGCGGTCTTACACATCTCGAACGGCTTGAGGCCGAAAGCATCCATATCATGCGCGAAGTGATAGCAGACGCTGTCAATCCGGTGATGATGTATTCGGTGGGCAAGGACAGTGCTGTCATGCTCCATCTCGCCCGCAAGGCATTTCACCCGTCCCCGCCGCCTTTTCCCTTGCTCCATGTCGATACAACGTGGAAATTTCAGGCAATGTACGAATTGCGCCAAAAGGCTGCGCAGGACGCCGGGATGGAATTGCTCATCTGGCAAAATCCCGAAGCAACAAAGCGCGGTATCAACCCGTTCGACCATGGTGCATTGCACACTGATATGTGGAAGACGGAAGGGCTGAAACAGGCATTGGAACACTACAGGTTTGATGCGGCATTCGGCGGTGCGCGGCGCGACGAGGAAAAAAGCCGGGCCAAGGAGCGGGTGTTTTCCTTCCGCAGCGCCAGCCACGTATGGGATCCCAAAAACCAGCGGCCTGAGCTGTGGAACCTTTACAACGCACGGAAATCAAAGGGGGAAAGTATTCGCATCTTCCCGCTTTCCAATTGGACCGAACTGGATATCTGGCAATACATCATGCTGGAGCAAATCGAGATCGTACCGCTGTATCTTTCGCAAATACGCCCGACCTATATGCACGAGGGCCGGCTATTTATGGCCGACGATGTCGAGCGGCTTGAAAAAGTGCTGGGGGAGCGCCCTGAGATTTCCGAGCGGTCGATAAGATTTCGCACGCTTGGCTGCTTCCCGCTGACAGGCGCTATCGAAAGCGATGCTGCAACGCTGGCAGAAGTCGTGCAGGAAATGCTGCTTACAACCACCAGCGAACGGCAAGGCCGGGTCATCGATCAGGATGACGGCGGTGCAGGTATGGAGAAAAAGAAGGCCGAGGGTTATTTTTGATGACCAGGGCCGCCACTAGCTACCAAACCGAAGCGCTTGTTGCCGACGATATTGAAGCATATCTGGAGCAACATCAGAACAAGCAGCTTCTGCGGTTTATTACTTGCGGCAGCGTGGATGATGGAAAGAGTACGCTGATCGGGCGCCTGCTTTACGATTCCAAAATGGTTTTTGACGACCAGCTGGCCGCTCTGGAAGCAGACAGTAAACGGATCGGCACCCAGGGTCAGCAAATTGACTTTGCGCTGCTCGTCGATGGTCTGGCAGCGGAACGCGAACAGGGAATCACAATTGACGTCGCGTACCGGTTTTTCGCCACTGGTAAGCGCAAGTTTATCGTCGCAGATACACCGGGCCACGAACAATACACCAGAAACATGGTAACGGGCGCATCGACTGCAGACGCTGCGGTAATCCTGATTGATGCGCGCAAGGGCGTGCTCGTGCAGACGCGCCGGCACTCATTTCTTGCCCACTTGCTTGGTATCAAACATCTGGTGCTTGCTGTGAACAAAATGGATCTGGTTGGCTATGACCAGAAGATTTATGACGAGATTGTGGCCGAATACCGCAAATTTGCGGACCAGATCGGGATAGAAGACTTCACGGCGATCCCCATATCCGGATTTCTGGGCGATAATATTGCCAGCGCGCCTTCGCCTAATATGAAATGGTACCGCGGGGTAAGCCTGATCGAACATCTCGAAACAGTCGAACTTGCCAATCAGGAAGCACGAAAGCGCCTTTTTCGGATGCCGGTACAGTGGGTCAGCCGACCCAATCTCGATTTTCGCGGATTTGCGGGCCTGATATCCGACGGCCGGATAAAAGCCGGCGACGAAGTGCGCGTCTTACCATCGGGGAAGACCAGCAAAATCAAATCGATCGTCACATTCGGTGGCGACCTCGATGAAGCAATTGCAGGTCAGTCAGTAACGCTGACGCTCGAAGATGAAGTGGATTGCAGCCGGGGCGATGTAATTTCATCATCTGATGTCCCGCCTGAATCTGCCGACCAGTTCGAAGCAACACTGGTCTGGATGAACGAGGAAGCAATGAAGCCGGGCCGCGGCTATTGGCTGAAACTGGCCACACAGACTGTTGGCGCGACGGTGCAGGAACCGAAATACGAAATTAACGTCAACACGATGGAACATCTCGCTGCAAAGACCCTGGGCCTGAACGCGATCGGCGTTGCAGAAGTGCATACTGACAAGCCGATCACCTTCGAACCCTATCGCGACAGTAGAACCTTGGGCGGATTTATTCTGATCGACAAAATCACCAATGCGACCGTCGCTGGTGGTATGCTCAATTTCAGCCTGCGCCGCTCACAAAACGTCCATTGGCAGCCAACCACCGTCACCCGGGAGGATCACGCTGGACGCAAGAATCAGCTGCCACGCTTGCTTTGGTTTACGGGTCTTTCCGGGTCCGGCAAGTCGACCATTGCAAACGAGGTCGAGAAACAACTGGCGTTGATGAACCGGCACACATTTTTGCTCGATGGTGACAATGTCCGCCACGGTCTGAACAGGGATCTCGGCTTTACTGAAGCCGACCGGATAGAAAATATCCGCCGGGTGGGCGAAGTCGCAAAGCTGATGACTGACGCGGGTCTGATCGTACTTACCGCTTTTATCAGTCCGTTCCGTGCTGAACGTGAAATGGTTCGCAGAATGCTGCCAGACGGCGAGTTCATGGAAATCTTTATCAACACTCCGTTGGAAGTAGCCGAGAAACGCGATGTAAAAGGGCTATATAAAAAGGCCCGAAGTGGTGCGCTCAAGAACTTCACCGGTATCGACAGCCCCTATGAAGTGCCGCAAAATGCCGACCTTATCATAGACACGGCGCAAATGAGCCCTGCCGAAGCTGCGCGGTATATTATTGGCGAGATGATTGCGAACGGCTGGCGCTAGGCGCAGTGTCCGGCATGGAAAGAGCCCAAATGAACGACGCTGAACTCGCAGCCCATCTGGCGCTGACCGCCGGAAATATTTTGCTGAAGGTCCGTGACAGCGGCGTTTTCTCGGGCAAAGCGCTTGGCGTAGCCGGCGACGAAGTGGCAGATCGTTATCTGGTGAATGCACTGCGCGCGCAGCGGCCGCAAGACGGAATCCTCTGCGAAGAAAGCAAGGACACTCTCGGCAGATTAGGAAGTTCGCGTGTCTGGATCGTAGATCCGGTGGATGGGACACGCGAATATGGCGAAGGCAGAGATGATTGGGCCGTCCATGTGGGGCTAGCGGTAAACGGTGTTGCCGAGGTCGGAGCAGTCGCTCTGCCAGGCTTGAACGGCGGCGTGATATTGCGAAGCGACCGGCCGCAAAACTTACCGCCGGCGGCGGCCCTGCCGCGCATCGTGGTCAGCCGCACACGCCCCGCGCCAGAAGCCATGTCAGTTGCAGAGACGCTTGGCGGCGAAATTATCGCCATGGGCTCCGCCGGGGCGAAAGCGATGGCCATTGTCCGCGGTGAAGCGGAGATATATCTCCATTCCGGCGGCCAGCACGAATGGGACAGTTGCGCGCCCGTGGCAGTTGCAAGGGCGTACGGGCTGCATTGCTCACGGATCGACGGATCGCCGCTAAGCTATAACCGGAAAGATACCTACCTACCCGACTTGCTCATCTGCCGCCCCGAACTGGCCCGGCGAACACTCCGGCTTGTTTCCGAGATGTAAAATTCAGCCGCCAGGCGCCGGGCGGGACGGTGCCACCTTTGGCGCGTTGTCATCAATCGCTACCGTAATGTCGACCCTGCGATTGAGCGCGCGTCCCTTTTCGTTGGGACTGCCATCGGGCAGGGCGTTGGGCTGGACCGGGTTCTGCTCGCCGAAAGAAATTACGCGGATGCGGTCGTCAGCCACCCCGCGAGCGATCAACCAGTCACGAACGGCATCTGCGCGGGCTTGGGCCGCGCGCAGGTTTGCCGCATCCGTGCCGCCGGCATCACTATGTCCGCCCAGCACTACCGCCTTGCCCTTGGCGATTTGCTCGGAAGCCATGACCTTCCCCAACGCTTCAATCGCGGCGGAATCGAGAACGTCGCCGCCAGCGGGAAAGGTCACCGTTGTATTCAGCGGTTCCAGAATTTCAGGGATGCCTTTAATTTCCGCTTCAGGGGAAAAAATGGACGCAGTTGCCTGGGCTTCGGGCTCGTCAAGGACCGCGCCGGTCTCGTCTGTTTCAGGTTCGGTTTCACGTGGAGCGCGATCGCAGGCGCTCAACGACAGGCCGAGAATTGCTGCAATTACGATAGTTCGGGTCATGGATTTTCCTGTTTTCATGCCGGCTGTTCACCCATTTCGCTGCGTTTGCCTGCACGCTTTTCAGCGGCCTCTTCCGGAGTTTTGGTCCTGGGCGGCGAGAACGATATGATGGTGTCACCGGCGCGTGGTTCCGGGCGAACGGCATGCGTAAAGAACCGCATGGTCCCGGTGGCCCTCAAGATAAGCAGCATATTGGCCGAATGTGGCAGTTTCTCCTGAGCGTCTTCAAAATCGAATTCGTCTGACAAGGTCGTTTTGCGAAAAACCCAACCCTCGGCTTGCCGGTCATTCACATCACTCACACCAAAACCGGATTCGAACAGTGCACGGCCGCGAAGCGAAAGCGGCAGCGCGTGTTTGTCATTGTCATCACCCGCTTCGCCCAGTTGATAGACGGCATCGCGGCCGATTTCATGGGCAAATTCATTGCACACCAAAGCGTTGTACGCTTCATTATCGGTGGCTGCGACCAGCACCTGGAATGGCGCCAGATCGAGATTGTGTTCGGTTGCCTCGTTCAGGATTTCGCCGTGATAATAGGGAATTCCCTTGGCCCTGGCCTGGGCAAGCCGCTGCCAGCTGGCATCGACCACCATGACCGGCGTCTTCAACGCATGCATTTGTTCAGCCAGAGCGATGGCCCAAGGTGTGCTTCCGACTATCAGGAGGCCTGGACGGGTATTGCCTTTCACGCCCAGCCATTTCGCAACCAGATTGACGGTGAAGCCGTGGGCGATGATCGTCGCCACGACCACAGCAAAACTCAGCGCAATAAGCGCATTGCCATCGGCATAACCAAGTTCCGACAGACGCAATGCGAAAAGGCCTGAAATCGCAACCAGAACGATACCGCGCGGCGCGATCCAGGACAGGAACAGACGTTCATTCCACGGGATTGACGTACCCAGCAGGCTGATGAGAATTGTCGCCGGACGGACGATGAAAAGTAGCGCGAGCAGAAAGAGGCCGAAACGCCAGTTCAGATAGACAAGTTCTTCGACTTTGAGCGACGCTGATAGCAGGATAAATATCCCGGAAACCAGCAGGACGGCGATGTTCTGTTTGAAGGGATGAATACTGCGCAGACTGGAGACATTCATATTGGCCAGCGCGACGCCCATCACGGTCACCGCGACCAGTCCGGCCTCGTGCTCGATCAGGTTCGACACTACGAAGACGCCGATAACCATGGTCAACAACACAGGGACTTTGAGATATTCGGGCACTGCACCGCGCGGGAACGACCAGGCAATAAACTTGGCGGCTGCATAGCCGATCAGGCCCGCGATAATGGCGGCAAATATCATCGGCGGGACTACTTCGAATACCGATGCGCCCGGATTTTCCGCTAATTTACGAAAATACTCATATGCAATGACAGCACATAGCGCGCCGGTAGGGTCATTGACGATTGCCTCCCACTTGAGGATCGCGGCCGGCCTTGTTTGAACGGAGGACTGGCGCAGCAGCGGTATGACGACCGTCGGGCCTGTAACTACCAGAATTCCGCCGAACAGGACGGCAACCTCAAATTGTACCTTTGCAATATAGACAAGCGCAGCCGTGCCGAACGCCCACCCCAAAAGCACGCCAATCGTAGCAAGCCTCAGGACTGCGGAACCGGCATGGCGTAATTCACGAAGATCAAGGCTCAGCCCGCCTTCGAACAATATCAATGCAACGCCGATCGCCACCATAGGCTCAAGCAAGTCGCCAAAAGCGAGATCGGGATCAATCAGACCGAAAACAGGACCGGCAAGGAACCCTGCCGCAAGCATCAGGACGATGGCGGGCCAGCCCGTACGCCAAGCCACCCACTGTGCGCCGATCCCCAGCAGGCCCACGAATGCAATTACAAGTGCTTGTTCTTCCATGCTGCTCCCGATTGGCAATTGCTATATCTCACTGCCAATGTGCCGTTAGTGGCCGCCAGTCGAAACCGTCAGCCGCGAGACCTGATTAGTGGCGGTTTCGCAACTTGCTGACAAGCAATCAAATTAATTCCCGGCGAAACTCATCAGCGAATCTACTGCAAGACCGGCGCCGCGTAGCTTGTCCGCACCGCCTAGATCTGGGAGATCGATTACAAATAATGCCACATCAAGATTGGCCCCGGCCTGCCTTAACAAAGCCGCCGCAGCCAGCGCAGTCCCTCCGGTCGCGATCAAGTCATCGATGATCACGACTTTTGCGCCTGACGGCACGGCCGCGGGGTCGATTTCCAGCCGGTCGGCGCCGTATTCGAGGGCGTAATCCACGCCGATGGTCTGAACCGGAAGTTTGCCGGGTTTGCGGACCGGGATAAAGCCCTTACCCATATGGGCCGCAACTGCAGCCCCGAAGATAAACCCGCGAGCCTCCATTCCGGCAATCAGATCGACGCCTGACTGCCCCGCCCGCTCCGCAAGATGCGCCACGCATGATGCCAGGCCTTCACCATCAGAAATTAACGTCGTAATATCTCTGAACTGTATCCCCGGCTCCGGGAAATCGGGTACCGTGCGCACCAATTGACGCAGCCGGCCGACCGGCATCCTTCCCGCTGGCGAAAAACCGATCTCGTCAGTCCTCGCGCTTGGCGGGCTTTACCGACGACCAGACCTGCTTCTTGGCAAAATAGGCCAAGACAGTGGCAAACAGCAGAAAGCCGAGGAACCAGAACCCGGTTTGCTTGCGTTTCACCAGCGTTGGCTCGGCAGTCCAGGTCAGGAAGGCAGAAACATCTTTCGACATCTGGTCAACCGTCGCGTCCGTTCCGTCAGCATAAGAAACCTGGCCCGCCGTCGTTATCGGTGGCGCCATCGCCAAATTGAGGTTCGCGAAATAGGGATTGTAATGCAGCCCGGGACCAGTTTTGGAATCGGGGAATTCCGCGAGCAGTTTTGCGGGTTGGCCCTGATAGCCTGTCAGTAATGAATACACATAGGCCGAACCGTCATGACGCGCCTTGGTAATCAGCGAAAGATCAGGCGGGATCGCGTTGTTGTTCGCCGCAGCAGCAGCGACATTGTTTGGATATGGCGACGGAAAATAATCGGTCGGCAGACCGGGACGCGTGGTTGCCTCGCCAGTATTTGGATCGATTCCCGGAACTTGCCAATTGGCGGCTTCAGCCTTCACTTCATCTTCATTATAGCCAAGCTCCGACAAATTGCGGAACGCCACGAATTTCATGGAGTGGCAGGCCGAGCAAACTTCCTTGTAAACCTGATAGCCGCGCTGCAACTGGTTCAAGTCCCATTTTCCGAACACACCATCACTGGCGAGATGCAGGTCCTTGGGATATTTGTGAAACGCGTGCTCTGCCGTTTCTTCGCCGAGCCCTTCGGTCGCGGCGGTATATGCGCCGGTTGCAAAAGCCCACAGCGCCGCAACGGCGAAAAACAAACCAGTGAAGATTCCGATTAGGCGGATCATATCAGTAGCTCTCTTTCAACGCGCTCAGGTCGCAGGCGTGGCGTTTTCGCCAAGCACTGCTTTCTTGTCCGAATTCAGTACCGCTTCGGTAATGGAATACGGCAGCGGATCAGGCCGCTCGACCATCGACACGATCGGTATGATCACAAGGAAGTGGAGGAAGTAATACGCCGTAGCCAACTGGCTGAACATGACGAATGGTTCTTCTGCCGGAGCCCCGCCGAGGTAGAACAACGCGGCCATATCGACCATCAGGATCCAGAAAAATATCTTGAACAGCGGACGGTAGTGGCCCGAACGCACCGGTGATTTGTCCAACCATGGCAGGATGAACCAGATCAGGATCGCGCTGAACATCGCAAGGACGCCCATCAGCTTTGCCGGAATGAAAAAGAAATCCGCAGTAAAAGCGCGCAAAATGGCGTAGAACGGCCAGAAATACCATTCCGGCACAATGTGCGCAGGTGTCGAAAGCGGGTTCGCTTCGATGTAGTTATCGGGATGGCCGAGATAGTTCGGCAGGAAGAACACCATCGAAAAATAAAGGATCAGGAATACGCCCAGTCCGAAGCCGTCTTTCGCCGTATAATAGGGATGGAACGGCACCGTATCGCTTTCGGTTTTGATTTCGACCCCGGTCGGGTTCGAAGAACCGGGAATGTGCAGCGCCCAGATATGTAGAATGATGACGCCCGCAGTCACGAATGGCAGTAGGAAGTGCAAGCTGAAGAAGCGGTTCAGCGCAGCGTTATCCGGCGCGTATCCGCCCAGCAACCATACCTGCAGAGGTTCGCCGACAATCGGAATGGCTCCGAACAGCCCGGTGATCACCTTCGCCCCCCAGAAGCTCATCTGGCCCCACGGAAGCACGTAGCCCATGAATGCGGTCGCCATCAGCAGCAGAAAGATCACAACGCCCAGCAGCCAGATCATCTCGCGCGGCGCCTTGTAAGAGCTGTAGAAAAAGCCCCTGAAAATATGCAGGTAGATCACCAGAAAGAAGAAACTGGCGCCATTGGCGTGCGCGTAACGCATCAGCCAGCCCCAGTTTACATCACGCATGATGTGTTCGGTGGTAGCAAATGCAACTTCGGCATTTGCGGCATAATGCATCGCAAGGATGATGCCGGTAATAATCTGGAGCACCAGACAGAAACCGGCAAGAACGCCGAAATTCCACATGTAATTAAGATTGCGCGGAACCGGATAACCGGCACCAACCGCATTATGGACGAGGCGCGGAAGCGGCAGCTTCTCGTCGAAGAAACGCATGACGCCGCTAGTCGGCGTATATTGCTTGGCCCAGGGGAAGCTCATAATATCGTCTCTTTCCTCAGCCGACCTTCACGACGGTGTCGGAGGTGAATTCATATTCCGGCACTTCAAGATTTGTCGGTGCCGGACCTTTACGGATACGGCCGGCCGTATCGTAATGCGAGCCGTGGCAAGGGCAGAAATAACCGCCAAACTCACCCTTGATTTCGCCCTCGGCGGCACCCAGCGGCACACAGCCCAGATGAGTGCACACACCCATCGTAATCAGCATGTCGCCATGCCCCTCTTTCGTGCGGTCTGCCAAGGACTCAGGCTCGCGCAGCGACGAGACATTGACAGCATTCGCTTCTTCAACTTCGCGCGCCGTCAACCGCCGAATGAAAAGAGGTTGTTTGCGAAATACGGCCTTGATTGCCTGGCCGGCCTGAATCGAACTGACATCGATTTCGGTGCTGCTCTCGGCCAGCACATCTGCCGACGGCGCCATCTGGCTGATCAACGGAAACAATGTTGCCACACCGCCAACCCCGGCCGCCGACATCGCTGCAATGTTAATGAAATCGCGCCGACGCACACCGTCGCCCTCACCGTGATCGGCGACTGGTTCGGTACCCGCAGGGGTGGTCGTTTCTGCCATCAGCCTTGCCTTCGATCGGGCCGCCAATATGGCAGACCGGTTGGAATTTACGTCCGGAAACGCGGTCAGGAAATTGCCCCGCTCGCGACAAGCAGCCAGTTACGCGTTCGTAAATAACTATTGCCGGTTTGGTCGGGCTACTAGTCACAAATGAGCGGGCTGCCAACCGTGTTTTTCGGGTGATTAAGCAATCAGGGTTGCGTTCGCTGCAACTAACGCCCCAAGCCGATTACCGAGATTTGCCGGCCATAAGTCGGCGCTCCGCGATGGGTCGCACGGCGATAGGAATAAAAGCGTTCCGGGTCGGCATAGGTATCGGCGCCCAATGCATGAATATTGTCGATGCCAGCCAATCGCAGGCGCGACGCTACGTAACCCTCGAGATCGAACTGCTGATGGCCGTGCTTTCCCGCTCCAAAAAACTGCCCTTCCTCATTTGTGAACTGCGCGCGAAATGCGTCATCGACCTCATAGCTGGCTTGCGCGATGCAGGGGCCGATAGCGGCACAAATACGATTCCTCTGAGCACCTGACGAAATCATTGCCTCGGCAGTATTTTCCACAATCCCGGCGTGCGCGCCTTTCCAGCCGGCATGAGCAGCACCGATTATCCCGGCCGACTGGTCATACAAAAGCACCGGTGCACAATCGGCTGTTACAATACCCAGCAAAATTCCCGGCCTGTTTGTCACCAGAGCATCGACGCGCGGCCGTGAGGTTAAATCGAAAGCTCCGCCAACGACCGCCACATCGGCCGAATGGACCTGATACGGCATAACCAGATCGGCGCCCGGCATAACGCAGTCCGACACGATTTTGCGATTGCGCGTAACTGCATCGGGGTCATCGCCCGCACCCAGCCCGGCGTTGAGCCCAGCAACTTCGCCTTTTGACACACCGCCCGCCCGGCCGAAAAAGCCATGCGCGGTCCCCGCCAGCACGGGCGAGCGGATGATCTCCGGTTCAGCCAAGACTTCGCGTGACCTGCTCGAACGTATCCCGCGATAGCCTGTCGGACGCGGCGATGCGTTCAAGCTGCGTCTTCATGATCGCCGAGCGGCCGGGCTCGAATTTTCGCCATTTACCCAGCGCCGGCACAAACCGCGCCGCAGTCTGCGGATTGATCGGATCAAGCGACAGAATGACATCGGCAATCAGCTCATATCCAGCCCCATCGGACCCGTGATAGGCCTGCGGATTGCCCGCGAATGCCATATACAGCGAGCGGACACGGTTGGGGTTCTTCATTGTGAAGTCCGGATGCTCTGCCAGCGCTTTTACATGTGACAATGCATCAGGGTGCAAAGAAGATGCCTGCAGGGCAAACCACTTGTCGATAGCCAGCGCGTTTCCGTCATACCGCTTGTGAAAGGCTGCAAGTGCTGCATCCCTCTGCGGCTGGTCCAACCCGCAAAGCACCATCAAGGCACCTTGGCGGTCAGTCATATTGTCCGAATTGTCGAACTGCTGTTTGGCCATCGCCGCCCCGCGCGCCGGATCGGCGGACGATAAATATACCAAAGCCTGGGTTTTCAACTTGCGCGCACCGCGCGAGGCAGGCTCCAAACTATAAGGTATGGAAGAACCACGCTCGTGCATTGCCGCAAGCCGGTCCGCAAATTTCGCACCGAGCCATGCTTTGAGGTCTTCCCGCTCGTGGTGGATGGCGGCCGGATCGGCAGGTGTTGACTGTTCGGCGATATATGTCTCGCTTGGCAGGATCATCAGTTCGCCGCGCATTTCATCATCAAGCGCATTGTCGCCAAGAATGGCGCCAAACGCCTTGCCTATCGACGCACTGGCCGAGCTCCGCTCCGCTTCCGGGAGTTTGCCGCTGGCAGCCGTAACAAGATAACCGACAACCAGATCCTGCATTGCCTCATAGCGGGCAAAAGGATCGTCATCATGTGCAGCCAGAAAAACAAGATCCTCCTGCGGGATGTCACGCACGATCGTGACGGGTGCGGAGAAGCCGCGGTTCACCGAAACAATCGGCGGCTGTTTGAACCCTTCGAAATTCCAACCCTTCTGCTGCTGGTCGAGGACGATCAGCTGCTCCCCAGTATGCTTACCCGTCTCGCGATCGAACAGCGCGATCTTGAGCGGAATCGGCATCGGCGCCTTTTCCGGTTGGCCTGGTGTCGCGGGCACCTCCTGCTTAAGGGCCAATAGCGTCTTGTCGCCTGAATGAATCAGTGAAACGTCCACCTTCGGCGTTCCGGCTTGACTGTACCAACGCCTGAATTGTTTCAGGTCGAGACCAGCACCGTCTTCGATCGCGGTGACAAAATCCTCACAAGTCGCTGCCTCGCCATCATGCCTTTCGAAATAGAGGTCGCATCCTTTGCGAAAAGCGTCCGCGCCGGCCAACGTGCGCATCATCCGGATCACTTCGGCACCTTTGTTATAAATCGTCGAAGTGTAAAAGTTCGAGATTTCGCGGAAGCTGTCGGGCCGGATCGGATGCGCCAGCGGGCCACTATCTTCCGGGAACTGGACTGACCGCAAAATTCGCACATCTTCGATGCGTTTTACCGGCTCGCTACCCATATCCTGACTGAACAGCTGATCGCGAAGAACGGTAAAGCCCTCTTTCAGAGAAAGCTGGAACCAGTCGCGGCAAGTCACCCGGTTGCCCGACCAATTATGAAAGTACTCATGCGCCACCACACCTTCGACAGCGTCAAAATCGCCGTCGGTCGCGGTGTCAGGGTCCGCCAGAATATACTTCGTGTTGAAGATATTCAGCCCTTTGTTTTCCATCGCGCCCATGTTGAAATCACTGACTGCAACAATATTGAACAGGTCCAGATCATATTCCCGGCCAAAGGTTTCCTCGTCCCATTTCATCGAACGGATCAGCGAATCCATCGCATGCTGAGTCCGGTCCTGGTCACCGTCGCGGACCCAGATGTTCAGCTCGACATTTCGGCCGCTCATGGTGGTAAAATTGTCCGAATTGGCGATCAGATCACCGGCGACCAGAGCAAATAGGTACGACGGCTTGGGCCACGGATCATGCCACTCCGCCCAATGCGTTCCGGCCTCGCCTTCGCCGCTTGCCACATTGTTGCCATTGGCGAGCAATACGGGATATTTCTCTTTAGGTCCGGTCATTTTGACGGTGTAAACTGACAGCACATCCGGCCGATCAGGGAAGAAAGTAATTCGCCTGAACCCTTCAGCCTCACACTGTGTGCACAGCATTCCGCCCGACGCAAACAGGCCCATGAGCTGGGTGTTTTCTGCGGGATTGATATGGGTTTCGATTGCTATTTCATGGCTGGTTCCAGGCAGACTGATGAGCAGATTGTCCCCATCCATCGCCCAGCTTGTGGATGCCGCGCCATCGACCATCACAGCAATCGGCTTCACCCCGTCTCCGTTCAGCAACATCACCGGGTCCGCCGCCGTGTCGGGGTTCTGCTTGACGGTAAGCGTCGATACCACCCGCGTTTCGGTCTCGTCGAGCGAGAAGTCGAGCGAAACTGCGGGGATCAGCCACGCAGGCGGCTTGTAATTTTTGCGGAATATCTCGGGCGGCTGGTGCGGTGTGTGGGCGGCATCAGCCATTTCAGGGTTGCCGGGAGGGCCGGCGGGGTTGGTCGAAATATCCATAACAGGTGATTTAGGTCCTTTGCGTGAAGCGTCTAGGGGGTACAACGCAGCGATGGCTCATATGTTCATCTTTGGTTTGGGATACACCGCGCAGCGATTGGCAGACGCCCTGAAAGCCAGGGATTGGACGGTCGATGCTACCGGCAGTGCCGGCAATGTGGAATTTTCGGATGAGGCTGCTGTCACCTGCGCGCTTGCCAATGCCAGCCACGTTCTGTCGTCGGTTCCACCGTCCGATGGCGCGGACCCGGTGCTGACAAGATATGGCAGTCAGCTCGGATGCGGTTGGCTTGGCTATCTCAGTTCTACCGGAGTTTACGGCGACGCCGACGGGGCGTGGGTTGACGAAAACTCGCCTACCGGCACCGGCCGCCGGACAGCGCGCGCAGCGGCTGATTTCGACTGGCTCGAATTGGGGTCCCGCGTGTTCCGCCTGCCGGGAATCTATGGGCCCGGACGAAGCGCCCTTGACCGGGTCACCGAAGGCCGGGCAAACCGCATCGATATGCCGGGGCAGGTTTTCAGCCGGGTCCATGTCGATGACATCGTGAGCGGAGTGATTGCCGGTCTCGAGGCAGAGGCAGGCGCATACAATCTGTCGGACGATTTGCCCGCCAGCCAAAACGCCGTGATCGAGGAGGCCTGCCGCCTGACGGGCACTGATATGCCGCCGTTGCTTACGCTGGAAGAAGCCAATCTGTCACCCATGGCGCGCGGATTTTATGCGGAAAATCGCCGGGTTGCCAACGGGAAGGCCAAGCGTGTGCTCGGCTGGAAACCTGCTTATCCCGACTTCACCACCGGGCTTCGCGCTCTCAAAGCGATAACCATTCCCGCAAGCGACAAGACCGACCCCAGCGCGGCCAGAGGCGTCCAGACATAACCTTCGAACAGGGTGGATAGCACCATGGCGACGATTACAACGACCACCCCGTTATATGCTGCGCGGCCTGCGCCGATTTCGCGAACCAGATTGTAATAGAGCGGGAAAGTTACGACCGATCCGAACAGTGCAAGATAGGTCACCCCGGCACCATACTCCCACCGCATGTCGAAGGTCGGCGCACCGGCCGTTGTCCAGGCCAGAGCCGCATCAGCCATCGTTCCGTACAGCATCGACCACGCCAGCAGACTGGCGAGCGGCAGTTTCTTGCCCGTTTCGCCGGCCTGGATCACATTGGCAATCGATGCGGACAGAATGCCTCCGATCGTGAGCAGGATGCCTGCACCAATAGCGCCTGCGACAGGCGTGATCCTTGCTTCGTGGACCAGCAACATCGCAATGCCGCACAGCGCGACCAGACTACCCGCAAAGAAGCGCGCTGTTATTGGCTGGCCCAGCAGCAACCGACCAAAGATGGCGTTGGGCACCATCAGAAGGCCGAACATTACCGCAACAATGCCGGATGTCAGATAAATCTCCGCCCGATAGACAAAATTGAAATTCCCGCAGAACTGCGCAAGCCCGACGGCTATCGCGAGCATTTGCCCCTGCCTCCCAAGCGCGAGCGAATGTCCGCGCAGCCTGGCAAAAATGAACATCGCTGTAGTTGCAATGATGAAGCGGTATGTAATCGACCAGCTTGGCGCGATGTCCGAAATCTGGTCTTTGATGACCAGCCACGTCGAACCCCAGATCAGAGCAACCAGAAAGAACGGGATGACTATCCGGGGGCGCAGCAAACTATGCGGTGCTGGTGCCGCGGCTTCCAGGTTCATAAGCTGGCGATGGCTTTGGCAAGTTTGCCCACAGACGCCTCGTCGCTGTTCCACGCGGTCACAAAGCGCGCGGCGCCGTCACCCCAATCGTAGAAGCCGAAACCCTGTTTTTTCAGCACCAACCGTTCTGCGGCCGTGCAGCGCAGAAAAATCTCGTTCGCCTCTACCGGATGCATAAGGCGGTCTTTGGCCGAAGCGACAATCTGCTGCGCGGCGGCATTGGCGTGGCGCGCATTCTCTAGCCACAGATCGTTTTTGAGCATGGCCATCAATTGTGCTGCCAGAAACCGGCCTTTGGATTGTAAATGGCCGGCACGCTTACGCCGATAGAATGCCGTCGCCGCCAGTTCCTGGTCGAAAAACACGATTGCCTCCGCGCTCATGCCGCCGTTTTTCACGCAGCCGAATGATAGCGCGTCAACGCCGCCAGCGCAGCTTGCCTCAGCTGGCGAACACCCCAGAAACGCCACCGCATTGCCGAAACGCGCGCCGTCCATATGCAATTTGTATCCGCGAGCGCACGCGAGTTCGCCAATAGCGGCAACTTCGGCGGGGCGGTATGCGCGGCCCCATTCGCTGGCCTGCGTGATCGAGATTGCGTGCGGTTGCACCTGATGCACATCATCACGGATCGGATCGGCCACTGCAGCAATGGTTGCAGGCGTTAGCTTTGCCCCTTCGCCCTGGGCCAGCATCAATTTTGCCCCATGCAGATAAAAACCCGGAGCACCTGCCTCATCCATTTCGATATGCGCCTCGCGGTGACAGATTACACCCCCGTGCGGCGGCACCATTGTGCCAAGCGCCAGGCAATTCGCCGCTGTGCCGGTCGCGACCCACAGCACAGTGCATTCGCGGCCGAATACCTCGCCAAATTCCGCATCAAGCGAACGTGAGATAACGTCACCGTCATAAGGCGTGTCAGGGGTATCTGCAGCGCGCAAGGCATCCCAAACATTGGGATGAACTGCTGCCTGATTGTCCGAAAGAAATTGCATCGGAACGCCATGGCCCTGCCGTCCGTTCATCGCAAGAAGGAGAATTCCGAAATGGCCGATGTAACGATTGCACGCGAAAACGATGGCACCAGCGGAAAATACACCGCCAGAGTTGCCGGAGCGGGCGAAACGGGCAAGCTGACATGGAAAACCCGCGGGAATTCCCGGGTTGCCGATCACACCATCGTTCCACCCTCGATTGGCGGCCAGGGCATAGCTCTGGAACTGGTCAAGGCGCTGGTCGCAGACGCAAAGGCTGAAGGCTTCAAGATCGTCCCGCAATGCAGCTATGTAGCTGCACAATTCAAACGTCATCCTGAATGGGCGGAACTTCGCGCCGAGCCGGCTGATTGAGACGATGCGCCGAACTAAGTGTTTATTTCGGAATGATATTTCTGTTTCGCGGCCGCTAAAATAGACACGCCTATGCCACCATTAGATACTGGCGGCAACTCCCCTCCCGACCTATACGTCCGGGCGGGGCCGAGCCTTTTTAGCCGCGCTGGTTAAACCTGCGGCCCACCAGAGATGCGGCGATATTGGTTTTTTGGACATCAGTCGTTCCGCCCGCGATACCCCATGCAAAACCGTCACGAACACGCTGTTCCATCGGGTATTCCTTTGAATAGCCGTATCCGCCCATCAGTTGCATCCCGTTTGCGGTGACTTCACGGACCATTTCGTTGGAATAACATTTGGCAACCGAGCTTTCGTAAACACCCGGCAGGCCATCGCCCGCCGAGACAGCGGCACGGTGGATCAGCAGGCGCGCGGCCTCCACCTGCATGGCCATTTCAGCCAGCTTGATCTGCACGCCCTGAAAATCGGCAATCGGTTTGCCGAAAGCCTCGCGCTCCTGTGTATATTGCACAACATCTTCCAGCGCAGCCGCCGCAATCCCCAGCCCCATGGTGGCGTTACCGCACCGCTCCAGCCCGAACGCAGTCATCAGGCGTCCAAAACCGCCTTTTTCCATGATCAGATTGGCTTTCGGCACCCGCACTTGGTCAAGGAAGATATCCGCCGATGGTATGCCGCGAAAGCCCATCATTTCTTCCGGCTTGCCAAAGCTGACACCGGGCCGCGTTTTCTCGACCATCACCGCGCCGATGCCATTTGCGCCCTGGACGCCGTCGAACCGGCAATAGGTGATGTAATAATCCGAGTGCCCTGCGCCCGAGGTCCAGCGTTTCTGCCCGCTGATGACGATTTCATCGCCGTCGAAGCTGGCAGTGGTGGCAAGGTCGGTCAGCGCCGTGCCGGCATTGGGCTCCGACATGGAAACCGCCACGATCTTTTCGCCCCGGATGACTTGCGGAATGATTTCGGCCTTCAGCTCATCGGAAGCGAAGTGCTGGACAGTGCGAACCGGGCCGGTCAGTGCTTCGAACACCGGAAACGCCGCCGCCACGGAGATTTTTGCAAATTCCTCCAAGACGAGCAGCGCCTCGAGATGGCCAAGACCCAAACCGCCGTATTTCTCCGGCAGGTTCACGCCTAGAAAGCCCATTTCGCCGTACCGGCGCAGCATCTCGTGAGGCACCGGTATATCCTTTGCCTCCAGCTCGCGGGCGAGTTCCGGCAATTCGGCCCGGGCAAATTTGCGGGCGGCATCCTGCAGCTCTTGCTGCTGCTCTGTCAGATTGAAATCCATACTCGGCAACCTAGCTGCAAAACCGCGCAACGTAAGTGCATTTAATGGCACATTCGAGGGAAATGGTGCCACGAGAGAGAATCGAACTCTCGACCTCACCCTTACCAAGGGTGCGCTCTACCACTGAGCTACCGCGGCACACCTGTCCGGTGCGAAATTTCGCAGAATTGCCGGGCCGACAAATGGCCGTCCGCAACAGGGGCGCGCTATTGGCTGCATGATCCCTCCTTGTCAAGCAATGCGCGGTGCTGCATCGGCTGCGGATAATGCCCGATGACAAACAAGAATTGACCCGCGAAGAACGTCTCGCTGCAAAACTGCGCGAAAATCTGCGCCGCCGGAAATCGCAAGCGCGGGACATGGAGAGCGACAAGAGCAAAGACAATCTAGCCAAAGACGCTTCCGAAAGCTAACGGACGGCGCTCTGTATTGCCCGGGAGCGACACACTTTGCCAACCTTGATCCTAGTTCGCCACGGCCAGAGCCAATGGAATCTGGAAAATCGTTTCACCGGCTGGTGGGATGTCGATCTGACCGAACAGGGTATCGAGGAAGCGATAGCGGCCGGCGAATTGCTGGCGGCCAAAGATATCATGCCGACACGCGCCTTCACCTCGCTCCAGCTTCGCGCGATCAAGACGCTTCATCTGGCGCTCGAATCGGCCGGGCGTTTGTGGATCCCCGAAACCAAGGATTGGCGGTTGAACGAACGCCATTACGGCGGTCTAACCGGTCTCGACAAGCAGGAAACGCGTAACAAACACGGCGACGAACAAGTGCAAATCTGGCGCCGCAGTTATGATGTACCGCCGCCTGAAATGGAGCCGGGCCATGATTATGACATGCGCGATGATCCGCGTTATGCCGGGATCGACATTCCCGCGACCGAAAGCCTGAAACTGACAATCGAGCGCGTACTGCCTTACTTCAAGACCGAAATCATGCCGGTATTGGCCAGCGGAGAGACGGTGATTATCTCGGCCCACGGCAATAGCCTGAGGGCGCTGGTGAAACATCTGTCGAATATCTCCGACGAAGAAATTACCGGGCTCGAAATTCCGACCGGCCAGCCGATTGTGTATGATTTTGGCGATGATATGGTGCCGGGCGAACGTTATTATCTGAAGGACAGCTAATTATGTCTGGGGGCAAAATAGCCATCGTGATGGGTAGCCAGTCCGACTGGCCGACGATGAAGCACACTGCGGATGTGCTGGGCGAACTGGGTGTCGAGCACGAAGCGCGGATTATCTCGGCCCACCGCACGCCCGGCCGCATGGTGGCTTTTGCCGAAGGTGCCGAAGGCGAAGGCTTCGACGTTATTATCGCAGGCGCGGGCGGTGCCGCGCATTTGCCCGGCATGATAGCTGCCATGACGCACCTCCCGGTGCTGGGCGTTCCGGTCCGGTCGAAAGCGTTGTCCGGCCTCGATAGTTTGCTGTCCATTGTCCAGATGCCTGCCGGCGTTCCCACCGGCACGCTGGCAATCGGCGAGGCCGGGGCAACCAATGCAGGACTGCTCGCCGCAGCGATTATTGCCCTGCATGATGACGGGCTGCGGCAGCGGCTGCAAGATTGGCGGCAAGCGCGCAGCGATGCTGTTGCGCAGCGACCGGCGGACTGATGATTCCTCCCGGCAGTACCATCGGCATTCTTGGCGGCGGCCAGCTGGGCCGGATGCTGGCGATTGCCGCCGCGCAAATGGGCTACCGCTGTCACATCTATGCGCCTGAACAGACCAGCGTGGCTGCTGAAGTCAGTGCGGAGTTTACCTGCGCGGGGTGGTATGACCATCAGGCGATGGCGCGTTTCGTCGCCGCTTGCGATGTGGTGACTTATGAATTCGAGAACGTCCCGGTGGAACCGCTGGCGCATATTCCGGACAACAAACTTCATCCGCATCCGCGCGCGCTTGAAACAGCGCAGGACAGGGTTGCGGAAAAGCAATTCGTCTCCGCCTTGGGCGGCAATCCGGCCCCCTATGCGCCCGTGCCAAAGCCGGGTGATCTGGTTGCGGCGGTTGCAGAGATCGGCACGCCCGGTATCCTCAAAACCTGCCGAGACGGATATGACGGCAAAGGACAATGGCGGATCGATGCCGATACTGATCTGACCACGCTCGATTTGCCCGATGCGCCACTGGTCTATGAAGGGTTTGTCAATTTCGCCGCTGAATTTTCGGTTATTCTTGTTCGCGCAGCGGACGGCGATATCCGCTTTTACGAAAGTGCCGAAAACGTCCATGAGGGCGGGATATTGGCGCTGTCGAGCCTACCCGCCTCGGCGATGATCGGCAGTCAGGTCTCCGCCGCACGAAAACTCGCCGCAGCCATTGCCGCGAAGCTTGAATATATCGGCGTGTTGACGTGCGAATTTTTCGCTACCTCTGCCGGACCGGTCTTCAATGAAATGGCTCCCCGGGTACACAATTCGGGGCACTGGACGATCGAGGGCGCGGCCACCAGCCAGTTCGCCAACCATATTCGGGCAATCTGCGGCTTGGCGCTGGGTGCGACTGACACTGTCGGGGCCAAAACCCGGATGCTCAATCTGATCGGCGACAAGGCCGATGCGGCGCAGGAGTTGTTGGCGGACCCGCTCACCCATGTGCACCTTTACGGCAAACGCGAAGCGCGCGAGGGGCGCAAGATGGGCCATGCCACGCGGATCGAAATGAAATGAAAGCAAAGCCGTTCATGGTCGTTGCCCGCGCGCAAAACGGGGTAATCGGGCGGGATGGCAAGCTGCCGTGGCACCTGCCTGCCGATCTGAAACATTTCAAAGCACTCACTATCGGCAAGCCGATGATCATGGGCCGTACCACGTTCGAAAGCCTCCCCGGACTGCTACCCGGCCGCCGCCATATTGTGCTGACCACCAATCACAGCTGGTCTGCCGAGGGTGCGGAAGTTGCCTACACCGCCGACGAAGCCCTGGAAAAGGCGGGCAGCGGCGAGATCGCCATAATCGGCGGCGCGCAGATCTATGCGCTGTTTCTGAATTCGGCCGAGCGGATCGAACTCACTGAAGTTTTGATCGAAGCGGATGGTGACACCTATTTACCCGCTTTCGGTCCGGAATGGCATGAAACGGCACGCGAAGCATTCGCCGCGCGGGATGACCGGCCAGCCTATGCCTTCGTCACACTGGAGCGCAGACCATGAAAAAATTCCTCATCGCAATGCTCGTGCTGATAGCGATTGCGGCGATCGGCTTTTTCGGATTTGCTCCGGCTTATATTGACCGCAACATGAATGCGCTGGACGGCAAGCCGCTGCCCGAAATCACTGCCAAAGCGCAAGCTCTGCATAAGACGCTGACCATCGTCGATCTGCATTCCGACAGCCTGCTGTGGAAACGCGATGTGCTGGCCGCGAATGACTATGGCCATATGGACCTGCCGCGCCTGCGGCAGGGCAATGTCGCGCTGCAAGTGTTTTCCAGCGTCACGAAAACCCCGACCGACCAGAATTACGATAATAACAGCGCGGATGGCGATAACATCACGCCGCTGGTCATCGGCCAATTGCAGCCGCTGCGGACATGGAACTCGCTGCTCGAACGCTCGCTATACCATTCGCAAAAGCTTGACCGCGCGATTGGCAAAAACAGCGACGGCTTGATCAAAATGGAAACCGCCAATGATGTTGGCGGGCTGCTGGGCCGCCGCGCCGTAAAAGGGCCGCGCAGCATCGGTGCGATTCTCTCGGTCGAAGGGCTTCATAATCTAGAAGGCAATCCGGATAATCTGGACAGGCTTTATGACGCCGGGTTCCGCATGGCCAGCCTGACACATTTTTTCGATAATGAACTGGGCGGGTCGATGCACGGCGAAAGCAAAGGCGGGCTGACTGCTATGGGCCGCGATGTCGTGCAGCGGATGGAAGCCAAAGGCATGATCGTGGATATCGCGCATCTCAGCCACAAGGGTGTGGCCGAGGTGCTGGCTATGGCCAAGCGGCCGGTTGTCTCCAGCCATGGCGGCGTGCAGGCAACCTGCGACGTCAATCGCAACCTGAGTGATGAGGAAATCCGCGGCCTGGCAGCCACAGGCGGTATAATCGGCGTCGGTTATTGGGAAGGCGCGGTGTGCGACACTTCGCCCGCGGCAATCGTAAAAGCGATGAAACATATCCGCGATCTGGTCGGCATTGAACACGTCGCGCTGGGTAGCGATTATGACGGCACGATCACCGCGCGCTTCGACACCAGCGGTTTGGTCCATGTGACACAGGCGTTGATGACTGCAGGCTTCACCGAAGAAGAAATCCGCGCCGTGATGGGCGGCAATGCCGTGCGTGTCCTGACCGAGGGCCTCAAACCGCGATGATCCGCCTCGATCACCGTCAACCTGTGCCGGAGCCGTTACGCGGGGCAATTGTTGCGCTGGGCAATTTTGACGGGTTTCATCTGGGCCATCAGGCGGTTGTGCGCGAAACGGTGGAATGGGCCCGCGCCGAAGGCCGCCCTGCGATCATCGCTACATTCGATCCGCATCCGGTGCGCCATTTCGCACCCGATGTGCCGCCATTCCGCCTGACTTCGCTGGACCAGCGGCAAGAGCTTTTTGGTAAAACCGGTGCAGCCGCAATGCTGGTGTTTCATTTCGGCGAAGAGCTTGCCAGCACCACGGCCGAGGACTTCATCGGCGAACTTCTGGCGAAGCGAATCGGCGCAGCGGGCGTCGTCACAGGCGAGGATTTCACTTTTGGCAAAGCGCGCGGCGGCAACCGCGATGTGTTGCGCGATGTCGGTAGGCTGCATGGCATCGAGGCGCGGGCGATCGGGCCGGTAAATGCAAACGAGGAAGTCATCTCCTCCAGCCGCATCCGCGAGGCGCTGAAAAACGGCGATCCGCAGGAGGCCGCGCGCCTGCTTACCCGCCCCTTCACCATTCGCGGCATCGTGCAGCACGGGGACAAGGTCGGGCGCACCATCGGCTATCCCACCGCGAATATCGCGCTGGAGCATTATCAGCGCCCCAGATACGGTATTTACGCCGTCACCGCAGAGATAATGGATACGGGCGAGAAGCTGCAAGGCGCGGCCAATGTCGGCATCCGGCCGACTTTCGATCCGCCCAAGGAGTTGCTGGAACCCTATTTCTTCGACTTTGAAGGCGACCTTTATGGCCGCGAGATCGAGGTGGCCTTTTGGCACTTTATCCGCCCCGAGGCGAAGTTCGACAACCTTGATGATTTGGTCGCCCGGATGGAGCGGGATTGCGACGAAGCAAGAAGGCTTCTAAGCGGCCCCCAAGATATCTAGGGCACATATGACCGACGACAGCACAAAGCGGGATTACAAGGACACGGTTTTCCTGCCGAAAACCGAGTTTCCGATGAAGGCCGGGCTTCCGCAGAAGGAACCGGGCATTCTGGCGCGCTGGCAAGCGGCGGATCAGTATCAGAAATTGCGCGAGGCGCGCGAAGGCCGCGAGAAGTTCATCCTCCACGACGGCCCGCCCTACGCCAATGGCGACATGCATATCGGCCATGCGCTGAACCATGTGCTCAAAGACACGGTTGTCCGCACGCAGAGCCTGCTGGGCAAGGATGCGCCTTATGTGCCGGGCTGGGATTGCCACGGCCTGCCGATCGAATGGAAGGTGGAGGAACTCTACCGCAAGAAGAAGAAAGACAAGAAGGACGTCCCGGCAAAGGAATTCCGCGCCGAATGCCGCGCCTATGCGCAAGGCTGGGTCGATGTGCAGCGCGAACAGCTGAAACGCCTCGGCATCGGCGGACGGTGGGACAAACCCTATCTGACCATGCGGCCCGAAGCCGAAGGGCAGATCGTGGCCGAGCTGATGAAATTCGCCGAGAGCGGCCAGCTCTATCGCGGGTCCAAGCCGGTGATGTGGTCGCCGGTCGAGGAGACGGCACTGGCGGAGGCCGAGGTCGAATATGAAGACCTGACCGACAGCCCGCAGATCGATGTGGCGTTCGAGATTGTCGAATCGCCGATTGCGGAATTGGTCGGCGCTCATGCGGTAATCTGGACGACGACGCCGTGGACGATTCCGGTGAACCAGGCTTTGGCTTATGGACCGGATTTCCCATACGTCGTATTTGAGCAGCAATCTGGCGAGCAAGCTGGAAGGCGATTCTTAATTGCTGCTGTTCAATATGAGGCGTTTTGCGAACGGACCGATTTAGGGCATTTGCCGCTCGATCCAAGCGAAACTGCCGAAGGGATTCTTCGTAGCTACTCAGGCTCCGAACTAGCCGGAACCATCGTTCGCCACCCGATGCACCATCTCGGCGGGTTCTACGCCAAGCCGCGCCCGATGCTGCCCGGCGAATTTGTTACCACCGACAGCGGCACCGGCATCGTCCATATGGCTCCCGATCACGGCGAGGACGATTTCGAGCTGTGCAAGGCTAATGGCATTGATCCGGTTTTCGCTGTCGAGCGCGACGGGCGATACCGCGACGACTGGTTGTGGCTGGGCGGCGATGATGACCGGCGACGCAGTGTCATCAACAAGCCCTTCAACGCGCCTGACGGACCGATCTGCAACGATCTGCGCGAGGCGGGCGCGCTGCTTTCCGCCAGTGCTGACTACAAGCACAGCTATCCGCATTCATGGCGCAGCAAAGCCAAGCTGATTTATCGCTGCACCCCGCAATGGTTCATCGGCATGGACGAGAAGCTTTCGAGCGATGCTACCTTGCGTGAAACCGCAATGCAGGCCATCGCCGATACGCGCTTCATTCCTGAAAAGGGCCGTAATCGCCTGCGCTCTATGGTCGAGGGCCGCCCGGACTGGCTGATCAGCCGCCAGCGCGCATGGGGTGTGCCGATTGCGCTGTTTGTCCACCGTGAGACGGGCCAGCTATTGGTCGATCGCGCGGTGAACAACCGGATCGTCGCTGCTATTACAGCCGAAGGGGTGGATGCTTGGGATGAAGCCCGCGCCGCAGAGCTTCTTGGGCCGGATCGCGACCCTGAAGATTACGAGATGATCGCCGATATTCTCGACGTGTGGTTTGACAGCGGCTGCACCCATGCATTCGTGCTCGAATCGGATGAGTGGCCCGAACTGCAATCGCCGGCGGACCTCTATCTGGAAGGCAGCGACCAGCATCGCGGCTGGTTCCAATCGTCGCTGCTCGAAAGCTGCGGGACGCGCGGCCGGGCGCCTTACAAGGCTGTTCTGACACACGGGTTCACGATGGATCCCAAGGGCATGAAGATGTCGAAAAGTCTGGGCAATACTGTCGATCCGCTAAAAGTGATGGAACAGTACGGCGCGGACATCATCCGGCTGTGGGCGCTATCGGTCGATTACACCGAAGACCACCGGATCGGCGATGAAATCCTCAAGGGTGTGGGTGACAGTTACCGGAAATTACGCAATACTTTCCGTTACATGCTGGGCGGTCTGAGTGATTTTGACGAGGCCGAGCGGGTTGCGGTGGCCGATATGCCCGAGCTGGAACGCTACGTGCTGGCGCTGCTGGGGCAGCTCGATGCGAAGCTGCGCCGCGCGGTGGACGATGTCGATTTCAACATCTACACCCGTTCACTGATCGACTTCATGAACGAAGACCTTTCGGCGTTCTTCTTCGATATCCGCAAGGACCGGCTCTATTGCGATGCCCCGGGTGATCTCGATCGCCGCGCCTATCGCACCGTGATGCACATATTGTTCGAGGCACTCGTGCGCTATGCCGCGCCGGTGATGGTCTTTACCGCCGAGGAAATCTGGCAAACCCGCTATCCTGACGGCGAGAGTGTGCATTTCCTCGAATGGCCGGATGTTCCGGCGGCAGACGCCGATGCTTCACGCTGGAATGCGCTGCGCGACCTGCGCGAGAAAGTGATGGAAGCCATCGAACCCCTGCGCCGCGACAAAATCATCCGCTCGGGCCTCGAGGCTGAAGTTACCGTTCCCCAAAACGCCGTCCCCGAAGGTTTCAGCGATGCCGATTTGGCCGAGCTGTTCATCACCGCGTCAGTCACGCGCGCGCAGGTGGACGGGGTGAATATCGCGCGGACATCCTATGACAAATGCGGTCGCTGCTGGCGGCTGCTCCCCGAAGTGGCGGACGATGGCGCGCTGTGCGATCGCTGCGATGATGTTGTTACCAGACTGGATGCCGCAGCATGACCACGCTTTTCAACAAAGGCCGGCTGATCGGCCTGGCAATTGCCATCCTGATTTTCGTGCTTGACCAGTTTATCAAATATTATGTCACCGGCCCGCTCGGTCTGAACCAGTTAGGCGACACGAAAGAGCTGATCCCGTTCTTCGATCTGACGTTTGCGCAAAATTTCGGCGTTTCGCTTGGCATGTTCGAAGCCACTTCAACCGAAATGCGCTGGGCGCTGGTGGCGGTCACCAGTCTGATTGCGCTGGTCGTGTTCGTGTGGATCATGCGCGAGAAGGCCTTGGGAGACATTATCGGCCTGTCGCTCATCCTTGGCGGCGCGCTGGGCAATATCCGCGACCGCTTCAATCTGGGCTATGTCGTCGATTATGCCGATCTGCATATCGGCACATTCCGGCCCTTCCTGATTTTCAACCTTGCCGATGCTGCTATAACCATCGGCGTATTGATCATCCTTGCGCGCGCGTTCTTCCTGCGCGACAAGGATGCCGACGAAATGGCCGCCGAGCCGGCTACGGAGAATTAAACCATGCGCAAGACCACCACATTCGCTCTATTAGCTGCCTCAGCCGCCATGTTGGCGGGTTGCGGTGGCGGCGGCATTCTCAACCGTGACCGGCCCGATGAATTTGCCGTACAGCGTCAGGCGCCGCTGGTTATCCCGCCCGATTTCACACTGACCCCGCCAGCGCCCGGTGCCCCGCGCCCGGCCGAAGGTTCCGCGAGCGAGCAGGCACTGGATGTGTTGTTCGGCGGTCCGGCCCCGCGCAGTGCGGTGGAAACCAGCGCGCTGGACCGCGCCGGTCCGGCAATGCCCGGTATTCGCAGTGCAGTGGGTGATCCTGCGACCAACACGGTCGCCAAGGGCCGGATAACGCAAGATATCGTGTCCGCTCCCGAAGGTGACGGACAGGTCGCGCAGGCTGTAATCCCGGGCTAGGTTTGCGCGGCTTCGGCAGCCATTACCGCTGCCGGGTCTTGCGAAACCAGTAATTTGTCGATCTTGCGCCCGTCGAGGTCAAGCACTTCGAACTTCCAGCCCTGATCCAGGAAAACCTCGCCCTCTGCGGGCAGTTTCTTGAGCACCCACAGCACATAGCCTGCGGCTGTCGCAAATTCGCGGTCGTCGGGCAGATCCAGATCGAGCATTTCGGCAAGCTGGTCTGCGGGCAAAGACCCGGCCACCAGCAATGTGCCGTCGGCGCGCTCGATCACGTGCGGAACATCGCCTTCGTCCTGATCGCTGGCGAAACTGCCGACCAGCGCGCTGAGCAGATCGACCGGTGTGACGATGCCTTCCAGATGACCGTATTCATCGTGCACCATGGCCATCGCGACATCGGACTGCTGCAGACTGCGTAGCGCGTCCATCGCATCGATCTGGTCGGGCATGATTTCCGGCTTGCGCATCATGGCAGCCAGATCGACATCGCGGCCCGCCAGCATCACTGCCTGAACTTCGCGGACCTTTACCACGCCCAGCACCTTGTCGCTGGATCCATCCACCACGGGCAACAGCGAATGCGGGCTGGCGTCGATTGCAGCGCGAATGCCCGCATCGTCAGCACCCGCATCGATAAAATCAAGCTCTGTACGCGGTGTCATGACTTCGCGCACAGGCCTGTCGGCCAACCGCATGACGCCGGTGATGATCGCGCGGTCTTCCTCCTCGATCACACCGGTGCGGGTGGCTTCGGCAAAAATCATGTGCAATTCTTCGGCATTGATCGCGCCCTGCCCGCTGCTGCGCACGCCAAGCAAACGGACCAGCAGACTGGAGCTTTTATCCAACACCCAGACAACCGGCGCGGCCACCCGCGCGATGAATGCCATCGGCTTGGCCATAATCAGCGCAATCGGTATCGCCAGCCGCAATGCCACCTGTTTGGGCACCAGTTCGCCAACCACGAGGCTGAAATAGGTCGTCAGCACAATCACCAAAGCAAACCCGGCATCGGGCGCGGCATCGGGCGACACACCAAGCAATTCCAGCCGCTCACCCACCGGCCCGCCAAGCGTGGACCCCGAATAAGCGCCCGCGATGATGCCCACCAGCGTAATGCCGATCTGCACGGTGGAAAGGAATTTTCCCGGGTCGGCGGCAAGCGCGATTGCGGTGCTGGCGGAACTGCTGCCTTCCTCCACCTTGGCCTTCAATTTGGCTGTCCGGGCGGAAACGATGGCGAGTTCCGACATGGCAAACACACCGTTGAGCACGATCAACCCGGCGATGATAAGCAAGTCTGTCCAAGGAAATGGGTTCACGCCCGCGGCGCTAACACATCATCGCGCTGGCGCGAAGCCATCAGTTTTAACGTTGCAAGCGCGGAACTGGAACGGCGCAGGACCGTTATCGAGCCACGGGCTATGGTGCACGCCCCGCGCCTAAAAAGAATCCGTTCTCTAGGAGGGACTATAATCATGAACAAATCCAAACTCTTAATTTCGAGCCTGGCCGCATTATCGCTGGCGACCGTATCCGGCTGTGTGACCGATCCGAACACTGGTGAGAAGAAAATCTCGCGCACGGTTCTCGGCGGCGCGGGCGGCACAGTCCTGGGCGGATTACTAGGCGGTGTTATCGGCGGCAAAACCGGGCGCATCATCGGCGCCGGTGTCGGCGGCGTTGCCGGGGGCGTGGTTGGTTACAAGATGGACCAACAGATCAAGGAATTGAAGGAACAGACCGCCGGTTCGGGCGTGGATGTTTCGGAAACCGACGGCGGTTCGGCCATTCTGGTCAACCTGCCCGACGGCGTGACTTTCGCGACCGGCAGCTACACCATCAATCCGACTTTCCGCGAGACACTGGTAACTGTTGCCAACAGCCTGCAACAATATCCCGATAGTCTGATCGACGTATATGGTCACACCGATTCAACCGGTTCGGATGCTTTCAACCAGCGTCTTTCCGAACAGCGTGCGCAGGCGGTTGCCAACTATCTGGTGCAGCGCGGCGTAAGCGCTGCCCGTATCCGTTCGCAAGGATTTGGCGAAACACAACCGATTGCAAGCAATGACACCGATTCGGGCCGTTCGCTGAACCGCCGCGTCGAAATCAAGATCATTCCGATTACGCAGGAAGATGTTCAGGCTGCCCGTCAAGGCAACTGATAATCTTGCTGAAAAAATCGAACTGATCGGGGCCGGCCTGAAAAGGCCGGCCCCTTTCGTTTGTGCGTAATGCGGGGCCTGATCGATCTGTGCCTGACAAGACCCGGTCGCAAACATCGGGCGGACAGACCAGATGGGGGCCATACCTTTTGCGCACCCATTTGTCAGAGCCTCAGCAAATGTGGAAAATCCCCAGGACAGCCATTGTTCAGGTGAGCAACAATATCGGCGCCCAATGGAATATTACGCAGCAATAAAGCAGGCCATTGCCGACAACACTGGATTGGCCGGTTCGCACCTTCACGTGCACGTGGGAATGGCCATTTTCCTTTTCGCCAGACTGGTTTCCGGGCGTACCGTCGGAACCTTTATTCCATTTGCGGCGGTAGTGGTACTCCAGTGCGTGAATGAATTAATCGACTATTCGAACAATGGATCCTGGCTGATCCAAAACACTACAGGTGATATGATCAATACGCTGTTTTGGCCGCTGGCGATTACTATTGCCGTTCGCCTGAGACCTCCACGGTCTCATCAGGCTCGAAAAAAATCGACCGCTATCTATTCAGCGGATGTTTTGAGTGAGCACCCCGCAAAATGATGCTTACGCAGATTTTGACAACGTGCGTAATCTCTTGAAATGATAGAGTGATTGCTCAAGCCTCATCAAACCGTAAAACGCATTTCGGGCAACGAGCGATGAACGGAGCGTTTTCGAAATTCCGCTTTGCACCCGCTTGCGGGCGTTCGGGATAAGCGGGCCGGTTCGCGCATTAGCCCTTCGGCGCGAGGATTTTTGCCCGCGCCGCCAGATGCGCGACGGCATCGCCGTGTATGGCCGGCGAACAGACCAGCAGACCAAACTCACGCGGGTCGCGTTTGTTGTAATTGAGCCGACCGCCAAACGCATCGCTGACCGCCGCACCGGCCTCGCGCGCGATCAGGCAGGCTGCGGCGACATCCCATTCCCAGCCCCAGCGCAATGTCGCCACCAGATCGGCCTCGTTCGCGCCAACCATGGCAATCCGCAGTGCGATGGAATTGGGTTTTTCGACCATGGTCAGGATCTGATCCTCTTTCATCAGCGAATCGGCGGGTACGCGCGCGCCTTTGAACCTGGTGCATTTGCTTGCGCTCAGCCGCTGGCCATTGCGCCATGCGCCCTTGCCCGCAACCGCGCTCCACACCTCGCCGCGCGCCGGGGCAACCAGAGTTCCCATCAGCGGCCTTCCTCCGCTGACCAGCGCCACCGACACGGCCCAGCCCTTGCGCCCCCGGATAAAGTCGCGCGTCCCGTCAATCGGATCAACCACCCAGCACAGCCCCTTGGCCAACCGCCTGTCATTGTCGGCGGTTTCTTCGCTCAACCATCCTGCCGACGGTAACAAAGACCCCAATTCGCGGCGGAGGAAATTATCGACCGCGACATCGGCCGCGCTTACCGGATCGCCGGGATTCTTCTCCCAGCTTTCCAGCACATGGCCATCGCCGGGCCACGCGCCCAACGCCATATGCCCGGCTTCGCGGACAATCTGTTCAAGGCGCATAGTGTCAATCATGGGTCACGAAAGGCAGTGGCGGCGATACGGGGACTTTTCAAGCGCGACGCACTATGCTTATGCCCGCATAAAGCCAAAACGCGCCAAATCCCCCACTTCCGCCAATCGGGACATTAATTTCATGAACATTCACGAATATCAGGCCAAGGAACTACTCGCGAAATACGGCCTCGGCATTCCTGCCGGCCACGCCGCGCTGACAGTGGACGAAGCTGTGGCGGCTGCGAAGAAACTGCCCGGGCCGCTCTTTGTCGTGAAGGCACAAATTCACGCGGGCGGCCGCGGCAAGGGCAAGTTTGCCGAACTGGGCCCCGATGCCAAGGGCGGCGTTCGGCTCGCCAAGAGCATCGAAGATGTCGAATCGGATGCCAAGGAAATGCTCGGCAATACGCTGGTGACTATCCAGACGGGTGATGCGGGCAAGCAGGTAAACCGGCTGTATGTGACCGACGGCGTCGATATCGAACAGGAATATTACCTCGCGATGCTGGTCGACCGTGCATCGGGCCGCGTTGCGATGGTCGCATCAACCGAAGGCGGCATGGATATCGAAGATGTCGCGCATAACACGCCCGAAAAAATCACCACGATCACGATCGATCCGGCAACCGGCTTCATGCCGCACCATGGCCGCGCCGTGGCGTTTGCGCTGCAATTGACGGGCGATCTGAACAAGCAATGCCAGAAAATGGCCGCCCAACTTTACACCGCCTTCATGGATCTCGACACCGAGATGCTGGAAATCAATCCGTTGGTGGAGACGAAAGACGGCCAGTTGCTCGTCCTCGACACCAAGATGAGCTTTGACGGCAATGCGCTCTATCGCCACCCCGAAGTCGAAGCGATGCGCGACGAAACCGAAGAAGACCCGGCAGAAGTCGAAGCGAGCAAGCACGATCTTGCCTATATCAAGCTGGACGGCAACATCGGCTGCATGGTCAATGGCGCAGGCCTTGCGATGGCGACGATGGATATTATCAAGCTGAACGGTGCATTCCCCGCCAACTTCCTCGACGTAGGCGGCGGCGCGACCAAGGAGAAGGTCACCGCAGCATTCAAGATCATCCTGAAGGACCCGGCTGTCGAGGGCATTCTGGTCAACATCTTCGGCGGGATCATGAAATGCGACATTATCGCTGACGGGATCGTTGCCGCGGCTAAGGAAGTGAACCTGTCGGTGCCGCTGGTCGTCCGCCTCGAAGGCACCAATGTACAGCAGGGCAAAGACATCCTTGCCAATTCGGGCCTGCCCATTGTGGCGGCTGATGACCTGGGCGACGCTGCACGCAAGATCGTCGCCGAAGTGAAACAAGCGGCCTGGGCGCCGTCCGCTATAAATCCAATCGCGTAAACCGGAAGATGAGCTCGCTGGACGAGCCATCTTTCTGGCGCATTCGCACAGCGGCGACGAGGCCGTCCTCGCCGTCCTTGCGCAATGTCAGGCCGTGGAAGAATGCCGCCCCCGGCTCCATGGCGACTAAACGAAAGGCGGTCGTATCGTCCTTTTCTTCCCAACCGGTGAGATCGGCGTTGAAGTGTTTGAGCCGCAGCACAAGACTGCCTCCTTCCTCCATCAGATAGAGATGTTCGGTAAAGCGGATACCACCTTCGCCGTCTTCCTGAACAAAAGTCCCGACCATCGTGCCGCCGACTGCGGGGAGCCAGCTTTCATGCGCGGGAGCATCGGCAATTCCTGTGCCGGTCCATTGTCCCGCCAGCCATTCCATATCTGCTATTGTGGCGCCGGGCGGCGCGTGGTCCGCTGGCGCGATTCGCGTTTCCTGCGCCGCAACGGGCGCGCAAGCGGCGACGCACAGCAGTATCGGCAAAAGGAATCGCATGAATCAGTCTCCTAATCGACGCTGTGCTTACGCTGCGCCGTAACGTAAGGCAAAAATGCCACGCGCGCGCGGGGCTTGACGCAGAGCATACGGAACGCAATTGCTTTCACCTGCGTTATTTAACCGAGCGGCTAAGCCGGCCGCACCACTGCACGAAAGGGATCTTCCGCAATGAAAATCCTCGTCCCCGTAAAACGGGTGATCGATTACAATGTTAAACCTCGCGTCAAGGCGGATGGTTCGGGCGTCGATCTGGCCAACGTGAAGATGAGCATGAACCCGTTTGACGAGATTGCTGTCGAAGAAGCGATCCGGATCAAGGAAGCGGGCAAGGCTGAGGAAATCATCGCGGTTTCCATCGGCCCCGCGAAGGCAACCGAAACGCTGCGCACTGCGCTGGCGATGGGTGCCGACCGCGCGATATTGGTGCAAACCGATGATGAAGTCGAACCGCTGGCGGTCGCGAAAATCCTCAAGGCAATTGCCGATGCAGAACAGCCCGGTCTGATTATGCTGGGCAAGCAGGCAATTGATGATGACAGCAACCAGACCGGCCAGATGCTCGCTGCATTGATGGGCCGCCCGCAAGGCACTTTCGCCAACACTGTCGAAGTGGAAGGTGACAGTGTGACTGTGAAGCGCGAAGTCGATGGCGGGCTTGAAACCGTCAAGCTATCGCTACCCGCGGTCATCACGACGGATTTGCGCCTTAACGAACCGCGATACGCCTCGCTGCCCAACATCATGAAGGCCAAGAAAAAGCCGCTGGATGAAAAAACTCCGGCGGATTACGGTGTTGATACTGCGCCGCGCCTGACGACCAAGCACGTCGCCGAACCGCCAGTGCGGCAGGCCGGCATCAAGGTCGCAGATGTCGATGGACTGGTCGCCAAGATCAAGGCAATGGGTATTGCGTAAGTGCGGGCATCGCATCAACCGCGCGCCTGATACGAATTTTCGAAGGAAGCTGATATGAAGACTCTCGTTTGGGTCGAGCACGACAACTCTTCGGTGAAGGATGCCACGTTGGCGGCTGTCACCGCCGCTGGCGAAATGGGCGAAGTCCATTTGCTGGTCGCCGGATCGGGCTGCGGCGCGGTTGGCGAAGCCGCCGCCAAAATTGCCGGTGTGGGCAAAGTCCATGTGGCCGATGACCCGGCCTATGCAAACGCGCTGGCCGAAAACATCGCCCCGCTGGTGGCCGATCTGATGGGCCATCACGATGCCTTCGTTGCGCCCGCCACGACCACCGGCAAGAATATCGCGCCGCGCGTTGCGGCCCTGCTCGACGTGATGCAGATTTCCGACATTCTTTCGGTCGAAGGCGACAAAACGTTTACGCGCCCGATTTACGCCGGCAACGCGATTGCAACTGTCCAGTCGAGCGATAAAAAGCTGGTGATCACCGTCCGCGGCACTGCATTCGACAAGGCTGCCAGCGAAGGCGGAAGCGGTACGGTCGAATCCGTGTCAGGCCCGACAGGCGACGGCACTTCGGCATTCGTGAGTGCGGAAATCGCCAAAAGCGAGCGTCCCGAACTTACCAGCGCCAAGGTCATCGTATCGGGCGGCCGCGCGCTGAAAGATGCCGCAACATTCGAGCAATACATCACACCGCTGGCAGACAAGCTGGGCGCAGGCATCGGTGCATCGCGCGCCGCGGTCGATGCGGGCTATGTGCCCAACGATTATCAGGTTGGCCAAACCGGCAAAATCGTAGCGCCCGAAGTCTATATCGCAGTCGGAATTTCAGGCGCGATCCAGCATCTGGCGGGTATGAAAGATTCCAAGACGATCATCGCGATCAACAAGGATGAAGACGCGCCGATCTTCCAGGTCGCGGATATCGGACTGGTGGGCGATCTGTTCAAGATTGTGCCGGAACTGACCGAAAAGCTGTAAGGTTCGCGTCTTGATCGCCATTGGCTGCGCGCTATAGTGCCGTCATGGAACTTGGACATGCAATCAGGGCATTAGCCCTAACTGCCGCCGCCATTCCCGCAATGGCGGCGGCTCCTGTTTTGGCTCAGAATGGCGAACCAGTCGTGCTTGACCCAAACTCGAAATGGGTTCTGAATTATGCCGATGACAGTTGCCGCCTGATCCGGGGGTTCGGTGACGGCGCAAATGCCAGCGCTTTTTACATCGAGCGTTATGGGCCCGGCGATACCTTCGTCATGTTGGTAGCAGGCGAGCCATTCAAGAAGCTCAGTCGCCGAGAAGCCTTGGAAGTCAAATTCGGATCTGACGAGGGAGTCCAGACGCCCGCCTTTTTCGAAGGTGACTTTGGCAATTTCGGTCCGGCGATCATTTTCAGCTCATTGAGCGTGGAGCGGCCTGACTGGGCAGGTATGGATGCACGCGACTTGAAAGCGTATTTCGAAGCGAAACAGGCCAAAGAGAAAAAAGAGGAGTGGCAACCTATCGGCGAAAAACGCGAAAGCGCAATCACATGGCTGGCATTTTCTGATGGCAAAAAGAGCACTGTAAGGCTGAACACCGGGTCGATGGGCAAACCGTTCCAAGCGCTGCGGGCTTGTACAGACAAACTGCTGAATAGCTGGGGCGTCGATCCTGTTAAACATGAGGCGCAATCGCGCGTACTGGAGCCGGCGGATTCTCCCGTTAATTGGCTGAAACCGAGTGACTATCCGATTAGTATGCTCAATCAAGGGCAGCAGGGTCTGGTGCAATTCCGTCTGAATGTGGGGGAGGATGGAAAACCGACAACCTGTCACATCCAGCAATCGACCCGTCCAAAAGAGTTCGACGATATTGTCTGCAAGCGCCTGATGCAGCGGGCTTCGTTCATTCCCGCATTGGACGCGGAGGGTAAACCATTCCCATCGTACTACCGCTCGGCAGTGCGCTTCCAGATGCCCGATTAACAACCGGACCATGAAGCAGGGTTAAAGCGCTCACTCACCGCCACCCGTTTCGTGATATGGCGCAGCACGCGCCGCGCCACCTGGCGTTTCTGCTCCTTTGACATGGCATCCTCGGCCGCCATTTCCCGCCCGCCGAGCAGGTGGCGCGCAGCAATAGCCCGGTCGTTCATGATTTTCGTATTGATCGCGATCAAGCGGGCGGTTTTCACATCGGCGCCGGAAACCGCCTTTGCGGTCGCGCGCTCCAACTGTTCAAGCGCGCGCCGGCGGGCCATGTCGGAATAATCGTCCAGCATCGCGTCGGCGGCGCGGCGGGCCATCAGATCGCTAGCCGGGCGCGTAACTCTGAGTTCTGCATCCTCATCCACAATCAGGTCGCCCAGTGTCAGATGGCCCGGTGTCAGATGGCCCGGTGTCAGATTGTCCTGTCCCGCAGGAAGCGCGAGCGACACTGTTCTGGCGCAAATCCGGCGGGCGCTGCCGCGCTGGTCCAGCCGCATCCGGAAACGCAGGCTTTGCAGTTCCCCGCGCAGTTGCCAGTTCACGAATGTGGTAAAGCGGGCTTTTGCCTTGTCGTATTCGGCAATCGCCCGGTGGACTGCAATCGCACAGGCCTGTTCGGCATCCTCGCGCAAATCCAATAGTCCATATCGCCCGATAAAATGGCGAATACGCGGCGCAAGCAGCCGCAATATCTGGGAAAAGTGCCGGTCGATAGCGAACCTGTCACATGATTTCACCGGCCGGCCTGCGGCTTTGCGTGCCGGGTAAAGCCCGATTATTGCCTCTACCTGCTGTTCCAGAGCATCCGATATCGATTGCGCCATTGTGCGTCCCCTTGAGCCGGGCGGCACCAGCCGCCCTTGAGAACACAGATATTTCAGCGGGATAAATTTGGATTTTATGACGGGGTACGGGATTTTGCCTATGCAGCGGCGCGGCGCGGCCCGGCGCCGCGCTTCATCCCCGGCATTGCAATCAAATGGCAGTTATCAAGATAACCTCATGTTTCCATTATAGAGGCAGGCGCGATCAGCCGGGCGCGCGTTCCAGCAAAATCACCGCTTCGCCCTGTTCGCCATCTCCGGGCGGGAACCGTGTTTCGCGATATCTGGCAAAACCCAGCGCCGCTGCAAGACCGAGCGAGGGAGCATTGCCCGGATCAATCATCGCCACCACGCGGCGCGGGCCGTGTTCGCGGTCGAACCACGCCAGTGATGCGCGCATCGCTTCGCCGCTAATGCCTGTGCCGACATGTTGGCGTTTGGTAATCCAGCCCGCTTCGGGCTGATCGTCGAAATCATCCCCCAGCCCGCGCCAGCTGTGAAAAATGCCAAAGGTGCCGACCAGCTCGCCGGTGTTTTTCAAATGCCCCATCAGACTGCCATAGCCGTATAGCGACCAGCTGCCCGCCCCGCGCTGGAACCGCATATGCATATCGGGGATGGTCGGCGGCGGCCCGAGATAGCGGCAGGTTTCGGGATCCGAGACAAGATCGAACAGCGGCTGGAAGTCTGCAACCTCTGGCTTGGCCAGCAACAACCGGTCAGTCTCGATCACTATGTCCATGACTAGAACAATCCGTCGAGGAAGTGGATCGTCACACCCACAAGTCCGCCGACCATGGTGCCGTTGATCCGGATAAACTGCAGGTCGCGGCCGACCGCGCTTTCAATCCGGTCAGTCACCGTGCTGGCATCCCAGCGGCGCACCGTTTCGGAAACCAGCTGGACGATCTGGTCGCCATAGCGGGTTGCCACACCGACCATGGTGCGGCGCGAGAACCGGTTGACCAGCACTTGCAATCGCTTGTCGCGCTGCAGCGATTGGCCCAGTTCCTGCACACTGATGCCGAATTGTCCGGCCAGAATTTTTTCGGGATTGTCCATCGCGCGCAGCAAAGCGCGGCGGGCGCGCTCCCACAAACCGTCGATCCAGTGGCCAACCGCGGGATTTGCAAGCAGCTCCAGCTTCATTTTGCGGACCTTTTCCTGCGTGTCCGGATCGTGCTGCAAATCATCGGCCAGCTGCGCCAGGCCTTCCTCCAGCTTTCCGCGCAAGGGGTGGTCGGGATCGACCACCGTTTCGGCAAGCAATTTGTAAAGACCGTCAAGCACGCGGTTGGCAATGGTCGTATCAAGGCCGGTCCAGCGCACCACGCCATTGGCACGTTCGGCAATCATGGCGCGGACAAGCTCTTCATTATCTTCCAGCGTGATACCTGCCCAGCGAATGGCGCCTTCAATCACCGGCATATGCCGCTTGTCGGCAATCGCAGCGCCCAGCATCTGCCCCAGCAGCGGTGCGAGGTCGATTTTTTCCAACTGGGTGCGCAGGCCGCCCTTGACCATACCGCCCAATTTTTCCTGATCGAGCGACTGGAGCACATCGGAGGCCAGCCCCGCGGCGCCTTCGCGAATCCGCGATTCGCCGCCCTTGGCACCATCGGCCAGAAACCCGCCCGCCGCCTCGGCAATGTTCATATTCTGCAGACGCCGCGCGACAACTTGCGGGGTTAGAAAATTATCCCGCAGAAAGGACGCCATCGTATCGGCAATCCGGTCCTTGTTTTCCGGAATAATCGCCGTGTGCGGGATCGGGAGACCAAGCGGGCGACGGAACAGCGCGGTTACGGCAAACCAGTCAGCCAGCCCGCCGACCATCGCAGCTTCGGAAAATGCCAGCAGATATCCCCAGGCCGGGTGCAGTTCCTCGTACCGGTTGGCGATGAGAAACAGCGCCGCCATCACAACCAGCATCAGGGTAGCCGTGATGCGCATCGTGCGCGCGCGGTCCGCCGGCACCGGCTGGGCAATACGTAATGCCGATTTGCGCAATTGCCCCATAGCGGGCTGTTCTACAGCCAAGTCCATGTCAGGTCGAGTATCGCCAGGCTCATTCAGCGGGTACTGCCCCCGCGCCGGAGGCATCTGCCCGGCCTGCCTTGTCCGCTGCATCATCACCCGGCCTGAAAGTCAGGAACTTGTTGCGCATCCAAGGGCCGATCCTGTTTTCCAGTCCATCAGCCAGACTGAAGCCGGCCGGAACAATCAGCAGCGTCAGAACAGTCGAAACGATCAACCCGCCTATAACCACGGTCCCCATCGGCGCACGCCAAGCCGCATCACCCGACAGCGATATAGCCGTCGGGACCATGCCCGCAGTCATGGCGACAGTGGTCATGACAATCGGCTGCGCACGCTTGTGACCCGCTTCGAGAATGGCTGTCAGTTTGTCAGTGCCGACTTTCATTTCCTCGATCGCGAAATCGATCAGCAGGATCGAGTTTTTGGACACAATCCCGAGCAGCAACAGAATGCCGATATACACCGGCATCGACTGCGACTGTCCGACAATCCAGACGAGGAAAATTCCGCCCAGCGGCGCCAGCGCAAGCGACGCCATATTGACCAGCGGGCTCATCAGACGTTTGTACAGGAGCACCAATACGGCAAATACCAGCAAGACGCCCGCGACGATCGCGATAATCAGGTTGGAAATCAGTTCCTGCTGCCACTCGTCTTCACCCACAACATCGCGAATGACGCCCTGAGGCAGATTCTGGAGGATCGGTAGCGCGTCGATCTGTTCCTGCGCCGTGCCCTTGATAACGCCCGAAGATAAATCGGCGCCCACCAGAACGCGGCGGTTCTGGTTATAGCGCTGGATCGAGGTCGGGCCCGAGCCGAAAGAAATTTTCGCCACCCGTTCAAGCGGGACGGAACCGCCCGATGCGGTCGCCACCGGCAATTGCGCGATCGTCGTCAAATCGCGCCGCGAGGCTTTGGGCAATTTCACGCGAATGGGGATTTGACGATCGGACAAGGAGAATTTGGCAGCGTTTTGCTCGATTTCGCCCATTGTCGCGATACGGATTGTCTGGCTCAGCGCGATGGTTGTCACGCCGAGTTCCGCCGCCAGATCCGCCCGTGGTTCGATAATGATTTCAGGACGGTTGAGATCGGCACTGACGCGCGGCGCAACCAGAGTGTCCAGCCCCTTCATCTGCTCGACCAGTTCTGTTGCGGTCGATTCAAGCAGCTCGGGGTCGGAACCCGCGAGCATCACGGTCATATCGCGGCCGCTGCCGAAACCGCCCGATTGCGAGCGGAAACGGACACGGGCATCGGGAATGTCGGCGAATTTTGGTGCAAGATCCCGCTCGAACTCGACCGACGTTTTTTTCCGGTCGGGTTTCAGCGTGATGTAAATGGTGGCGTCGCCTTCGTTCACCCGTTCCAGAGCTATTTCGACTTCCGGTTGTTCGTACAGCATTGCTGCAACGCGGTCGGCCACACGTTCGGTTGTTTCCAGCGTCGTTCCGGGCACCATTTCGATGGTCACCTGGCTGTTATCTTCATTGGTGGTGGGCTGGAATTGCGCGGGTACATTCATGAACAGCAATACGGTCAGCAGAAATGCGAGAAAGCCGACCCCCAGCATCCAGACCCGGTGATCGTGGAACCTTGCCTCCAGATATCGCCACGACTGCGCCAACCGCGTACCCATGAGGCCGAAGATAAATCCGCACAATTTCAGAATAAGAACAATTGCGATGAGGCTGATTGCCGTCGCGGCAGCCAGGAATATCAGCTGTACGAAGCGGTCCGCCAATGTCCCCATTGTCGATGTCGGATCAAGCGCCAGTGCGGTGACCAGACCTTGCGGCAGCCCGGTGGCCATCATGAGATCGAACGCAGTAAACAGCGCCATCCCGGAAGCGGCCAGCAGAACGATCAACAGCGCGGCAGCACTGACGACATAGAGCCAGCGGCGCCGTGGCCCGTCGATATCTTGTCTCAACGCGAGCATTTTCCGGCGGTCCAGCGTCCAGCCGAGCAACCGCATATACCGGTCCATCCATTTGCCGCCGCCATGTTCCGCGTGACCATGCGATTTCAGGAAATAAGCTGCCAGCATCGGCGTAATCATTCGCGCCACGGCCAGGCTCATCAAAACGGCGACAACGACCGTTATGCCGAAGTTTTTGAAGAACTGGCCCGAAATACCGGGCATCAACCCGACGGGGAGAAACACCGCGACGATACAGAAAGATGTCGCGACCACGGCCAGACCGATTTCGTCCGCAGCATCGATAGACGCCTGATAGGCACTTTTGCCCATCCGCATATGGCGCACGATATTTTCAATTTCGACGATGGCGTCATCGACAAGAACGCCGGCCACCAAACCCAGCGCGAGCAAGGACAATTGGTTAAGGTTGAAGCCCAGCAAATCCATGAACCAGAAAGTCGGAATTGCAGACAGCGGGATGGCGACCGCTGAAATGATCGTCGCGCGCCAGTCCCGCAGGAAGAAAAACACGACGATCACGGCCAGAATCGCGCCTTCGATCATTGCCGCGATCGAGCTTTCATATTGGCTTTTGGTATATTTGACCGTGTTGAACAGCGGAATGAATTTGACGCCGGGGTTGTCGGCTTCGATCTTGGCGATCTTCTCCAGAGCGGCGTCGAATGCCGTAACATCCGACGCACCTTTTGCGCGCGACATGAAGAAGTTGACCACCTCCTTGTCGCGGACCTTGCTGATCGATGTTCGTTCGGTGAAACCATCGCGAACGCTGGCAACGTCGGTCAGCTTTATCGTGCGCCCGCCGCCGAGCTGGAGTTGCTTTTGCGACAGTTCGAATGCTGTGTCGGTGGTCCCCAGCACGCGAACCGACTGGCGCGTTCCGCCCACTTCCGCCATGCCGCCCGCCGCATCGACATTATCGATCCGCAGGATTTGATTGATTTGACTGGCAGTAACACCCAGCGAACGCATCTTCGCAGGGTCCAGCGTCACTTCGATTTCGCGGTCCACTCCGCCGAAACGGCCCACGTCGGCCATTCCGTCAACCGTCAGCAACTGCTTCGCAACAGTGTCATCGATGAACCAGCTAAGCTGTTCGATTGTCATATCGTCGGCTTCGACGGCGTAGATGCCCAGGAAACCGCCCGAAATTTCTATTTTGCTAATCCGCGGCTCCAGAATGCCGTCAGGCAGACTTCCGCGAATCGAATCAACTGCATTCTTCACTTCGGCTACGGCATCATTTGGATCGATGCCGATCTGGAATTCGACTGTTGTGTTCGAGCTACCCTCGCGCGCGGTAGATGTGACCGTCTTGACGCCGTTTACGTTAACGACTGCAGATTCGACGATCTGCGTTATCTGGTTTTCGATTTCGGTCGGAGCCGCGCCCGGCTGCGAAATAGTGACATTCACTGCCGGGAATTCGATATCCGGCTGATTGACCACATCCATCCGTATGAAACTGATGATCCCGGCGAGGAACAGCGCGGTAAACAGCACCAGCGGTATCACCGGGTTGCGAATCGACCATGCGGAAATGTTGTTGAAATTCATCGCGGTCAGTCTTTCGCCAGAACAGGCTTGACCGTTTCGCCGGGATTGAGGAATCCGCCCGCACGCAGGACGATCTTTTCGTTACCCGTCAGGCCGCTGCGAATGGTGACACCCTTGGCCGTGACACTGCCGAGTTCGATCCGCCGCCGCTCCACCTTGTTGTCTTTCCCGACGATATACACATAACTGCCTTCTTCATCGGATTGCAGCGCACTTTCCGGCAATTGCGGCGCGACAACCGTACCGCTTTTGATGACAGCCGATGCAAACCCGCCGGGGCGCAATTCAGGTGCGTAAGGTAGCGAAATACGGGCAGTGCCCTGGCGGTTCTGCTGATCGATTATCGGCGCAATTTGCCAAACCTGGCCGGAGAAAACCTTGTCCGCGCCAACCGGTGTGACGTCGGCCTGGACGCCGGTCGAAATTCTGGCCAGATCGGTTTCACCCAGATTGGCCAGCAATTCCATCTCGCCGCCCTTGGCAATCACGAAAAGCGGGGGCGAACCGCCGCTCACAACCTGGCCGGGTTCGACATCGCGCGACAGCACAAGTCCGCCGGCCGGAGCATAAACGTTGAGCCGCGCATTGCGCGCGCGCAATTCGCCCAATTGGGCCTGCGCCACCTTGACGCGGGAAGCCGCCGCGTCGCGTGTTGCGGTCAGGCGGTCGATATCGGCCTGCGAGATAAATCCGCGCTCGACCAGCTTGAGTGCGCGGTCCAGATTGGCCTGTGCAAGGCGGGCATCGGACCGCGCGACTTCGATTTGCGCCGACTGGCTGGCTGCCTGCTGGTTCTGCACGGACCGATCGATCGACACCAGCAACTGACCCTGCCGCACGAACTGCCCGGCATCCACCGCGACCGACACCACGCGGCCGCCTTCGCCGACAACGCCAACGGGCACTTCGCGCCGCGCGGCGAGCGAGCCGGTGGCGACAATTTCGCCCGCAATCGTTACCTTACCGGGCGTGATCACCGTTATGCTGGGTGCCTGATCCGTATTATCCGCCGCCGGAGTTGCGTTGGTGCTGCCCTGCATGATGTACCATGCGGCAATGGCTGCACCCAGGATCAGCAGACCAGTAATCAGGATGATCCATTTACGGCGCGGCCGCCGTTCGTCACCCGCGTCCAGATCAAACCGGGCGTCTGAAATGTCGGGGTGGCCGTCATCCATGGTTATGCCAGTTTCGTAATTCATATCGGTCCGCGCTGTGTTACATAGCTATAGCACCAAGGGCAAGCCGGTTACCGTAACCCCCTCAACTATACGTGCGGCGGCCTTAGACCACCATTCACGACCGGACAATCGCGAGTTCTACGAACGACAAATGCCATCGGGCGAGCGCCTCGGCCCCGTTTCTCGAACGGAGCGCACCAAACCAAAGGGCGGGGGAAGTCCTGCTTCCCCCGCCCTTAAGGCTATTCAATGATGAACGGGTGCAGATTACCGCACGCGACCACGCTGAACGAGATTTACGATGGCCAGCAGAATGATCGCACCGATAACGGCAATAATCAGGCCGGTAATCGAGAATTCCTGGATCGAGCCGGCCCAGCCGAACTGTTGCGCGACCACATTGCCGATTACGGAACCGACGATACCAACGATAATGTTCCAGAAAATGCCCATCGAAGCATCCCGGTTCATAACCAGACTAGCAAGCCAGCCAGCCACACCGCCGACGATAATTGCAATAATCCAACCCATAATTTCCTCCTGTTTAGTCTGCACGGAAACGTACTTTTCATGACCGCCCATGACCGCCGGTCCCGGCGGTTTCCCATACAGAACGGCCCACCGGAACATTACGTTCCCGATGGGCCGCCACATTTATCAGAAATTTTGTTTTTAGTAAGGCAATTAACCGGCGATGTGCCGGATTTTTTTGAAAGGCGTCCGCCTCAATACTTCAGTTGCCGCTCGTAAAGATCGCGGTAATGCTGGATCCGCGTGACACGCAATCCCTGCATTCCCGACCGGTCGACCGCGCGCTGCCACGAGGCAAATTCTTCCAGAGTCAGTGTGTAACGCTCGAGCACTTCGTCGATTGTCAGCAGGCCGCCATTTACCGCCGCCACAACTTCGGCCTTGCGGCGCACAACCCAGCGGGTTGTCGAAGGCGCAGGCAGATCGTCGATAGTGAGCGGTTCACCAAGCGGGCCGATCACTTGTGCAGGCCTGATTTTCTGGTTTTCAATCATACTGTTCCTCGGTCGCCGATCAGCGAATCATCTGCATTGCCGATCTCTATGCCCCGGGCGTCTTTTCGAGGCCCTAAACCATCAGGGTTAATGGCGATTAAGTCTTCGCGGTCCGGTGCCGCGCCATCGACAATCTGCTCGGCGGTCATGGAATCGAAGCTGGCAGTGACCGGGTGCAGAAATGTTCCTGCAAGCGCCTCGCGAAGTTCCTTTGCTGCGGCCAGCCGGGCGGTTATCTCCGCCCATGTCAGCGGCCGCAAATCGGGAGTGCCATCGACAAGCGCGCCGCCTGCGATCAATCCGCGCTGTGCGGCAGTTTCGATGATTCGACTTTCAAACATGCAAGCCTGTTAGACCCGCTAACCTCAAGAACCGGTAAAAGCCGCGTTCACAAATTCGAAGGTATAGTTACCCGATCTTTGAGGTTTGCTGCGGGCCGTGTATGGGCGCACTCGCAATGACTGACACAACCGTCCTCGATTCTGCCCTGGATGCCGCACGCCTGTTCGATCTGGACAAGCCGGCGAGCGAAAGCCGCATCGTGGTTGCGATGTCGGGCGGGGTCGATTCGTCGGTCGTCGCCGCACTTGCCCATGCGAGCGGGGCCGAAGTCATCGGCATCACGCTGCAGCTGTATGATTACGGCGCCGCCACGGGCCGCAAGGGTGCCTGCTGCGCCGGAGATGACATTGCCGATGCGCGCGCGGTTTCGGACCGGCTTGGCATCGCACATTATGTTTTCGACCATGAAAGCGCCTTCAAAGAAGACGTCGTCGAAAAATTTGCCGATGAATATCTGGCCGGGCGCACGCCGGTGCCCTGCATCAGCTGCAATATGGGGCCCAAATTTACCGATCTGTTGCGCATGGCGCGCGAACTGGGCGCGGATTGCACCGCGACCGGGCATTATGTCCAGCGGATCATGGGGCCCGCCGGCGCGCAGCTGCACCGTGCAATCGATCCTGCACGTGACCAGAGCTACTTCCTTTATGGCACCACTGAAAAACAGCTCGATTTTATCCGTTTCCCGCTTGGCGGGCTGCCCAAATCGCAAGTGCGCGAATTGGCCAATGCAGCCGGGCTGCGGAACGCTGCGAAGCCCGACAGCCAGGATATCTGCTTCGTGCCCGATGGCGATTATGCAAAAATCGTCCGCAAGATGCGGCCCGAAGGCGGTGCGCCCGGTCCGATCGTCCACGCCGAAACGGGTGAGGAAATGGGCCGGCACAGGGGCATCATCCACTATACTGTCGGCCAGCGCCGCGGGCTGGATATCGGCGGACAGGCAGAACCACTTTATGTAGTCGGACTGGATGCACCCGAAGCGCGCGTGCTGGTGGGGCCCAAGCGGCTCCTCGCGGTCGCGTCGGCAACCCTAATCGATACCAATCTGATCGGGCCGATCCCCGATGTCCCGCTGACCGCCAAGGTAAGATCGCTGGCAAAGCCCGTTCCCGTCACACTGGAGGGTTCGCTGGGCGATGGCCGGCCGGTCACTTTGCATTTTGCAGCACCCGAATTCGGCGTTGCACCGGGCCAGGCTGCGGTGATTTACGCCGGTGAGCGCGTGCTGGGCGGCGGCTGGATCGATTCGACCGAAAGCTCAGTCCGTCTTGAGGCGGCCTAACCTTCCCATTTGTCCATCACGCAGCCGTAACCCTCGCGCCAGCGGGCGGTTTGCCCAATCATCAACGGATAACGGGCGGTTATGCTTTTTTCGGCCTTGTCTTCGGTCAGGCTGACCAGCTCCATCCCGCCAAGCAAGTCCTTGCGGCAATCATCGAGGCTGCGCCCGCCAGCGTGGCGGCATGAACACACCACCCGCGCACTGTATGATGCGCCGGCATTCGTGAACCCGCTTATGGCACTCCAATTATAGGCTACACCGCCTGCGATAACCGCTGTCACCGCGGCCGTTATGGCCCAGCCGCGCCGCCAGCCGCGCCGCGAGCCGCGATTATGGGTTGAAGCGGAGTTCGAACGTCGTTTTGCGGTTGCCATCGCGGCGCTCTTTGACGCATCAGTCGCCCCCATGTCCAGAACGCTCTTGCCGATCCTGCCGTTGATGTTGCTTGCCGCTTGCGGAGAGGCGGGAACGGATGCGCCGCCGCCGCTGAGCAAGCAGGCGCTCGCCGCCGTATCCGATAATGCCGGTGCCCCGACGGAGCAGGTTGCAAGGCAAGTGGATGACCTGTTTGCCAATCCCGAAACCATCGGCGAAACGCGCGCCGCAATCGTGATGCACCGCGGCCAGATCGTGGCCGAGCGTTACGGCGAGGGATATGATGCCGAAACACGCTTTGTCAGCTGGTCGATGGCCAAAACCGTCACGGCGGTGATGATCGGAATGCTGGTGGCCGACGGGCGGCTGAGGCTGGACGATTCGCCGCCGGTGCCCCGCTGGCAGCGCCCGGGTGACCCGCGCGGTGAAATCACCCTGCGGCAATTATTGCAGATGCGGTCGGGATTACGCCATTCCGAGGCCAGCGATCCGATATACGATTCTGCAGAAGTCAGGATGCTGTTTCTGGACGGCCGAGATGACATGGCGGATTACGCCGGGGCCCAGCCCCTGGAAGCCGAACCTGGCCGCCAATTCGAATATTCATCGAACACAACTGTCATTCTGGCAGATATCGCTGCCCGGGCGCTGACGACAAGTAATGATCCCGAAGTCCGCCGCAAGACGGTGGCCGATTATCTTCAGACAAGGTTGTTCGGACCGCTGGGAATGGACAGCATGGTCCCCGAATTCGACGCCCGCGGAACACTTGTTGGCGGCAGTCTTATGCATGCGACCGCGCGCGACTGGGCCAAATTCGGCGAATTCTTGCGCCATGGCGGGTCGGAACGCGGATCGCAAATGGTGCCGCGCCGATGGATCGATTTCATGAAGACGCCAAGCCCGCGATCGCCGTTTTACGGCGCGCAAACCTGGTTGAACCGCGATTCCGGCTTCGACCGCGATGATGAACAGGCTGACCGTGGTCCGGATACGATGTTCGCGGCCATTGGCCATATGGGCCAGTACATTATCGTCAGCCCGGATCAAAAGCTGACCATCGTGCGGCTGGGGCATACCGATCAGGCCAAACGGACGGCCCTGGTCGGCGAACTGATGGATGTCGCCGAACTTTATCCCGAAATGTAGAACGACCCTTCCACCACAGTGACGCAGCGCCCGCCCAGCCATGCACGCTCGCCCTGGTCATCCTTGGCCAGTCTGCAGGTCAGATCCCCGCCGCGCTGCGACGCCTGATGTGCGGTAAACCTGTCACGGCCCAGTTTTTCGGCCCAGAACGGTGTCAACGCCGCATGGGCGGAACCGGTCACGCTATCTTCGTCCACACCTGCGCCAGGCACGAATACGCGGCTGACGACGTCTGTTTTCTCCCCCGGCGCAGTGCAAATATACTGCGGATCGCCAAATGTGGCGAGGCTGCGCAAATCGGGGGTTAACGCGCGGACCTCTGCTTCGCTGGCGAACAGAAAGATGTTGTAACGATCAGGGTGTTGCCAGGTTTCCAGCGGCCGGGCGCCCAGCAGTTCCGCTGCCTCCTCCCATTCACCCGGTTCGGTTCTGAGCGCGGGAAGGCCAACTTCGTATCCACCTTCTGCCTTCACAACTTCGAGAACGCCTGCCTGCCGCGTACGAAAAGTGACGCGGTCACCAGCACCATCGCGGGATAGCAGGACATGACCCGATGCAAGCGTTGCATGGCCGCAAAGCCTGATCTCCAGTAAGGGCGTAAACCAGCGCAATTCCCAGTCTGCCGCGCCCGTATCGTCGCGCACGATGAAGGCGGTTTCAGCAAAATTGTTCTCTTCGCCAATAGCCTGCAGAACATCATCGGCAAGCCAGCTGTCCAACTCCATCACAGCGGCCTGGTTGCCGGTGAACGAACGGTTTGCGAAGGCATCGACATGCCAGTAGGGGATCTTCTGGCTCACTTGCTGTCCTTCAATTTGGCGAATTCATCTTCTTCAACCATCGGGTTGTCCGGCTCGTCGACATGCCCGGCTGGATCGATGTGGATCAGCAATTCCATGTTCGGGAAATGGCTGCACAGATCTTCTTCGACGCGGTCAATGATCTCATGCGCTCGGCCCACGCTCATCCCTGCAGGCATATCCACATGGAACTGGACGAAATCGCGGTTGCCGCTGGTGCGTGTCCGCAAATCATGGAGGTTACGCAGCTCTTCATGCCTGGCGGCGATTTCGACGAAACGATGACGCTTTTCTTCAGGCCATTCGCGGTCCATCAAATGGTCGATAGCCTCGGACGAAGCGCGCCACGCACCCCAGCCAAGCCACAGAGCTATGCCAAGGCCGAACAGCGGATCGGCGCCGGACACGCCAATCACAGAATCCAGAACCAGCGCCGCTATGACTGCCAGATTGAGCAGCAGATCCGACTGATAATGGACATGGTCCGCGCCGATGGCGACCGATTGTGTGCGGGCGATGACATAACGCTGCCAGGCCAGTAGCCCGACAGTGGCGATGATGGCAATGACCGAGACGGCAATCCCTTCCTCGATTGCTGCAACGCGGTTGCCGTTGATCAAACGGGTGATTGAACTGAAAGCAATTCCGAACGCCGAAAGCGCGATCAGCACAACCTGGAACATCGCAGCCAGAGCTTCCGCCTTGCCGTGGCCGAAGCGGTGATCCTCATCAGCAGGGTGCGCAGCAACCCAGACGCCGAGCAAAGTGGCGAGGCTGGCGACAAGATCGAGCGAAGAATCCGCCAGACTGCCGAGCATGGCTGCAGAATCGCTCTGCCAGGTTGCCCATAGCTTCAGACCGACAAGCAAAACGGCAACCGAAATCGACGCATATGCGGCAGTGCGCGTCAGCCCGGCACGCTTTTCATGCGAAGCGTGGAGACGGCCGCTCATGGATATAGCAACATATCGGTCCAGCCGTCTCCGGTCCGCTCGAAACGGCGACGGTCATGCAGTCGGTTTGGCCGATCAAGCCAGAATTCGAACGCTCCCGGCAGCAGCGTAAATCCCGTCCAGTGCCTGGGCCGTTCCACCATGCTGCCCTCGAACCGCGTGGCCGCCTCGTCAAACCGGTCGATAAAATCCTGCCGGCGGGGCAATGGCCGCGACTGGTCGGATGCAACCGCGCCCAATTGCGAATCGCGCGAGCGGCTGTGAAAATATGCGTCTGCCGTCTCGGGCAATACTTCTTCGAGCACGCCCTCGATCCGGATCTGCCGCCGCAGACTTTTCCAGTGAAACAGCAGCGCGGCCTGCGAATTAGTGCCTATTTCCTGCCCTTTGCGGCTTTGGGCATTGGTGTAGAACGTGAATCCGTTGCTGCCGTGCCCTTTCAGCAGAACCATCCTGACAGAAGGGGCGCCGCCGGGGGTCGCGGTTGCCAAAGCCATGGCATCGGGATCGTTGGGTTCGCTTGTCCGTGCTTCGGCAAACCATTTGCCGAACAGTTCGAAAGGATCGGCAACGGGAATGGCGCTATTGGCTTGCGAAGTGTCCATGGGCCCCGTCTACCGATGCAAATCGTATGAGGAAAGCCCGCTGCGCTTGCGCCCGGCCCCTGCATTACCTAGCTAACACGCAATGGCTGATCCATATTCGACTTTGGGCGTTGCCCGCACGGCGAGCGAGAAGGACATCAAGTCTGCCTATCGCAAACTTGCCAAGGAGCTTCACCCCGACAGAAATAAAGACAATCCCAAGGCTTCGGACAAATTCTCCGAGGTCACCAACGCTTATGATCTGCTGTCGGACAAGGACAAGCGGGCCCGCTTCGACCGCGGTGAAATCGACAGCGACGGCAATCCGAAAATGCCGTTTGGCGGCGGCGGGTTTGGCGGCCGCGGCGGCGGCGGCGGGGGCGGCGGGGGCGGCGGTTTCAGTTCGCAGGATTTTCAGGGCTTCGGTGCTGAAGACATGGATCTGGGCGATATTTTCGAAGGTCTGTTTGGCGGACGCGCGGGCGGTGCAGGGCCGGGCGGAAACTTTGGCCGGCGGCCACCGCAACCGCCGCCGCGCAAGGGCGCAAATGTCAGCTACAGATTGAAAGTACCCTTCGTCGATGCGGCGACCCGCCGCGACCAGCGCATAACACTGGCAGACGGCAAAACAATTGATCTGAAACTGCCCGACGGCGTCGAGGACGGGACGCAGATGCGGCTCAAGGGCAAGGGCGAATCCGGGCCGGGCGGAAACGGCGATGCGACCGTCACCCTGACTATCCAGCCTCACGCGGCCTTCCGCCGCGAAGGTGATGATGTCAGGCTTGATCTGCCGGTCACACTGGAAGAAGCCGTGTTTGGCGCGAAAATAAGGGTGCCGACAGTGGACGGCGCAGTGATGCTGACGGTTTCGCCGGGAAGTTCTTCAGGAAAGGTGCTCAGGCTCAAGGGCAAGGGTTTTTCCAGCAAGAACGGTCAGCGCGGCGACCAGCTTGTGACGCTGGAAATCGCGCTTCCCGATGATGTCAGCGAACTTGCCAATCGTCTCGAAGGCTGGAAGGACACTTCCGATCCGCGCAGCAAGCTCGGTAATTAAACCCCCGGAGCCGAATGTCGCAAGCCGACCTGCCAGATCCTGAAGAACGCATTATCCGGTCCTATTCGCCGGAAGCCCGGCGGGAGGAAGCGGCGAAGCGGCGCCGCGAGCTGGGTCAACGGGTACGCGGAAGAGTGGGGCCCGGGACACGGTTCTTCGAAGTCGTCAAACGGGTAGCCGTGGGCGCCTACAACGACGGTTTCATTCATGCGGGCAACCTTGCCTATATGGCGATGCTGGCGATCTTTCCCTTTTTTATCACCGGCGCGGCTATTTTTTCCGCAATCGGCGAGGAGGCCGAACGCGCAGCCACGATTAACGCAATCCTGTTCGCATTGCCGCCAGTGGTGGGCAATGTCATAGAGCCCGTCGCGCGCAGCGTGATCGAAGCGCGATCGGGCTGGCTTTTGTGGATCGGTGGTCTGTTCGGGCTGTGGACGGTTGGCAGTCTGATCGAGACAATTCGCGACATCCTGCGCCGGGCATACGGTACTGTCGCAACGCATTCGTTTCTAAAATACCGGCTGCTTTCTACCGGCATAATCATCTCGGCCGTGATCCTGTTGCTGGTCAGCCTTATCGCGCAGGTGCTGATCGGAACCGCACAGGAAATTATCCAGGCTTATATTCCCCAATTTGCAGACGCGATGGCGCAATTGTCGATCAGCCGGATCGTGCCGGCGCTGGGTTTGTTCGGGTCGATTTACCTGCTGTTTTATACGCTGACACCCGCCGCCTATCGCACGCGGCGATATCCCAAATGGCCCGGTGCGCTGCTGGTTACGGTATGGTGGGTCGGCGTTACGATCGGTTTACCTCCGGTGCTGCGCAGCATGTTCAGTTACGATCTGACCTACGGCAGCATGGCCGGCATCATGATCACGCTTTTCTTTTTCTGGCTGGTCGGCCTAGGGATGGTTGTAGGGGCGGAATTGAATGCCGCGCTGGCCGAACCGCCGGAAGAAGTGGATTTCGTCGGACAGGCAGACAACCGGAAACGCGCGGCGCTGAAACGAGCCGAAGCCGGAGCCGGGAACGAAACTGAACAAGGTGGTGCCAAATGACCGGATTGATGCAGGGCAAGCGCGGGCTCATTATGGGGCTGGCCAATGACAAATCACTTGCCTGGGGGATTACGAAGAAACTTGCCGAACACGGCGCCGAACTGGCATTCTCCTATCCCGGCGAAGCATTGGCCAAACGCGTCGGCCCGCTAGCCGCGCAGGTCGGAAGCGATTTTCTGATCGAATGCGACGTCGCGGATATGGATGCGCTCGATACGGCCTTCGCTGCGGTCGAGGAACGCTGGGGCGGGCTTGATTTTCTGGTCCATGCAATCGGGTTTTCGGACAAGAACGAATTGCGCGGCAAGTATGTCGATACCAGCCTCGAAAATTTCCTCCAAACGATGAATATCAGCGCCTATTCGCTGGTCGCCGCCACGAAACGAGCAGCAAAGCTGATGCCCGAAACCGGCGGAAGCGTGCTGACCTTGAGCTACTACGGCGCCGAAAAGGTGATCCCGCATTACAATGTCATGGGCGTGGCGAAGGCTGCGCTGGAAACCAGCGTCAAATATCTGGCCAATGATCTTGGTCCCGGCAACATTCGCGTCAATGCGATTTCTGCGGGCCCGATCAAAACGCTGGCTGCCAGCGGAATCGGTGATTTCCGCTATATTCTCAAGTGGAGCGAACTCAATTCGCCGCTGCGCCGCAACGTGGACATCGACGATGTCGGCGGTGCGGGACTATATTTGCTGTGCGATCTGGCGTCCGGCGTCACCGGCGAAATCCATCATGTTGACGGCGGATACAACGTGATCGGCATGAAACAGGAAGACGCACCCGACATCGCATTGACGTAGACTGCGCGGCGCCTTGTTTGAATGGCGGTCTCAAGGTTGATGAATGACGCAGGCGAGGAAACAAGCGCCAGAGATTATGGGCAAGCCGCGAACGTCCTTACGCTACTTCGGGCCGTGGTAATTGGGTGAGCTTTGCGAGTTACCGGATTACCCACCACTAGCTGTTGTTACGGCTATAAGCGAACTTT